>CALMON010000020.1:16409-38174 GCA_937871785.1 uncultured Granulicella sp.
CTTTCGGTGATCATGAGCCGCAAACACCTGGAGGCAGCGGACGTGTCCTTGCTGGTGATCGACGCGCTTGAAGGCGTGGCGGCGGCGGACGCGAACATCGGCGGCTACGCGCATGAAAGCGGCCGCAGCGTGATCATCGTCGTGAATAAGTGGGACCTGATGACGGCGGTGGGTGCGGACGGCATGCGCCTGGTCGATGGCAAGCCGCCGGCGGACAGAAAGATTTACGAGCAGCAGGTGCGCGACTCGTTGAAGTATCTGGATTACGCGCCGTTGTTGTTTGTTTCGGCGTCCGAGGCCAAGGGCATCGACGAGGTGTTCAAGAAGGTGCAACTCGTCAGCCGCGAACGGCGCAAGCGCATCACCACCGGACAGATGAACCGCTTTCTAGACCGCGTCGACTTCCAGCGCGCCAGTGTCCCGATGAAGAAGCGCGTGCGCATTTATTACATGACGCAGGCGGCTGTGGCTCCTCCGACGTTTGTGCTGTTCACGGACCGCGATGTGAAGCTGCACTTCAGCTATGAGCGGTTTTTGGCCAATGAGATTCGGGACTCGTTCAAGTTCATCGGCAGCCCGATCTGGTTTAAGGTGAAGTCGCGGAACAAGAAAAAGGCGGAGTAGGCGCGCGCCGCTGCCTGGTTGCGCAGCGTTGTTTACGCAAACCGGGCAGTCACAAACGAGAAGGCGAGCCGAAGCTCGCCTTCTCGCGTACCTGCCTGAAATCTAGTAGCTGATGAACTCGTTCGATCCGCGGCGCAGGCGGATGCCGTTCCCAATGAAGGTCGCAGCCAGAAGAAATGTCAGCGCGTCCCAGTAGGCCATCGGGTGAGCAAAGCCAGGAGAATACGTCAGGTCCTGGCCGCTCCAAAGCGTCAGCAGAATGGCGACAACCAGGCATTGCGTGCCGATCACCAGAAAAAGCTGGCCGCGGCGGCGGCGGCGGTCCAGGGCTTCCACCTCATCGGGGGACAGGTTGCGTTCCTCGTACGGCAGAATCATGTTGGCCATCGGCAATGCTCCTTCGTTGCTCAGAGTATAAACCACAGCGTGGGTTGCGTCGCGCGTTCGGCTCCAAGAGCTCACCCCGTGTTCGGAAAGCGAAACTTTCGCAAACCCTCAAGCTGCACTTGAGGGGCGTTGTTAACTCCTGTGGTTCATCCGCCTCAGTAGGTTTTGCGGGAAAAGCGGGCTCGCAACGCGGCTTCGCGGTCATTGGCTTGCGGCGCCGCAACTTTCTCTTTGTGGTCGGCCGGAAGCTGCGACGTATCGATCAGGTCGGCGACCGTTTGTAGTCCGACCACCTCGAAGGTTTTGCGGCAGCGCCCGTTCGCGCAGCCCACCTTGTCGTCGCGCCGCACCATATAGCTTTTCGCCTTGGCAAAGCGGGCGCGGTCGCGCTCATCGGCTCCGCGAGGCAGATCGCGCCTCTTGCGCCGCACCAGCCAGCCGAGGGTGTATTCCCCGCTCAGACCGCAGTGCGGACATGTCATTGTGTGGGTGCGCGTTTCCGCCCGCTCGTCGAAAAAATCCCGCTCTTCCATGGCCGCTGCCCTCCCAGCAAGAATACTCCCGGCGGGCTTCGGCTGCATGTCGTAGTCTGGCACAAGGGTGAAAGGGAAGAAACGGCTATGGGCAAAGCGAAAAAGCGGGCATTTTCGATCACAAAAGCCGTGAAGCGGAACGCGCGTGACCGGGTCGGTACACCGAAACCGTCCTTCCCCTTGCCGACCACCCGAGAAAAGGCGGCCGCCAAGCCGAAGCACAAGGAGACGCTGGTCGACCTGTTGACAAAGGACGATCAAAGCTGACGGGGCAGGCGCACCCAACCGGGTTAAAAGGTGTCGTTTTCGCCGCGCTTCTGGTGCTGCCCGCCGTTATGGCCATGGTCCTTGGAAAGCTGCGCGCGCAGCTTGTCGACGTGGACGCCGTGAACGCGGATCGCTTCGTGCAACTCCTGCCCGGTGACGCCGAACTCTTTGCTCCAGTACGCGATGTCGGACGCGACCTTGGGGTTGACTTCTTCGCGATGGCTGGGGCCGTGCTCTGGATGCTGGGACATAGGTCTCGATTTTGCCTTTCAGGTACTACGTAAGGGATGTCACACTGGCCGGGAAAGATGGCCGCCACCCCGGCGTTGTCTGGCTACTGCGCGTGGATGTCGTACTTGGCGATGTACTGCGCCAACAGCTCGCGGTGGTCTTTGCGGTACGCCGCGTAATCCTGGGCAATGCCCCGGTCGGAGCGGTCCAGCAGAATAAAGCACGGCAACATGCCGTCCCGGTTGATCGCGTCCAGCAGGCGCAACGTCGGGTCTTTGCTGATCACGTTCCGGTCCTTTACCGCCGCAAGCGCCACCTGGATGGCTTGCGTTTCTTCGGCCAGGGAGTGCCTGTAGACGGTTTCTCCAGGATACGTTTTGGCAAACAGCCCCTTCGCCCAGATGGTCGGCGCTATGCTGTACGCCATCCACGCGGACGCAGCCGGGCTGCCTACGGTGGCGGGATCGAGCGTCAGGTTGGATTGTCCCGTGGCGTCCGGCTCGACGCGCTTCGGCAGCGTGACGGCGGGCGCGACGGTGCGGCTATGATTGGCGGCCGCCCAGTCCGCCAGTGCGGAACGCGTCGTTTGCGCATACGGCTGCGCTACAACCGCCCGGATGTACATCTGCTCCGCGCGCTGGTGTTCGCCCAGCTTCCCCAGGCAGTCGCCCCAGTAGCGGTAAGCCGTTTCGCGGTCCGGATCGATCTCCACAGCTTTTCCGTAGTACACGCCCGCCTGGGCGCAATCGCCGCTCTTGAAGAGCGCATCGCCGGCATACAGCGCCGCCACGTAGAAGTGCGGATCTTCGACGAGCGCCGTCTGGTACAGCGCCAGGGCTGTTTTCAAGTCGCCACCGCTGAAGGCCTGCTCAGCGCGCGCAAAATCCTGCTGCGCCGGCGTTTTCGAGCCGGTATTTTCTTCGTAGCCGTCGCCGCTGCCCATCTTTTCGAGGACGGTTTTCAGAAGCGGGCTGTTGTCGCCCTTGCTTTGTGCATCGAGCAGCAACGTCTTCGACCGGGCATGAGCCGCTTTGACTTCCGTTTCGCTCTGCTCTTTCCGCGGCGCGAGCAGGCACATGGCCAGTGCTTCTTCAAACGCGAGATTCGCCGGCTGCCGGGCGTACAGGTCTTCATAGAGCGGCAGGGCCCCCGTGAAGTTCTGCGCCTGGTAGAGTGTGCGGGCGCGGTCGGCTTCCGCCCTGAAATCCGCCTCGGTCATCGGCGGCCGCGTCACTTGCGCCGCCGCGCTGCCCAGGCATAGGAGCCACACTGCTGTGACCGATGCTTTCCTCATGGTGCCTCTCCGTTCCCTGCCTGTGCTGATGCTCTCTATGATGCCATACTGCCGCGCCGCCGGGCACGGCGTCGGCGTTGTATCCTGAAGGTCTCCGCAATGAGTGCCCCCTTACAACCCGACCTGACTTCTACCCCGTCCCCGGCCCACGTCGTTACGCCTGCGCCGGCATACGCCCCCACGCCGCATCCCCTTCGCAGCGGTCCACGCCCGCGTGTTCTCAGCGGCATGCGGCCCACCGGCCGGCTGCACCTGGGCAACTATATGGGCGCGCTGTACAACTGGGTGAAGCTGCAGCATGAGTATGACTGCTACTTTTTTATCGCCGACCTCCACGCCCTGACGACCGATTACGCCGAGCCTGGCAAGATTCAGCAGAACGTCCGCGACATTACGCTCGACTTTCTTTCGGCCGGGCTCGACCCGGGCCGCTGCGTCATTTTCAAGCAGTCCGACGTGATGCACCACGCGCAACTGAATACGCTGTTCGGTATGTTCACGCCGGTACCCTGGCTCGAGCGCGTGCCGACCTACAAGGACCAGCAGGCGCAGCTTGCTGAAAAAGAGCTGAACACCTATGGCTTTCTCGGCTACCCGCTGCTGCAAGCCGCCGACATCCTGCTGTACAAGCCGGATTTCGTCCCTGTAGGCGCCGACCAGGTGGCTCACGTCGAGCTCACCCGCGAGGTCGCGCGGCGCTTTAACCAGCTTTACCCGGGCGATTTTTTCACGTCGCCCGAAGCCGCTCCGTGGGAGATGGCCGCCATCCTGGAGCGCGCGCGTAAGATTGCCGGCGAGCCGAAAACCTCCACGCGCACCGACTTTTCGCCGCACCAGCTTCACGCGGCCGCGCTCGAAACGAAAAAGATTCACCCGACCGGCATTCGCGAAATCCTTCCCGAACCGCAGGTGCTGCTGACGCCGTCGCCCAAGCTGCCGGGGCTCGACGGCCGCAAAATGTCGAAAAGCTACGGCAACCACATCATGCTGTCGGAGCCGGAAGCGGACATTCGCGCCAAGCTCAAGGTCATGGTCACGGACCCGGCGCGCGTGCGTCGCGAAGACCCTGGCAACCCCGAAGTGTGCCCGGTGTTCGATCTGCACAAAGTGTTCAGCCCGGAGGAAATCCAGGCTCGGGCGGCCGAGGGTTGCCGTACGGCGGGCATCGGCTGCATCGAGTGCAAGAGCTGGCTGGCGGACGGCATCGTCGCGACCATAGCCCCGATGCAGGCGCATCGCCGCGACCTTGAAGCGCGCCCCAACGTCGTGACGGATGTGCTGGCCAACGGCAAGGACCGTGCGATCAAGCGCGCGGCGAAAACGCTCCACGAGGTACAAAAAGCCATGGGGCTCGCGTAGGTCATGGCGAACGATACGTCTCTGGAACCCGCGGCGACGACGGACCCGGCCGCGCTGTTACCGTCCGACGAGGATTCCGGCGAAGTCAAGGCAGCCGCGCCTGCCGAGCCGTTTGCTCTGCAGCCGCAACCCGTGCCCCCGCCGCCGCCGGAGGCGCGCAGGGTTTCCGAGCGCGAAAAAGGAAAAGCGGAAGCGTCCCAGTCGCCGTTTTCAGTCACCGTCGGCCTGGTGTACGACGGTCCCATGGACCTTCTGCTCGACCTGATCCGCAAGCAGAACATCGACATCTACGACATCCCGATGGCGCGCATCACGGAGCAGTTTCTTTCCTACACGCACCGGTTGAAGCAAACGGACGTGGACGCGGCGGGCGAGTTTATTTACGTGGCGTCGCTGCTGATCCACATCAAGTCGAAGATGCTGCTGCCGCGCGACCCGGCCGACGTAACCGGCGCGGCCGCCGATGATCCGCGGCGCGAGCTAGTGGAACGCCTGCTCGAGCACGAGCGCTTCAAGTCTGCCGCGCAGATGCTGCAGCAGCGGCAAATGCTTGAAGAAGCAACCTGGTCGCAACCGGGCATGAAGAAGTTTCTGCGCGACGAGGGCGTGGACTCGAAAGAGTCTGAACGCGAGATCGACGCGGACACGGTAGACCTGGTACGCGTGTTTCAAGACATCCTGGAGCGCCTGCGCACGCGCCCGGTGCACAACGTCGAAGGCGATTCCGTAACGGTCGCGCAGATGATCGACTTCGTGAAGCGCCGCCTGCTGATGGAAGATAAACCGATTAGCCTGCGACGGATGCTCGCGAACACAAAATCCGAGCGCGCGCTGATCTGCACATTCCTCGCGATGCTGGAGCTAGTTCGCCTGCAGGCGATCCTGCTGCGTCAGGCGGAGCAGTTCGCGGACATCCTCGTCAAGAAAACCGACAACTTCGATCAGGTCTTCGCCGACACAGCCGCCGTTCGCGACGACTGGGACTGATTGTCTTCGACGCTGGATCGTCGTGAACTGCAGTGCTATAGAAACCGCGTTCGTGCGCCGTATCGCTACAGACGTCAACGCTGTTTCCCGATGGTGGTTCGCCATGTAGCTCCTCCCGGGTTCTGCAGAGCATCGCCTTCTCGTCGACGAAGCCTGTGATCGCCGCTTCCTCACTGGCGCTTACCCCTCCTCGATTCCGAACGGATAGGAGTTCGCCATCGCCGCCAGGTGGAGGACGATTTCTGCTCGTCGGCCTTGGGCATGGACGTGAGCCGGTTCGGGGTTTATCCAGCAAGGTTGTGACGTGGAAGCCGTGGTGTCCAGGAATAGTCGGCATGCCGCCACGGAACGCCGCTATCCTGAGCGGAGTGACACCGAACAATCACCCGGCTAACATTTCCAGGGTGAGACGATGCTTTCTTCCGCGTTCGCAGGCCTGCTGCGCCACAACCATCCTCAGCATACGGAACCGACAAGGCCGTGATAGCGTAGAAACACTCCAATGTCCTTCGCTGCTCCGAAGCCGATGGCTCTACTGGCTCTTCTTCTTGCGCCGTCGCTGGGTTCCGCCCAGCAAGCCGGGACCCTGCCCGCCGGAGCGGCCTCCGCGCCTTCAGTCGTGGTGCAGCCGGGAGCTCCCGGCCAGCCCAGCCGCCTTCTTCCTCCCGACACCCACGCCGCTATTCCCCCTGTTTCTGCGGCCGATGTCGACTTTATGCAGGGTATGGTCATGCACCACGGGCAGGCTGTCGAAATGACCGCGCTGATCGCCGCTCGAAGCACCAACCCGGACGTCCGCAGCATCGGCGCGAAAATTTCCAGCTCGCAGTCCGACGAGATGCTGTTTATGAAGCGCTGGCTCGCCGCGCGGCATGAACCCATCTCGATGGCGATGCCCGGCATGCCCGACATGGACATGTCCGGAGCCGCGATGCCCGCGATGCCCGGCATGTTGACCGCCGCGCAGATGACGACGCTGCGGCAGTCAAAAGGGCCTGACTTCGACCGCCTCTTTCTGACCGGCATGATCCAGCACCACAACGGCGCTCTGGTCATGGTGCGAGACCTGTTCAACTCTCCCGGGGCCGGCCAGGATGCCGACCTTTTCGACTTCGCCACCGACGCCGACAATACGCAACGCGCCGAAATCCGCATCATGCAGGGCATGCTCGCCAAGACCCCGCCCAGTACGAAGACACCGTAAGGAGACTCGATGAAGTATTTGAAAGCCGTAGCCTTTTGCCTGGCCGTTCTTCCGCTGACCGTGCCTGCCCGCGGGCACGCCCAGACCGCGACGCAGAAAGCACCTGTCACCCAGCCGCCCGACGCGAAAGCCGCCGCCAAGCCCACCCCGGTCGACGAACTGGACGAATTCGCCCCCAAGCCGGCACCGCCGCTGCCCCCGGGCATGACGGGATCGAATGTCAACGACCCCCGCTACACCCTGAAGCCCGGCCTGTACGACGCCGGCGAAGCCGCCATGGGCATGAAGCACCTCGACTTCGTCAAAAAGCCCGATCCGTTCCGGCTCGACGCCACGCAGCCAAACGATCCCGCCGTCACCAAGGCCCTCGGCGTCATCGGCGTGTCAGACCCTTCGAAGCTGCCACCGACCATGCGCCCCGTGCTCGCGCAGCTTGCCTACGCGAACTCCGACTTCGCCTTTCAGGGAACGCACCTGTTTCAGGGCAACTTCTACGGCGTCAGCATTTACGACATCGCGAACCCTGCCGCCGCGAAGCTGCTGACGACCCTCGTTTGCCCCGGTGGCCAGGGCGACGTGTCCGTCTACGGCAACCTGCTGTTTATGTCGGTCGAAATGCCTAATGGCCGCGTCGATTGCGGCACGCAGGCCTTCCCGCCCAACCCGAAGCCGGCTGAAGGCGAAAAGCCCTCGCGCCTTCCGGTTGCCCAGAAAGACCGCTTCCGCGGCGTGCGCATCTTCGACATCACCGACATTCAGAACCCGAAGCAGGTGGCCGCCGTGCAAACCTGCCGCGGATCGCACACCCACACCCTCGTGGTCGACCCGAACGACAAGAACGACGTGTACGTGTATGTTTCCGGAACGTCCTTCGTCCGGCAGTCCGAAGAACTTGCCGGTTGCGACAACGGCAAGGCCGACGATCCCAAGACGTCTCTGTTTTCGATCGACGTGATCAAGGTGCCGCTCGCCGCGCCGCAGCAGGCCGCGATCGTCAGCAGCCCGCGCGTCTTTGTCGACCCGCGCACCAATGCGTTGAACGGCCTGAACAACGGCGGCTCGCATGACAAGGGCGCCGAAAAACCCTCGGACACCAACCAGTGCCACGACATTACGACCTACAGCGCGCTCGGCCTGGCGGCCGGTGCGTGCAGCGGCAACGGCATCCTGCTCGACATCAAGGACCCCGTCCACCCCAAGCGCGTCGATGCCGTCAACGACCCCAACTACAGCTACTGGCACTCGGCCAGCTTCTCGAACGATGGCTCCAAGGTGGTGTTCACCGACGAGTGGGGCGGCGGTCTCGGCGCCAAGTGCAGGCCCAACGACCCCAACGTGTGGGGCGCGGACGCGATTTTCAACCTCCACGATTCGAAGCTGTCGCTGGCCGGCTACTACAAGCTGCCCGCCGCGCAGGGCGACACGGAAAACTGCGTCGCGCACAACGGCTCGCTTGTCCCCATCCCCGGCCGCGACATCGAAGTGCAGTCCTGGTACCAGGGCGGCATTTCCGTCATGGATTTCACCGACGCCAAGCACCCGTTCGAGATTGCCTACTTCGATCGCGGTCCTATCGACCCGAAGACGCTGGTGCTCGGCGGCGACTGGTCGGCCTATTGGTACAACGGCAACATTTACGGCTCGGAAATTGCTCGGGGCCTCGATATTTTCGAGCTCACTCCGTCACAGTACCTGACCCAGAACGAGATCGACGCCGCCAAAACGGTGCGCGTGGCGGAGCTGAACGTGCAGAACCAGCAGCCGATCGTCTGGCCGACGAAGGTCGTCGTCGCGAAGGCCTACGTCGATCAGCTTGCGCGCTCGCAGGCCCTTTCGCCCGACCGGATCGCGTCATTGCAGCAGGTACTCAGCACCGGCAACACGGCCAGCAAGAGCAAGAACGAGCAGGCGCACCTCGAAATGCAGCGCATGGCGCACACGCTGGACGAGTCGGCCGCAACCGCCAAAACCCCGGCTGACGCCAGCCGCATGAAGGCCCTCGCGGCCATCCTGACGGCGCATCCGGGAATGTAACCCGCAACCCTGCATCTTGCGCCAACGGCAACCCACGCGCCTTATCCCTGAGCGCCCATCATCACCACGGGCGCGGGCACCTCGTACCACTCCACTTCCAGCCGGTTTCGGCCGCTATGCTTGGCGCGATAGAGCGCCTTGTCCGCCCGTCCCAACACCGTAAAAATTGACGTGTCCGAAGCCACCAGCTCCGCCACCCCGAAGCTTACCGTAACGTCGAGCTCCAGAATGGCTTCATGCGCGCGCACCGCAAACGGCGTTTCCGCCACCAGCCGCCGCAGCTCTTCGGCCAGCGCCGCGGCTTCCGCCATCGTCGCACCGCGCAGCAACACCGCGAACTCCTCGCCGCCCATGCGGCACAGCCGCTGCGACGAGGTCATCTTGCCCACCATGCGCGTCACCATCTCGTGGATCACGTCGTCGCCGGCCGAGTGGCCAAAACGGTCGTTGATGCTTTTAAAACGGTCGATGTCGGTCATCAGCACCGCAAGCCCGCTCCCGGTCGCTTTGCACTCTTCCACCAAAGCCTGGGCTTCCTGCGTAAAGGCGCGCCGGTTCAGGCAGCCCGTCAGCGGGTCTGTCCGGCCCAGGTCGAGCAGTTCTTCATGTGCCAGGCGCAGCCGGTTGAACCAGGGCCGGTACAAGAACAGCGCTTCCCCCAGCAGAACCGCGAGCATCACCAGGGTCAGCCGCCCCAGCACCGTGCGCAGGTTCTTGATCGACGCTTCCGAGCTTTCCTGCCGCGCCGCCACTGCGGCGTTCAGCGCCTGCAGCAACGGCGTTTGTGCCGCCCGCTCGACGGCCACCAGATCTCCGTCGGCGACGTTCAGTTCTGTCGCCGGGCGCGCCGCGACAGCGCGTGCGTGGTCCAGAAAGGACGCAATTTGCGCGTCCAAACGGTACGGAGCTCCCGTGTAGACCGCCGTCACCGCAGGCGGAGCGGCGTCGCGCAGCAGGTCTTCATGCGAAGCCGCCATGAGGTTGATCGCGTTTTTCAGGTCGGCGTCGGTTTCCGCGTCCGGCCGAAACTGTGTATGCGCCGCCCGCTCCAGGGCCAGCCGCGCAATGCGCTGCGACAGCATCCGCTGCCGTCCGCTCACGTTGACCACGCGCGCGGTCGCGTCTTGCTGACGCACGATATTGTCGGTGATGAAGTGGAACGCGACCGAAAACGCCGCAATCAGCAGCAACGCCACAATATAGGTCACCACTCCAAGCTTCAGGACGCCTTCATGCTGCAGCGGTTTGGCAGCAATGTGGGCACGCTGCGAAAACCGCGACGATTGGAAAGCAGAGGAAGGCTGCGCCTCCCGGATCGCCGAGACGGGCGTGCCGGGCTGAGCGGGGGGCGGCTTGACGTGCATGGCGAAGCGCTCCTGGTCGTACGAGGTCGCCTTAAGGTACGTTCTGCGGTCGCCGGGGGCAATGCAACTTCTGGTTCCTTTACCGAGATGACCGGCGCTTGCGCCCAAGGTGGCGGAGCTAGCTGAGAGCCATGGTTTCCATGGCTTCTGTTGTACAACGCGGCAAGGTGCTGCGGCGCACGGCATCTGAACCGAGGTGCGCGAAAAACGTTCGTACCCGGTGACTCCCGATGGCCGCTACTTTGCCGTGCGCGGCAGGCTGTGGCGATGTTCGAATCCGGCGCTGGAACCGGAGGAGCGGCAGAGCCTGGTCGGGGAGTTGATGGCAGCCCGCGCGGCCAAGGGAAGAGCTATGCGAGCAGGGGACGGAGCCGGTCGGGAAGCGGCGCGAGCGCGGGTAGACGCCGCGAAGATCGCGCTGGGCGAGCGCGGGCCGGCGTGGTGGCAGGATGGGCAGCGCGACTGGAACCGGGTGATGGCAAGGAACTCGCCATATGCGGAGTGGTTTGCCCGACTGGCGACCGGCTCTGCTGAGCCCTAGAGCTGTTTCACAGCCTTTGCCGCTGCCCTTGCTCCTCGATAGGTCTGGGCTTCAGCCCAGACATCAACCTGGGCCGCTAAAACGGACTTTCGCCCCTGGAACTCGCTTTCCTGAATCGCTGCACGAACATGCTCGGAGCGCGGGCTTTCATCCCAAACCGCACCCGATGCCGGCGACCGTCAGGCGGTACGGCCGCGCGCCTGGATTTCCAGAAAGCACTGGATGAGCGAAACCGCCGCCGGCGTCACTCCTGCCATGCGGCTGGCCTGCCCCAGGGTGGACGGGCGCACGCGCGACAGCTTTTCGACCATCTCGCGCGACAGGCCGGAGCAGGCCCGGTAGTCGAACCAGCCGGGGATGGCCTGCTGCTCGCTTTCGCGCAGGCGCGCCATGGACCGCTGCTGCTGCAGAAGGTAGCCGGCGAACTTGATGCCGGTTTCGACCGTTTTCATCTCGTTTCGCACCCACGCAGGGGGCTGGCCCCCGGCCTCGGCCAGCACCGCCGACCACGCCGCAAGCTCCGGTTGCGCGGCGATGCGCTCCAGAAGAGTCGGCAAAAGGCTTTCAACGGTGGTCGCGGGACGCTTAAGAAGCTGCGCGAAAAGGTCGCCGCGGACGGGCGCAGCGGCAACGGGGGCCGATGCGATCGCGGTGGCTTTCCCCCGTGGCGAAGAAGAACGCGTCTCCGCGGAGGAGTTCATGGACACGCCGGAACCTGGCGACAAGGGTGAGGCCAGCGTGACCACGTCCGCTTCGCCCAGCCAGGTCGTTTCGAGCAGGTGCGTAAAGGCGGCCAGGCGGGCCTGCCTGGCTTCGTACGCCGCCCAGGCCCGGTCGTCGATCAGGCCGAGCGCGCGGCCGTGCGGGGTGAGCCGCGAGTCGGCGTTGTCGATGCGCAGATGGAGCCGGAACTCAGCGCGCGAGGTAAACATGCGGTACGGCTCGTCGGTGCCCTTCGAGATCAGGTCGTCGATCAGGATGCCGGTATAGGCTTCGGTGCGGTCAAGGGTAAAGCCAGGGCCCGGGGTCCAGGGCTCAGGGGCCGGAGTGCCGGCGTTCTGGTCGTGGCGCGAAAGGCAGGGTTCGAGGTGCGAGCCCGAAACGACGCCTTCCGGTCCCTCGGCGCTGTACCCTGAGACCTGCCGCGCGAACAGCGCGGCGTTGATGCCCGCCATCAAGCCCTGGCAGGCGGCCTCTTCATAGCCGGAAGTCCCATTGATCTGCCCGGCCAGGTACAGGCCGGTGAACTTCTTGACGCGCAGCGTGCGGTCGAGCTCCGTGGGGTCGATGGCGTCGTACTCGATCGCGTAGCCGGGCCGCAGCATTTCGGCGTTTTCGAGCCCCGGGATCGACCGCACCATTTGCGCCTGGACCTCCTGCGGGAGCGAGGTGCTCATGCCATTGATGTAGACCTCATGCGTGTGGAGGCCTTCCGGCTCCAGGAAAAACTGGTGCTGCAGCTTGTCCGGGAAGCGGACGATCTTGTCCTCGATCGACGGGCAGTAGCGCGGGCCAATGCCTTCGATCTGGCCGGTGTACATGGGCGAGCGATGCACGTTGGCGCGGATCAGGTCGAGCGTTTCGGGCGTCGTTGTCGCGATGTAGCAGGAAATCTGCGGCAAGGGCGGCGTCCAGGTGCCGGGGTTCAGGGGGGAGGGCGCAGGGTCCAGCGTGCTCCGTGTTGAGGTCTCTTCCAGACTCCGGGCTCTGCGCCCTGAACCCTCTCCAAGGCTGCGGAAGCTGAACGGCGTGGGGTCAGCGTCGCCCGGCTGCTCTTCAAAGCGCGACCAGTCGATGGTGCGGCCGTCGAGGCGCGGCGGGGTTCCGGTCTTGAGGCGCGTTTCCCGCAGTCCGAGCTTTTTGAGCGACTCGCCAAGCAGCACGCTGGCGGGCTCACCCGAACGCCCGGCCGTGTATTGCTGCTCGCCGCAATGGATGAGGCCATTAAGAAATGTGCCGGTCGTAACGACGATCGACCTTGCACCGACAGTGCGGCCGTCGCGGAGCCTTACGCCTGAGACGCGAGGGCCCGGCGCGGAGTGGTCAGGGCCCGGCTTGGTGGTCAGGCTTTCCTGCTCCGCGCCTTCTACATCCTGGGCGCTTGGCTTCCCGCCCTCTTCCACTACGAGATCAACGACCTCAGCCTGCTTGATAAACAGGTTCGGGATGGACTCGAGTTTCTCGCGCATGCGCGTGCGATATAAGGCCTTGTCGCACTGCGCGCGGGGGCTCCAAACAGCGGGGCCTCGCGACGTGTTGAGCAGCCGGAACTGAATTCCGCAAGCGTCGGCGACTTCACCCATAATGCCGCCGAGGGCATCAACCTCGCGAACCAGGTGGCCCTTGGCCACGCCGCCGATCGCCGGATTGCAGGACATCTGCGCGATCAGGTCGAGGTTGAGCGTGAACAGCGCCGTGCGCAGCCCCATGCGCGCCGCCGCCGCCGCTGCCTCACACCCGGCATGCCCCGCGCCGACCACCAGCACGTCGAATTGTTCCGAAAGCGCCATCGCTTCTATTGTATTCGGATGGCACTTCTGGACCCAACCTGGCTAGAACGTACCGGTTCCGGTCAGAGAAAAGCTTGGTTGAACAAGGTCGTAATAGGGTGACGTCTGGAACGTGTAGGTGGCCGGACGCGAACCGGGAGCGCTCGGCTGAAATACCGCTTGAATGGTGCACGTCTTACCCGGTGCTACCTGCACGGTGGGCACGGTAACGGTGTAATCGGCTGCCCCGGTACCTGTCAGGGTGCCGGCGCCTGGGCAATACTGCGTTCCGTCTCCTGTATTGGTCACCGTGAAAGTCGTGTTCTTCACCGTGCCTAGTGTTTTCGTACCAAAGTCATATTGTGCCGGCGACACAGAGAAGGTCGCCTTGCCGCCAGTACCCTGAAGCGTATTTGTATAAGTAAGTCCGGTGACCGTGTCAGTCATTGTCAAAGTGCCGCTAAGATTTCCGGTGACGGTTGGCGTAAAGGCAACGATGGTCGTGCAGCTTTGATTTCCATAGGGACAGGTGGCTGGCCCGGTAAGAGTGAAATTGGGGCTGCCGGTAATGCTGAATGCCATCGGATCGAAGGTACTGCCGGTGAACGTAATCGGTGTCGCCGAACCCACGTGAGTATTCGGATAATCGGCGGGTAGGACAGACCCGGATATCGTGATAATCGGTGTGTAGGTCCCGGTAGAGCCCGAAATCGGCACGCTCGTCTGGACGCCTGAAGTGGTGTCGGTAAACGTCAGCGTTCCCAGCGTCAAGCCCGAGTAGCCGGACTTCACCGCAAGGTTCACCGCACACTCGTAGTTAGAAGCGGAGTTCGTATACGGCACGAGTGAGGTGCAGGGCGAAAAAGTAAAGATCTCAGGATGCGGAGCGTTCAACGTGATGGAGGGCGTGATTGTGGTGGTGCCGTTGTTGACTGCCTCCAACTGGCTGCTATAGGGATAGCCCGGGTAAGCAGGAGCGGGAAAAATAATGCTCGAAACGTTGGCCGCAATCGAAGGCCCGGCGGTCGCCCCATAGCCCACGAAGGGTATGGGGTAGTTGGCTGCGAACGTCGACGGTCTCGCTCCGATCGCTGAAGGCTTGAACGTTGTATAGGTCAGGCACATGTTGTACCCACCGCTGCAACCCGACGATGTAACGCTGAAGTCTCCCGTGACGCTCCCCACAGAAGCAGGAGTTCCTGACACGCTGAAGCTCGGTCCGGGAACAGAAAATCCGACCGGCCACGTGCTGACCGGCATGGGGGTCACGGTCGTGCCTATCGTCGGCGTGAAGCTCAATGTGGCCGTCTGGGGTGACGATGCGGACGAATCCAGCACAGAGAGCGTTGTGCTGACCGCCGCGCCTGCTGTAGTCGCTGTGGGCACGGGCACGGGCGAAATCGTGCAGGTCGCGAGCGAGGCAAGAGTTGTTCCGCACGTGTTCGTCTGCGAGTAGTGGACGTTGTCACCCAGTTGAATGCTGTAGATCGTCACAGTACCGGCACTGTAATTGTGCAGAGTGATCTGCACAGGAGTCGAGCCGATGCTGTACGTCGGAAATGCCACAGAGGCCGGTGTCAGGGTAACGATACCTGTACTTCCGGCAATGCCGTTCCCATTCAACTGAACGCTCCGCTGTACCGTTGCCACGCCCGGCGTCAGAGTGAGCAGCCCTGTTCGTGCGCCGCCGGCACCCGGAGTGAATACGGCCAGATAGGTGCATGTGCCGGACGGCTCCAGCATCTGCGCACAAGTTCCACCCGTGATGCTGAAGTCCCCCGCGTTGGTGCCGCCGAAGCTCTTGAATCCTGTGTACACCGCCGTGGTGTTTGGGTTGGTCAGCGTGATGGTTTGCGATGCGGAAGTCGCAGACTGCGGCGTGTCAGGAAAATTCAGTACCGACGGCGAGACCGTGAATGTCGGCGGATACAGAAGAACAGGCGTCAGGTCCTGCGGCGCAATTGGCACCTGCGGCTGGAACGGCCCCTGCCCGGCGGCTACTGCCAGCAGGTTGGCGGTGTTTGCCGTGGGGCTGTGCGCCACGTTCAGCAGCGCCGTCACGGTATCGGTGGGGTATGTGCCGCTCGCATTGGGTGTGTACAGAAACAGGTTCCCGCAGGAGGAGACGTTGCCGGCCGTTCCACCGCCCGAGTTGATGCAGGCTGCCGCTATATCCGCCAGCGTGTTCAGCGTGGGAATGGGGTCGGTTGCGCCCGAAGGCAGCATCGGGCCGGGCGTCTGACCGTTGGAGGAGTTCACGAACGCCTGTGCGCTGGTGAATGCGGAGACAAGGAGAGAGGCGTCTGTGATCGAGGCACCCACAGCCGTGACCGACGTCATAAACGGCGCCAGCGGGAACACGGCCGCTACCGTGGTGAGTTCGTTCACAATGATGAAGGTGGAGGTCGTGATGGACGCGCAAGGGCCAACGACAGCCATCATGGAGAGCGCCGTGTTGTAGGGCACGGTCGCGCCGACGGGCAGACCGGGGTTGCCGCCGGTGTCTGTCAGGTACACTAGCGGGTTCGACGCCGGGCAGGTAAAGCCCGCAAAGGCGAAATTGCCGTTCGCGTCGGTGATCGCCGGCACGGTGAGCAGCGCGGTCGAGGCGCTGCCGTCGCCGGTTGAGCCTACAGCATAGAGCTGCACCGTGGAGCCGGAAACGGGTTGCTGGCCGCCGTGCACCTTGCCCTGCATCTGCGCATCGGCGTGTCCCTGCGTGATTGCCGAAGGGCTGGGGAGCGCGCCGCCGCAGCCGGCGAGCAGGAGCCAGCTGAGCATGGAGCTGCTGAGGATCGGGAAAAGAGCAGGAAAATGCTGGCGGTCGGCCATGGTGCCTCGCAGAGCGGGGAAGATGCGTTTCAGAATGCTTTCCAGTGTCGTCCGGCGATTTAGCCGTGTCAATCGCCATCCACAGCTTTGGCGGACGAAGTGGCTGCACTTCCACCCCCCAACTTGTGTGGCTTGCACCGTGCTTCGAGCCGGGGAGTGGGAGCCGATACGCAGGGTTCACGGCGACGAAACGGGCCGGAGCCGAATGTCCGCCATGGTACACTTGGGAGTCGAGAAAATTGCACAAAAGTCAATCGTTGCAAGGGTTTCGGTGCGTTTTGTTTTCCAGAATCCGGGCCTGTTTACCGCGTTTGCTGCCCCAGCCTTTTCCGATGAGATGGAGTCCCGTTCGTGCCTGAAGATCTAACGCCTGCTACCCCTGACCAGCTACCCGTTCCCGTGTCTACAAATGTCGACGGCGGAAGCTACACCGGCGAAAACATCACCGTGCTCGAAGGCTTAGCGGCCGTACGGCTGCGGCCGGCGATGTACATCGGCTCAACGGGAGAGCAGGGGCTGCACCATCTGGTGTACGAGGTTGTCGATAATTCGGTCGATGAAGCGTTGGCGGGGCACGCGTCCAAGATCGATGTAACGATCCATGTCGATAACTCGATTACCGTGGTCGACGATGGGCGCGGCATCCCGGTCGACAACAAGACGATGCCCAACGGCGAGGTGCTGCCGGCGGTGCAGGTGGTGCTTACCGTGTTGCACGCGGGCGGCAAGTTCGACGCATCAAATTACAAGGTTTCGGGTGGTTTGCATGGCGTGGGCGTAAGCTGCGTCAACGCGCTTTCCGAGCAGTTCGATGTTGAAATCTGTCGGGATGGATTCGCGTGGGAAATGGACTTCTCGAAGGGCGACCCCATCAGCGAGCTGCGCAAAATGGGTGCTTCGAAGCGTAAGGGAACCAAGGTCCACTTTCTTCCCGACAAGAGCATCTTTACGGTGCACGAGTACAACTACGACACGCTGGCCAACCGTTTGCGGCAGCTCGCCTTCCTGAACAAGGGCATCGAGATCAACCTGACCGATGAGCGGACCACAGACGCAAAGTCAGGCGAAGCGAAACATCAGCAGTTCCGGTACCTGGGCGGTATCGCCGAGTTCATCAAGCACCTCAACAAAGGCAAGCAGGTGCTGCACGAAAAGCCGATCTACATGGAGCAGCAGAGCGGCAACGTGGTGATGGAAATTTCGCTGCAATATAACGACGCCTACACCGAAAACGTATTCAGCTTCGCAAACAACATCAACACGGTCGACGGCGGCACGCACCTTTCGGGCTTTCGCACGGCGCTCACGCGGACAATCAACGTGGCAGGGCAGCAGCTTGGCCTGTTCAAGGACGTGAAGGAAAACCTGAGCGGCGATGACGTGCGCGAAGGCCTAGTCGCGGTGGTCTCGGTCAAGTTGCCGCAGCCGCAATTTGAAGGGCAAACCAAAGGTAAGCTGAACTCCGACATCGCCGGACAGGTGCAGGCGTTTGTGAATGAGCGGCTGGGTGCGTTTCTGGAGCAGAATCCGCAGGTCGCCAAGCGCATCATCAACAAGGCGATCGACGCGGCGCGCGCGCGAGAAGCCGCTCGCAAGGCACGCGACCTGACTCGCCGCAAGGGGGCGCTGGACGGCGGCGGGCTACCCGGCAAGCTGGCCGACTGCTCCGAGCGCCGGCCGGAGCTGTGCGAGCTGTACCTGGTTGAAGGTGAGTCGGCCGGCGGCACCGCCAAGCAGGGCCGCGACCGCAAATTTCAAGCGATTCTTCCGCTCAAGGGCAAGATCCTCAACGTCGAAAAAGCGCGCTACGACAAGATGCTGGGACACGAAGAAATTCGTGCCATGATCACCGCTTTAGGCGCGGGCATCGGCAAAGACGACTTCGACATCAGCAAGCTGCGCTACGGCAAGCTGATCCTGATGACCGATGCCGACGTCGACGGATCGCACATCCGCACGCTGCTGCTGACGTTCTTTTTCCGGCACATGCAGGAGCTCATCAAGCGCGGGCATGTGTACATCGCGCAGCCGCCGCTGTACTCCATCAAGAAGGGCAAGTTTCAGAAGTTCATCAAGGACGAGCCCGCGCTGGTGAAGGAAATGGTGCGGCGCGCCTCTGAAGGCATGGTGATCACCCACGGCGATGCCGGTGCCCGCATTGAAGGGGCGGAGCTGTCGCGGTTTATGACGCAGCTTGGCGAGTACCTCGGCTTCTTTGCCAAGGTCGCCAAGCGGCTGCGCAACGAAGACGTGACGCGGGTGTTCGCGGAAACCTTCGCCAACGGCGGCAAGGACGCCGCGCGCCGAGCGGACTTCGAGTCGCCCGAGAAGCTAGAATCCATACGTGCCAAGCTGAAGGCCATGGAGCGGACGCAGCAGTTCAAGGCCGTGTCCGACGTCGTTCGCGATGAAGAGCATGGTCTGTACTCGGTGGGCTTCACCGACTCGCAAGGGGCCAGGCGTTCGATCGACTGGGCGCTGGCGAGCACGCCCGAAAACCGCCAGTTGCTGCACAAGCAGGCGGAGCTCGGCGACAAGCTGGTGGGTCCCTTTCTGGTGCAGTACGCGGCCAAGGCAAAGCCCGTCGCCGGAGCAACGCCGACGCAGGCCGAAATGGACGAGGCCGCTGAAGTCGAGGAGATGGAAGGTGTCAATCAGACCATCGCCGCAGCTCCCGGCACGGTGGCCGAAGACAAGCCGGCCGCTCGCCGGAACGCGCGCGAAGCGCAGGACCCGGTCGAAAAAGCGACGCCGCGCGATGTTTTCGAGTACGTAATCGAGCAGGGCAAAAAGGGCTATGACCTGCAGCGTTACAAGGGTCTCGGCGAAATGACCGCACCGCAGCTTTGGGAAACCACCATGGACCCGGCCAAGCGCACGCTTCTGCAGGTAAAGCTCGAAGATATCGCCGCGACGGAAGAAATCTTCACCACGCTGATGGGTGAGGATGTTGAGGCGCGGCGCAAGTTTATCGAAGAAAATGCGCTGGATGTAAAGAATCTGGATATCTAGGCCTGTTCTCAGTCAGGTGCAGTGGTCCTCTTCCGGGCTGAAGGCCTGCCTCACACCAGCGCAGGGCGAAGCCCTGGGTACCGGGTGTACGTGTGACCAGAGCGCTGAAGGAGCGACTTGTCACCGCCACGGAAAGCATTACACCTGAACGGGACGCCCTCGAGGAGGGCCTCTTCCAAGGTGTAGCTTGCTTCCGAGTTTGCCATCCTTCGCTTCGCGAGGGAGGACAAGGTGAAAACCCTGTCCCACCGCATAGAACGAAGTCGGGCGTGAACTCGGTCAGTTTTCTCCGCTCGCCAGGCCACTCTTTATCTGGCACCCTCGCGTTAGACAAATCGTCAAATCGCGAGACGACGCTTCGCGACCCGAAACACTCCAACGTATCGAGAAAACTGCTGCTTGTGAGAGCGGTTTCCGAAAGGTCGCCATGCCCGCAAATCGCATCGATACGCATTTTCACATGATCCCGCCGTTCTGGACCGACGCTCTGGTCAAAAAGATGGGTAAGCCCACGTGGGGTGTTCCCGACTGGAGTTTTGAGTCGGCCATCGCCGTAACCGACCGCCTCGAGACCAGCACCGCGATCATTTCGCTGGCGACGCCTTCGGTGTCCGTCTGGGAAGGACAGGAGCAACTCGATCTGACGAAAAAGGTCAACGATTTCGGGCTGGACCTTGTCGCCAGGGCGAACGGCCGGCTCGGCTATTTCGCAACCGTGCCCATGCCGAACGTCGAAAACACCGTCAAGGAGATCACCCGTGCGTACGAGGACTACCACGCGGATGGCGTGATCCTGATCAGCAGCTATAAAGGCGTTTACCTCGGTGACAAGATATTCGATCCGGTCTGGGCGGAACTCAACAAGCGCAAGGCAGTGATCTTCATCCACCCCGGCATCCCGGAGCTGAAACCGCTCGAAGGCGTGCCGCAGCCAACCGTCGATTTCCCGATGGATTCCACGCGCTGCGCTCTGAGCCTGGTGACCGGCGGCGTAATGGAGCGCTACCCCGACGTTAAAATCATCCTCTCTCACGCGGGTGGCTTTCTCCCCTACGCCGCGCGCCGTTTCGCCGTTCTGCTGCACGACTACACCATGAAAAATAAGAGCGAGCAGGACATCGTCAAACTGTTGAAGCTCTTCTATTTCGACACCGCGCTCAGTTCGCCAGACGGCCTGCCGAGCCTGATGAACTTCGCGGCTCCCGGTCACGTCATCTTCGGCAGCGACAATCCGTACATCAGTTCTGACCAGCAGGCGATGTTTACCCGCGACCAGGACGAGTGGAAGGGCTTCACGGGAGACCAGTTGCACCAGGTCAACCGGCTGAATGCGGAGGCTCTGTTCCCAAGGCTAAAGGGCAAAGGGTAGAGGTGCAGGCAACCGGCTCCTCTGAACGGGCTCACAGACAGTCTGGTGAGCCTGTTTACGGCCAGGGTTTTAGGAGGCCGTTCGGCGTCGTGGTGACTCAGCTTTTTTCACTACCAGCATACTCGCGCGATCAGTTCACGCCCGGGTCGTGGCATGATTTGATATGCCGACAACTTTGGACGCGACCCGCCGCCGATTCCTTTCTGCCGCTGCTACTGCCGGGCTTGGCCACACCCTGCTTCCGGGAGTGCTTCTGAGCCTGGCCACACAAGGCTCCGCGCAGGCGCCTGAAGCCGGTCCCGTTAAGCTTGACGCGATCACTCCGGAGATGATCGACCAGGCAGCCGCTATCGCCGGGGTCAGCTTCACCGCCGAGCAGCGCAAGGCGATGATCGACAACCTGACGGCGCAGCGGGACGACGCCGTTGAGGTGCGGAAGCTGGCCTTGCCGAATGCGGTATCGCCGTCGCTGGTGTTCGATCCCGTACCGGGTGGCATGGTGCTCGACACGGTGAAGCGGCCGGCGAAGTATGGGCCTGCAGCGCATGTTGTGTTTGAAAAAAACAGCGACACACCCTCTGCGCTCGAGCCACTCTGCTTCCAGACCGTGCGCGAGTGGGCGGAGTTGCTGCGCACCAGGCGCGTCAGTTCCACTGCGCTGACCAGGATGTACATCGCGCGTCTCAAACGGCTGGACGCGCAGCTGCACTGCGTCATCACGCTTACCGAAGAGCGTGCGCTGAAGCAGGCAGCGCAGGCTGACGTGGAAATCGCGGCCGGCAAATACCGTGGCCCGCTGCACGGTGTTCCATGGGGAGCGAAAGATCTGCTCGCGGTGGCCGGCTACCCGACGACGTGGGGCGCGGCTGGCTTTGAGACGCAGACATTCGGCGAAGACGCCGAAGTGGTCAAGCGGCTGGACGCGGCTGGAGCGGTATTGATCGCGAAACTGAGCATGGGCGCGCTGGCGCAGGGCGACGTTGTGGTGCTTGGAGCCGGTGAAGTACTGCAGGGCGGCGCCGTAGGAGGCGCGCGGGAGGAGGCGGACGTCGACCTGAAGCTGATTGCGGAGGGTGAAGGAGACCTTGTTCTGGCCCTTGGCGAGGAGCTTGTCGATGAGGGGTAGAGCGGCGACGTGCTCGATGGCCGCGGCGCCGACGTCGGGCGCGCAGGCGGGGCCGGGGACGAGGAGGTCGAGGTCGCGGACGGTCTCGCGGCCGCGACGGCGGGAGCCGGCG
>CALMON010000021.1 GCA_937871785.1 uncultured Granulicella sp.
TGACGATCGTGTACTGGTCATTGGCGACACTCGGCAGCATCAGGGAGTGGACGCCGGACGGCCGTTCGAGCAGATGCAAGAGGCCGGAATGCAGACCTCACAGCTTGACAAAATCATGCGCCAGAAAGACCCTGAGCTCCTGAAGGCAGTCGAGCACCTCTCCAGGAACGAGACCGAGCAGGGAATTAAGCTACTCAGCGAACAAGGTCGCATAACGCAGATAGTCGACCCGGGAGAGCGGATCGACGCCATCGCAAAGGACTATGCGGCCAAGCCTGAGAACACGCTGGTCGTCTCTCCCGATAACAAGAGCCGCCAGCAAATCAACGAAGCCATCAGGGCCGAACTCCAGACGGCTGGCAGCGTTTCGAAAGAGAACCATACCATCGGCACGCTTACCCAACGCTCCGACATGACGGGTGCCGACCGCACATGGGCAGGCCGATACAACGTCGGTGACATCCTCCAGTACACGACAGGGAGCAAAGAACACGGAATCGAGCGCGGCAGCTACGCCACTGTGCAGGCGGTAAACCAGAAAGACAATCACATCACCGTGCAGCGGGCTGACGCCCAGAGCGTGACCTACGACCCCAAGCGCCTGCAGGGCATCAGCGCGTTCCGTGAGACCTCGCGCGAGTTCGCCCAAGGGGACCGGGTTCAGTTCACCGGAATCAACCGCGAGCTTGGTGTGTCGAATCGCGACCTCGGCACCATCACGAAGATCGAAGGCACCCAACTCAGCGTGAAGATGGACGGTGATAAGCCACGCGAGATCACCTTCGACAGTGCGCAGATGCGCCATCTCGATCACGGCTACGCCGTCACCTCACACAGCTCGCAAGGCCTCACTACCGGCCGCGTTCTGGTCAACATGGACACTACAACCCACGCCGAGCTCATCAACACACAATTCGCTTATGTCTCGATCTCCCGCGCCTCACAGGACGCAAGAATTTACACCAACGACGCTGCCCAGCTCGGAGAGCGGCTCGCTACCAACGTCAGCAAATCCTCAGCCGTCGCAGTTGAAAGCAAACCCACCAACCCGCAGGAGAAAGTCATGGAAACCGCCTACACGCGAGCCGAAGAGCATCGTCACCAGGCACCCATTCAGCTTGCATTTCCGAAAGAAGCCCCGCAGTTCGACTGGAAACAGGAACAGCCGAACGGAACGCAGAGCTACCAGCACAGGGAAGCGCAAGGCTGGCTCCACATCGATCAAAAAGGCCAGTGCCACGACCCGGACGGTCGCAGCATATCTTCGCTCCTCGCCCTCGACAAAGCCACGGTCCCCGAACGCTATCAGCAACAACAGCGCGCGCAGGACGTCGGGCAGGGAATCAGTCTCTAGCCACACCCACTCCGAAAGCAGAGGAACACCATGAAACTGATGATCGTTGAGAGCCCGAACAAGACCAAGAAGATCAAGGCGATACTCGGGGACGGTTGGGACGTAGCCGCCAGCGTCGGTCATTTCCGTGATCTCCCGCCCAAGGAACTCGGCGTAAGTGCCGACTTCGCTCTCACCTACGAGTACACCGAGCGAGGCAAGGCGACCATCGACGCGTTGAAGCCACGCGTCGCGCGAGCGGAGATGGTCTACATCGCCACCGACCCCGACCGCGAAGGCGAGGCAATCGCCTGGCATCTTGTCGAGGTTTTCAAGCTCAAGAAGTACCAGCGGGTCACGTTCGATGCGATCACCGAAGCGGTCATCCGCAGGGCTCTTGAATCACCGCGGCAGCTCGACATGAACCTCGTTCGAGCCCAGGCTGCACGCCGCGCAGAAGATCGTCTGCTCGGCTGGAAGGTCTCGCCTTTGCTTGGACGGCAAACGGGGGTTGCCGGCCTAAGTGCTGGCCGCGTCCAAAGCGTTGCAGTTCGCCTGGTTGTCGACAGGCAGACAGAGATCGATGCCTTTCGCGCCACGAAGCACTTCGGTGTTGAAGCCGTCTTCGAGGAAGAGAAATGGAAAGCCCAATGGGACACATCGCCTCACTTGGCGGAAGGGCAGCAATACATCGTCGACCGAGAGCTGCCGAACCGCGTTGCTCAGTGCAAAGAGTTCACCGTGACCGCCTCCGAAACCAGACCATCGGCGCAGTCCCCAAAGCCAGCCTTCACAACATCCACCATGCTCCAGGCCGGAAGCGTAAGCCTGGGTTTCGCGCCCGAAGAAACCGCCGCGCTCGCGCAAAAGCTCTTCGAGCAAGGGCTCATCACCTATCACCGCACGGACTCGCAGAACCTCTCCGCAGAAGCGATTGCAGACATACGTAGCTTCGCAGAAAGGACGAGCTTGCCGCTGCCGAAGGAACCACGTCGCTGGAATTCCAAAGACAACGCGCAGGAAGCCCACGAAGCCATCCGGCCAACCCACCTTGAGCAGAAGGGGGCCGGAGAAGACGAACACCAGCGTCAGCTCTACGACATGATCTGGAAACGTGCGGTCGCCTCGCAACTCGCTGACGCCGAGTACAGCGTCACTATGTTGCGACTGACATCGACAAGTGG
>CALMON010000022.1:0-9601 GCA_937871785.1 uncultured Granulicella sp.
GTGGATGTCGGCCAGGTCCGAGATGGCGCGCATCTGCTCGAGTTCCTCGGTCTTGCCCCCCTTCTCCAGGTGGTACTCCAACTCGAAGGAGCGGTCGAAGTGGTCCTCGAGGCTGCGCTTGCCCCGACCGGTGATGATCAGGATGTCGGTGATCCCCGCCGCCACCGCCTCCTCCCGCGGCTGTGGTCAAGCAGCTGCCGCACGTCTCGGAAATCGATCAGGGCCTCCATGCCCCGACGAAGATTCCTAAGGAAATCAAGGAAGTCAAGGAAGATGCCCCTCCGCCTCCTCCCTCCGCGGCTGGCGTCGCCGGTATGCAGGGTGGCTGGCGGTTCCGCCGGTGGCGTCCTTGGCGGCATGATGGGCGGAGCCGGTACAGGTCCGGTGATCGTCGCTGCGGCACCCAAGCCAAAGCCTCCCACGGGTCCGGCGCGTATTTCGAGCGGCGTCGTTTCCGGTCTCAAGACGTCCGGCTCGCAGCCGGTCTATCCTCCTATCGCCCGCGCGGCGCACATGCAGGGTCAGGTCACGCTGCACGCCATCATCTCGAAGACGGGTTCGATCGAGAGCTTGACGGCTGTTAGTGGTCCTGAAATGCTCAAGGGTGCGGCGCTCGACGCCGTCAAAACGTGGCACTACAAGCCGTATCTCCTCAACGGCGAACCGACCGAAGTGGATACGACGGTCATCGTGAACTTCAATCTCAATGGCGGCTGATTCGGCGCCTCGACTGTAGCAAGGGGGCCGGCAGTCCTCGTCTACTGACTTGCCGGCCAGCTTGGTTGCAACTGCAAGAACGGCTCTCCCCTGTACCGTGCGGCAAAGATCTCCGCAGTTGCCGTGAAGCTCTCGATTCTGATTTGTGACTACCCTCTGGAGGAAGACCTCGTGATTCTCGCTCATCTCGTACAAACCGCACATGTTTCCACCGCTTCCCTGGCGATGTACTTCCAGGATGCGGGCGCGCCGGCCGTCGGCTTCAGCCCCATGCAGCTGTGGTCGAACATGGGCTGGCTGGCCAAGGTCGTCGTCATCATCCTGTTCATCATGTCGATTTATTCCCTGGCCGTCATCATCGATCGTGCGTTGTACTTCAACGCTGCCCGCAGCCAGTCGCGCGAGTTTGCCCCCAAGGTCGCCGGCGCGCTCAAGGAAGGCCGTTTGGATGAGGCGATCAAGGTTGCCGATCGTTCGAAGAAGTCGCATCTCGCCGAAGTCGTTACCGCTGGCCTGCAGGAATTCCGCAGCTTCGGTTCTGGCGGTTCGGTGACTGAAGAGCAGATCGAGAGCTCGAAGCGCGCTTTGGAGCGTTCTGAGTCGATCGTTCACGCCAAGCTGAAGAAGGGTCTTTCGGGTCTCGCCACCATCGGTTCAACCGCTCCCTTTATCGGCCTCTTTGGCACAGTGACCGGCATTCTGAACGCCTTCCAGGCCATCGCGACGCAGAAGTCCTCGGGTATCGGCGCGGTAGCCGGCGGTATTTCGGAAGCTCTCGTAACAACAGCGTTTGGTCTCCTTGTGGCTATCCCCGCCGTCATGCTGTTCAACTACTTCACGAACAAGGTGGAAGCGTTCGACGTTGAAATGGACAACAGCTCCTCGGAACTGGTGGACTACTTCATCAAGCAGGGTCACCGCTAAACGGTTTTCTGGCGAGCACTTTGTACCGCTGGGTCGAGCCTGACCCGGCGGTAGTTTTCCCAACCGGTGTAGTGCAATGGCCGCCCGGCGGCGCACGGATGGAGTAATCCCATGGCAATGGCAAAAAGGGAAGAAGGCAAGAAGGTTAATTCGAACATCAACGTGACCCCCATGGTGGACGTCATGCTGGTGCTTCTGATCATCTTCATGGTCATCACCCCGATGTTGAACAACAAAGTGAACGTGGATCTGCCTAAGGTGAACGCAGCCACAGTCATGGAAAACGCCAACAAAGAAGATGCGATCGTCGTCGCGGTTACACGCGAAGGCAAGACCTTCCTTGGCGGTGATCAGGTTTCTTTGACCGATCTCGGTACTCGTGTAGCCGATCTGCTGGCGAAAAAGACCGCTGCGGACGCCGACAAAACGGTGTACCTGCGCGCTGACAACCGCGCCAATTACGGCAAGGTGATGGACGCGATCGACGCGGTCCGTACCGCGGGCGTAAGCCAGCTTGGTATGCTCACCGAAAAAGACGACACCAAGTAGGCTCGGAAGGGTTCCCGAGCCAGCTTCTACGGAAGCAAGGAGAGGTTTCATATGGGAATGGGTGGCGGTGGAACAGGTGGAGCGGTTTCGGAAATCAACGTAACTCCGTTGATCGACGTGCTCCTCGTATTGCTTATCATCTTCATGGTCATCGTTCCGGTTACGCCCAAGGGTCTCGATGCTCTTGTCCCGCAACCGCCGAAAAACAAGACTCAGGACACACCGAACGACCGCACCATCGTGGTGCAGGTCACGTCTCGCCCCGGTGGCGGTGAGCCCGGCTACAAGATCAACGAGCAGGACTTTGCCAAGGCGTCCATCACTCCGAAGCTGACGGAAATCTTTTCGACCCGGCAAGAGAAGGTGATGTTCGTCAAGGGCGACAAGGACCTCGATTTCGGTAAAATCGCGGAAGTTATCGGCTTCGGTCATAGCGCTGACGTCACCAACATCGGCATCATTACGCCTCGCGTTGAGCAAGGGCAGTAGAGTCGTGAAGCTCAGGCAGGACTCTCGCAAGGGCGGTATTCCACAACGTGGTCTACCGCCTTTGTCTATCCTGGGCTGCAGGTAATGCCTTCGGGCGTAGGCTTTTGAGCGCTCGCACACTCACTCCAAATAAAGTGAGGTCATGCCATGTCGTTCTCTACAGGAAGTTCAACGCAGCAGTCGGACATCAACGTCACTCCCCTGATCGATGTATTGTTGGTCCTTCTGATCATCTTTATGGTCATCGTGCCGGTAGTGCCCAACGGATTAAAGGCTTCGTCGCCGCAACCAGCGAAGTCCTCCGTTCCGGAAGAGCCACATCCGGCGACCATCGTGCTTCAGGTGCAATCGCATGCCGGGTCGCTGCCGACGTACCGAATCAACGATCAGTTGATTGCTAAAGACGCCATCAGTTCCCGTTTGACACAGATTTTTTCAACCCGGCAGGAAAAGGTCATGTTCGTCAAGGGCGACGCCGAGCTGAACTTCGATTCCATCGCTGAAGTGATCGGCTATGCCCATGCGGCGGATGTTTCAACCGTGGGTATGCTGACACCTGGAGTAGAGCGCTGGCAATGATGGTTACGGGATCCTGAGGAGTCTGCGAACGGCAGACTCCTCGCAACCCGTCCGGCATCTTTGAATGAGAGTGCGGAAATATGAGCAACAATCGTTTGCGCTGCAGCTTCTTTCTTTTCATCGCTTGCGTCCTCACGGCCAGCATCCGAGCGAGCGCGCTGCCTGCCGCTTGTGGCAAGGAGGACGTCCAGTTCTCCGTAAAAACGAAGAAAGCGGTGCCGGAGCCACTGACGGCCGACCAAAAGGTCGCCACCGTGGTTTTCATTGAGGATGTAGGCGGGGAAGTGTCCCCGGCACCCACGATTCGTTTCGGCGCAGACGGAGCCTGGGTAGGCGCAACCCGTGGCAAGTCTTACTTTGTATATTCAGTGATTCCGGGCAAGCACTCCCTGTGTGGGAGTCGTCAGGGTGGAGCCAGAGCTGACCGCGATAACGTCGCGGTCGCGCCTTTAACCGCCGAAGCTGGCAAGGTGTACTTCTTTTCTTTCAAGATCACGAGAATTCAGGTTGGCGATGCGGAACTGGCTGGAGGTGGAGGCCTTCCGGGCAATCCGGGAAATGCCAACCTCAACGTGCGGGAAAGGGACGGTCTCGACACTGTTTCGTTTACACCGCTCCCGGAAGACCAGGCGCGGGAGCAAGTGAAGCGCCTCCCCATGAGTTTCTCCTCCGTGAAGTAGGTGCGCCGTACTTTCTATGGCAATGAGTGCCCAGGTTGCTTTGTCGGCAATGCTCGCCCGGGTTTGTAGCGGCTATTCTGTCCGCTGGCCGTTGCTTCCGCCCAGAGGGTTTGCCTCCGCTCTCGCCCGTCTGCGTTCTCGGGCGCACGGTTCAATCGTCGCGGCGGTCGTCGCGGCGGTTGTCGTGTGTGGCTGTTTTTCCACGCGCCACCCCGTGGCGCCATCATCGGATCAGCCCGCTACGGCACCAGAGTTGGCCGCCGCCATCAACACCTTCGCCGCAGCGGAGCCTTCGTGTTTGTGGGTGGAGCCACTCCCCTTTCCGCATCGCGTAGTGGCTGTGGAGCAGAGGCGCGTCGACGGATTTCGCAGTCTGGCGCAAGCGGGCCTTCTCCGCGAAACGAGGCAAGGCACCGACTCGGTCTTCTCGCTCACAACATACGGCGCGTCGCAGTGGACACCTTTGTCGGCGTCTCCGGGCTCCGGAAACTTCTGCTACGGAAGCCGCCACGTTGCCTCAATCACGCGGATCGGTGTCGCTGACGTCGCGCTCTTCGGTCAGGCAAAGGAAGTGCAGTACGAAACGGTGTACATCCACGTTCCGGCATGGGCGAAAATAGCGGCTGTCCGCAAAGCATTCCCCTTGTTGAACCTCGAACTGAGCCGCTCTCTACCCCACTCGGCTACGGTGGCCTTGCGCGACGGACGCTGGTCTGTTGTCGCCGGTCCGGCTGCTTCGGTCGCCGAGCCGATCGTCTCGGGCAGCTCTCTGGCGAATGGCTACCCGTAGGGCCTCGTATCGACATCGCGACGACCTACTTGCGTACACGTCGGAACCTCTAAAGCCGATTTGCTATTGCCTTTAGGGAGCCGAGTCTCGGGACTACGGTCCGGTTCCTCATCCCGCTTGAGGTCTGGGCTAAAGCCCAGACCCATCGGAAAGCAGAGACGATGGCAACTGCACATTTTCTTAGAACGGCTTAGACTCGCCGACCGCTTCCGGTTCTGCGTCCTTCTCACGCCAGAGAAGCTCTGCCTTTCTCTGGAGGCCCGCGAGGTTTTACACTGGAGGTTCGCAGGAGCCCATGGCCGACAGCTTTTCGCAAACTGTAAAAGACCAGACCGACATCGTTCGCGTGATCGGCGAGTACGTGAAGCTGCGCAAGTCAGGCGCGCAGAACTACACGGGGCTGTGCCCGTTCCATAAGGAAAAGTCCGGCAGCTTTTCGGTGAATGCGGCCAAGCGGTTTTACTACTGTTTCGGCTGCCACGAGACCGGCGACGTGTTTGCGTTTGTCATGAAGATGGAGTCGATCAGCTTCCCGGAGTCGGTCCGCCTGGTCGCGCAGAAGATGAGCATCGCGCTGCCGCAGCGACAGTTCAGTTCCGCGGAGGAGGCTCGCGACGCCGGCCAGCGGCGGCAGCAACTGGAGATCCACGAAGCGGCGACGCAGTATTTTCAGCAGGCGCTGCAGGCTCCGGAAGCGGCTCGCGCGCGAGAATATCTGACCAGCCGCGGCGTACATGCCGACATCATCGCAAAATTCCGCATCGGGTATGCGCCTGAAAGCTTCAACGACATGCGCGATCGGCTCGGCAAACATTTCGGCGAAGAGGTGCTGCGGGGCAGCGGGCTGTTTTCCGCCAAGGAGCAGGCCGACGGCAGCCCGGGGCCGATGTACGCGAAGTTTCGCAAGCGCGTCACGTTTCCCATTGCGAACGAGTCCGGCAAGACGATTGCCTTTACCGCGCGCCTGCTCGAAGAAGGCGACCCGAAGGCCGGACCGAAGTACCTGAATTCTCCGGAAACCGTGCTGTATACGAAGGGCAACGTTCTTTTCAATCTCGATAAAGCCAAGGCGCCGATCCGCGAGCTCCAGTTTGCGCTGCTGGTCGAAGGCCAGATGGACTGCATTTCCGTGTTCACGGCCGGCATTGGCAATGTGATCGCGACCAGCGGAACGGCCTTTACCGAAGCGCAGGTGCGGCTGCTGTCGCGCTTTACCAAGAGGGTCATCCTCAATTTCGATCCCGACCTCGCCGGTGCCAACGCCGCCGAAAAGACGCTGGCGCTGTTGACGGAAGAGGACTTCGAGGTTCGGGTGATGACGCTCGAAGGCGGGCTCGACCCGGACCGCTACCTGAAGGAGCACGGCGTCGCTGGGTACTCGGCCGCGCTGCGCGGCGCGAAGCGATATGCCGACTACCTCATCGACCGCGCGCGCCAGCTACACCCGGGCGACAACAGTGAGGCGAAGGTGCGCGCGATGAATTTTCTGCTGCCGCACATTCGGCGGCTACCGCATTCCTTGCAGCGCGACGAGTTCGTCAAAAATGCGGCGCAACGCCTGAGTATCGAGTCGTCCATCCTGTACGAGGAGGTAAGGCGCGCGGCGTCGCAGCGGCTGGAAAGCGTGCGAGCTCCGCAGGCCGCGTCGCTCAATGAGCTTGAGCGCACATTGCTGCGCGCGCTTGTCATGCCGGAAGCCGACTCCGCGCGACAGATGGCAGCCGATGAGCTGGCGGCGCACCCGCAATGGTACGTGGGCCTCGCTTCCTCGACTCTGGTGGAGATCCTGGTGCACGCGCCGGCCCCCGACAATCCGATGGACGTCGCCACGGACGACGCCGGCCGCGCCATGATGGCGGTGGCGCTGCACGATCCCAGCGACGAGTCGCGCGACCCCCTCGCGGTGCAGGTGCGGCACTCGCTGATGCAACTGCGGCGGAGCTTTTCCGAGCGTCGCCAGCGCGAGCTGCGGACCCTGATCGCCGCTGCCGAGCGCAATGCCGACGACGCCATGCTGGACCAGTTCATGCAGGAAAAGCTGCGGCTGGATCGGGAATTGCGCTCTCTGTAGGCGTGCGAGAATAAGGCGTGCCCCAGGACGACTCCAGCGCGGTGGACAAGGCAACCAGCCGGCGCATGACGCTCGGCTTCCTGTCGAACTGGGTCAGCCGCCTGGCCGGGTCCGTCATCACCCTGGTGCAGGTGCCGGTTTTCCTGCACTTCTGGAGCACGAGCCTGTACGGCGAGTGGATCGCGGTCACGGCCATCCCGACCAACCTGAGTATGTCGAACATCGGCTTCGGCTCGGTGGCCAGCAACGAGATGACCATGTTCATGGGCCGCGACGACCGTGACTCCGCGTTGCGCGTATTTCAAAGCTGCTGGTGGTTGATCTCGATCATCTGCGTGGTGATGGTGGCGCTGCTGGCCGGGGCCATGATGATCGTTCCGGCCAAGTGGTTTGGGCTCACCACGATGTCCGCTCACGACGCGCGCTGGATCGTCTTTGCGCTGGGGGCGGCAGTGCTTTTCGGCCAACTGGAGCAGCTTCTCGGCGCGGCGTATACCTGTGTGGGGCGTTACCCGTACGGCACGTTCATCAAGAGCTGCATCACGCTGGTGGCGTTCGTGGCGATGATCGTCCCGGTGGTGATGGGACGTGGGCCCTTGGCGGCAGCGGTCAGCTTCGCGGCGACCAACGTGGTCGGAACGCTGGTGCTCGGTGTCATGGTGCGTCGCGATCTGCCCTGGATCGAGTTTGGCTGGGACCGCGCCAGTTGGGCCGAGATCCGGCGCATGTTCGCTCCGGCCGTGGCGTTCATGGGCTTCCCGATCGGCAACTCGCTCAACATTCAAGGCACCATTTTGGCGATTCAATACACGCTCGGACCGACCGATGTGGTGATCTTCAACACATCGCGGCAGGTTTCGCGGGTGGCCCTGCAAATGGTGCAACTGGTCAACCAGACGTTCTGGCCAGAGCTGAGCGCGGCCTTTGGCGCCGGCAAAATGGAGCTCGTCCGCACACTGCACCGGCGCGCCTGCCAGATGGCGCTGCTGGTCGGGCTGGGGCTGATCGCGGTGATGATGACGCTGGGCCCATTCTTTCTGCCGCGATGGACGCACCACAAAGTCCCTCCCAGCCCGGGGCTGCTGTTTGTGCTGATGATCAGCGTGCTGTTTTACTCCGGCTGGTCGACGAGTTCGACTCTGCTGCAGGCGACCAACCGGCACCAGGGGCTGGCGCGTATTTACATTGTCGGCACCGGCCTGACCGTGATTGTCACGTACTTTCTGGCAAAGAACTACGGCCTGATGGCGGCGGCTTCGTCGCTCATCCTTTCGGAGCTGATCATGAACGCCTACGTTCTTCCGGCGTCCTTAAAGCTGGCCGAGGACACCTGGAGCGGCTTTATGACGGCCATGTTCGCGTTCCCCAGCGCGCTGCGCCCGGCACGGCTGCTGCGCCGGATACGCCGCGAACGGATTTTGCCTGGGGAGCCGGGAGAGCTGGAAATGTAACCGGAGCCAGGGGAACCACGCTGGTTAACATCGGTTCAAGGGTTACTTGAAGTCTGTGCCGGGCGAAATGTTTTCTGGTGGTCATCCCGCAGGGAACTGCTTGTTTGTCTTTTTCGCAGATGGAAGAACCCGAGAGTTCTATCTCGGGAAAAGAGAGGCCAGGCAGAGACTGGTCCTCGCGGGATGACAAGCAGAAACATCGACGTCCAGAGCGGTTCTCCTGATCGTGTAGTGCTCGACCGAACAGCAGATTCCCTGGCTGCGCTGCAGAACGACAACAAGAAGGCAAACGCCTGTCTTTCTACATCAAAAAAGGTTGAGGTTCAGCTAGGTCTCACTATCGCACCTGTGCGTCGAAAACGCCCGTTTCGACGGTCGTTCCGTGCTTCATCTGCACGAAAATGCGATAACTGCCGGTGCTGGGGAAGCCGTACGGGAAAGCGACCTCCGGCGGGATCGCGCGCGGTGAGCCCGGCTCCATGCGCATGCTGCCGCCGCCATTGGCGAGCATCATGGCCGGCATGGCGGCGGAGCCGTCCGGATGCGTATGTGCGAAGACCGTGCCGTCGCTTTTGACGAACGCCGCGTGGCCGGCCATGCCGAGATAAGGAACAGTGTCGGCCGCGGGCTTGCCGGCCGCGTCGAGCAGTGTAAAGCGGAAGCTGTAAGCCTGGTTCGCCAAAAGCGAGGCGGGGACGTCCCAGTGCAGGGTGTAGCCGTCCGGCAGCTTGTAGTCAGGGCCGAGCAGACCGCCGCGCGTGGCGACGGACGTGTTCCCCGGCTGCGATGTTGCGTCGTCGCGCACCCCATGCAGCGGCGGTGGAAAGGCCGAAGCGTCATCCGGCGCGAGAGCGGCTGACGACATCCCCACCGGCACCGTCAGCATGGCGGAAGGCGTTTCCGGAAAGCCGCTCGACAGCACGACGTCGGCGAACAGCTTGTAGTCGCCGGGCGGCATTGACGGCAGCGTTTCCGCAACTTGCCCCTTGCCGACGACCACCGGATGCAGGTGAAAGGCCGCGTCCATCGCCGGCCAGCGAATTGCGTACAGGTGCATCGGCTTGCCGTCATCGAGCAGCAGTTTGTCGGTCGCGAGCGGCTTCCACGCGCCGGGTTTCGGATTCGCTTCGCTCATCGCAAGGTGAAGCTGGTTGCCTTCGAGCGTGGGCCACAAGTCGCTCGGCCGGAAGATGTTGGCCGCGTAGCCGACCGCCTCGCTGTGCCACCACCAGCCGCCCAGAGCGACGCTGGCGACCGCGACGGCCAACCCGAGAGCGAAGGCGACACCGGCGCGTCGCCGATGCACACCGTCGGCCGGCACGCCGGGCACGAGCCGCGACTCGCGCACCGC
>CALMON010000022.1:9611-35007 GCA_937871785.1 uncultured Granulicella sp.
CCATGCGGTCGGCCGTCGGCGGGTGGCGCGAGGCCTCTCCGGTCAGAGGCGTCGGCGTGATTTCGAGCGCATCGGGCCCTTCGCCGGCTGCTTCCACATCGACTGTCGCAATGCCGGGAATCACGTTCGGCAGGCGCACGGTGACGAACAGCTTGTAGGGCCCGGCCTGCAGATTTTCGAACACATCTTTGCTGCCGACGTGCGCGCGGGCGAGCGGGGCGGCGCTCATGAGGCAAAGGGCCAGGAGCAGCCAGCGCATGGGACGAAGGCCGCGCGTCATCGCTGCACCGTTCGCGCCCAGCGCCCGAACACGAGGCCGAACCAGGTGGACAGCATCGCGCAGGCAGTCGCGATTGAAAGCCCGCGCACCAGCGGCCAGCCGCTTTGCGGGTGCCAGAAGATACGCCGCAGATCTTCGTCGTTGGGCGCCGTTCCGTAGTCGAAATAGATAGTCCCGAAGAAGCGGTTGGCGGCGTGTTTCGTCATCAGGAAGTCAGCGAACGGCCACTCGAACGCCACCAGCACCGCTACAAAGAGTACCCCGGAAACAGCCGCGATCTGCCAGGATTTCAGACGCTTTGTGCGTTGCCAGAAAAGGTCCAGCGCCAGTGCGGGAAGAACGAGCAGGATGGGGAACTTGGTCGGGACGAGGTGCGTCACCGGGTAGTAGACCGGACCGAGCTTGGGCTGCGCGGGAAACAAAGGCAGAATCAGGATTTCAGCGATCGTAAGCACTACGTACAGGCCGGCGAGCGTCGTGGCTGTCCAGCGGAAATAGGAGGTTTGGGCCATAGCGGCCAGCACTACCGGAACGGCGATCGCGATGCCGATGTAGGCCCCCGCTCCGTGCAGAAAGACGTCCCAGGTGAGTTCCTGCAGAAAAAACATCTGGCCCAGAACGATCAGGCCTCCGACGTAGAGGAAGACCGTCTGCAGCTTCGGGAAATTGCGCGCGCCGCCTGCCTGCGCGCGGTTCATCTCGGCCAGGATCAGGAACAGGATGCCGATCGACACGGCGCGCACGCCCAACAACAACAGCACATGAGGCGGGCTGATGATCGTCACGTCGAGCCCATAGGCGCTGTGCCACCAGTTGTCGAAGGGCGCGGAGGTGAGCATCGCCACGCCGCCCCAGCCGGCCATAAACACGCCCAACGGCGCGTGCAGCCCAAGCAGGCTGACCGACGCGGCGCGTAGCCGGGCGTCTTTGGCCGTGCGGCCCCAGGTCGCGCGCGACACCAGCCACACACCGACGATGCCGGCGAGCACGGCGCAAAGCTGCACCATCAGGTGCGCGGGCGTCCAGAAGCTGTCGCGCCCGATGCTGCGGTGCCAGGCGACGTCCCACGAGCCGCCTACCCACGCCGACGTAAGCGCCGCCACCGAAGTCCACAGGTACCAGGGCAGTCCGGTTGCGGTGTCGGCTACCGGAAACGTGCGGGCATCCGCCGCGGTAGGGGGAAACAAAGCAGGGTGAGACGTGGAAGCCATCGGTCGCCTCGCGCGGAACAGGGGTGGTCGGTTCCTGCTATGACTGTACGCGCGACGGAGCCCGAGGGTTCCTGACAAATGTCATACGCCGTGGTCGGCCATGGCGGCGCGCGCGGCCAGGTGGCCGCACATGCCGTGCACGCCGCCGCCGGGGGGCGTCGACGAGCTGCACAGGTAGAGCGCCGGATTGCTGGTGCGGTACAGGTAGGCGGTCGGGCGCAGCAGAAGTTGCGACATGGTCATCGCGCCTCCGGAAATGTCACCGCCGACGAGGTTCGGGTTCCAGGCCTCAAGCTGCGCGCAGTTGCGTGTGGCGCGGGCGAGAATGCAGTCGCGGAACCCCGGGGCGAAGCGCTCCACCTGCGCTTCGATAGCCGCGGTCATGTCCGCCGTGGAGCCGTTGGGCACATGGCAGTAGGCCCACGCCGTATGCTGCTGGCGGCCGGCGGCGGACACCGGCGCGCGGCTCGGGTCGAACAGGCTTGGCTGCACGAGCAGCACGAAGGGCTTGCCGCACGCTTTGCCGGTGAAGGCGGCGGCTTCGGAAGCGGCGATTTCGGCGAGCGGCCCGCCGAGGTGCACCGTTCCCGCGCGCCGGCAGCCGGCGGCGGTCCAGGGGATCGGCTCACGCAGGGCCCAATCCACCTTGAAGGCTCCCGGACCGTAGTTGAAGTGGCGCATCCGGGTGCGGAAGCTGTCGGTCAGTTGCGCTCCGGCGATGCGGTCGACGGCACGCGTGCTGGTGTCGAACAGGGTGACGTCGGCGGGGCGCAGGTCGCTGAGCGAAGCGATCTCCTCGTTCAGCCAGATGCGGCCGCCTAGCGAATGGAGGTAGTTGGCGAGCGCCCGCGACAGCTTGCCCGCGCCGCCTTCCGCAAGGGGCCAGCCTGAAGTATGCGCGGACGCCGCCAGCACCAGCCCCGTCGCCGCGCTGCCCAGGTGTGAGAGCGGCAGCACCGAGTGCGCCGCGTTGCCGGCAAACAGCGCCCGCGCTCGCTCGCCCCCGAACTTCCATTTGGCCAGGGTGCTGGCCGGCAGCCCGGCATAGACGCCGAAGCGCGCAAACCGCACCGGATGGCGCGGCAGACCGGTCAGCGGATGCATGACGGAGGTGACGAGCTCGCTCCAGTTGTCGGTGAGCGGTTCCATGATCGTGCGCCAGGCTTTGCCATCGGCCCGGCCGAGCTGCTCGGCCGTTGCGGTGAGGCTGCGTTCGAGTGTGACGGCGGTGCCGTCGTCGAGAGGGTGCGCCAGCGGCGTTTCCGGCTGAATGTAGCGCAGGCCGTAGTGCTCCAGCGGCAGCGTGCGGAAGAACGGGCTCACAATGCCCAGCGGGTACACCGATGAGCCGACATCATGGTGAAAGCCCGAGATCGTCAGCTCTTCCGTGCTGACGCCGCCGCCAACGATTCCGGCGCGCTCGTACACCTGGACCTCGACCCCCTGGCGGGCGAGAGTGATGGCAGCGGCCAGACCGTTGGGGCCTGAACCGACGATGTTCGCGGTACGTAACGGCATTTGGTGGTGTGATGCGTTTCGGACTGGCCAGGCTTTCTGCGGTTGCGGAGCTGTTCCGGCGGGCGGGCGCGTCGCTGGCGAACTGGTCCGCAGGAAGGCCGGCTGTGCACGGGGGTGCCGCCGCCATTTATGCTGTTGAAACAGTCGTCCACGAGGTTCCATGGTCCTTCGTTACTCGCCGCTCGCTGCTTTGCTGCTCCTGTCGCCGGCTCTGGCCGCCTTCTCGCAACAACCGGCGCAACCCCCGGCCACCGGCCGCACCTTGACGGCCGACGACTACGCCCACGCCGAGCGTTGGATGAACTACAACGTGCTGCCGCTGGTGCAGCACACCGTCAGCGGCGTGCGCTACCTGCCCGACGGCCGCGTGTTTTACCGCGACCCCGGCGCGAACGGCTCGATGTATATGCTGGCGGACCCCGCGAAGAGCGCGCCTTCTGTTGCGTTCGACAACGCGCGCGTCGCCTACGCGCTGCGTAACGACGGGGGCTTCGCGCCCGACCCCCAGCACCTTCCGGTGACGGGCTTTGTCCCTGACGCGGTGGGCGGTGGCTACACCGTCAACACCGCCGCCGGCAACGTCCACTGCACGGCCGGCGGCGATTGCACCAGGGCTGTTCCCACGCCCGAAGCGAAGCCCGCGCAGCCGCAGCAGGCGCCCAACGGGCAGGCCCCCGCGCTCGGCCGCAGCGCCACAGAAACGGGTGGCAACTCGCAAATGAACGCGCAGCCGAACGCGGCGAATGCCGTAAAAACGCCGCCAGCCCGGCCGGCACGCCCGGCGGGACGCACGCGCGCGCCGTTCGACACCTCTCCCGACAAGAAGTACGCGGCCTTTATCCGCGATAACAACCTGTGGGTGCGCGTGGCCGCGACCGGAGAAGAGCGGCAATTGACCACGGACGGCCAGAAGGATTACGGCTACGCTACCGACAACGCCGGCTGGACGCACTCGGACGCGCCCATCGTGCTGTGGTCGCCGGATTCCAAGAAAATCGCAACCTTTCAGCAGGACCAACGCAAGACCGGTTCGCTGTACCTGGTTCCCGTCACCAACCGCCATCCCGTGCTTGAAGAGTGGAAGTACCCTCTCGTCGGCGACGCGGATGTGACCATGATCGAGCGCGTGGTGATCGACGTCGACACCGCCAAGGTGACGCGGTTGAAGATGCCCCCCGACCAGCATCGCAGCTCCTTGTGCGACGACATCAGTTGCCGCGGAGGCGCAGGCTGGGATGACGTGGAGTTCGCTCCCGACGCGAAGACGCTGGCCTTTCTTTCCACCGGCCGCGACCACAAGGACGAGTGGATGCGCGTCGCCGATACCGAAACCGGTGCGGTCAAGACGGTTTTCCACGACCATGTGCCGACCTACTATGAGTCCGGCCAGGGCCGCTCGAACTGGCATTATCTGCCCACGTCGAACGAGTTCCTCTGGTACTCCGAGTCGAGCGACTACGGCCAGATGTACCTGTACGACCTGACCACCGGCAAGCTCAAAAACCAGATCACGCACGGCGACGGTCCGGTGACGCAGGTGCTGCGGGTCGACCAGAAAAATCGCGTCATCTACTTCAACGCGACCGGCAAGGAAAAAGGCGATCCGTACTTTACGCGCTACTACCGCGCGGATTTCGACGGCAAACACCAGACGCTGCTGACGCCCGAAGACGCCGATCACGCCGTGACGCCATCGGCCGATGCGTCCACGTTTGTGGACGTGTTTTCGACCGCCGAAACACCGCAGGTTGCGGTGTTGCGCGACAACACCGGCAAGGTTCTGGTGCCGCTCGCGAAGCAGGATATTTCCGCGCTGACGGCCACCGGATGGAAGCCGCCCACGCCCATCACCGTGAAGGCCCGCGACGGCAAAACACCTCTGTACGGCTTCATGTGGAAGCCGACGACCTTCGACGCAAGCCGCAAGTATCCCCTGGTCGATTACGTGTACCCGGGACCGCAGGAAGGCTCGTGCGGTCCACGCTCGTTTCACTCCTCCGAGCGCGACAACCAGGCGCTCGCCGACCTTGGCTTCCTTGTGATGTGTCTCGATGGCATGGGTACGCCGCTGCGGTCGAAGAGCTTCCATGACGCGCACGCGTCCACGCCCGCCGCGCTCGGCGAAGACACCATTCCCGACCAGGCGGCCGGTATTCGCGAACTCGGTCAGCGCTATGCATGGATCGACATGGACCGCGTCGGGATCTGGGGGCACTCGGGCGGCGGCAACGCCACGGTGTCGGCGATGTTCCACTTTCCGGAGTTGTTCAAAGTCGGCATCGCCGAAAGCGGCAATCACGACAATCGCGAGTACGAAGACGACTGGGCGGAGCGCTGGGCGGGGCTTGAAACGAAAGGCCCTAACGGCTCCAGCAATTACGACAGCCAGGCCAACGAGAACTACGCGAAAAACCTCCAGGGCAAGCTGATGCTGGCGCACGGCACGATGGACGACAACGTGCCACCCAACAACACGCTGCTGGTAGTCGATGCGCTGATCAAAGCCAACAAGGACTTCGACCTGATCATGCTGCCGAACCAGCACCACGGCTATGCGGAAGCCGGCCAGTACATGATGCGTCGGCGGTGGGATTACTTCGTCAAGTATCTTGCGGGCAACGTGCCGCCGGTGAACTACGCGGTAAAGCCATTCGACGACACGCAGCGGGTGATCTACGAGTATGGACCGTCCGACGGCGCGAACGATCCGGACGAGCTGTTCTAGACCGCTTTGCTTCGGGCGTGGCCCAACCCATGGTCATCCTGAGCAAAGCGAAGGACCTGATTTCCTGCTTCTGGGTGCACTCCGCAGGAAGTCGGAGCCCTTACTTCGTTCCGGATGACGATTCTCCATAAGGCAAGCGCCACCCGGGTAAATAGCCTCCGGGAAGCTTCGCCGAACTGGGGCTGATCGTTTATTCCGCGATCTTTCCATCGACGGAGGCGCTTGGCGCTTTTGCGGGCGGAGCCTGCATCTGCCAACCTCCACTTCCGTACACCAGGGTGGCCGTGCCGGTGGACTCCCCCGCCAGATTTGCCTTTAACTCAGGAAACGCGTTCTGCGTTTCCGCGGCGAGCGCCCAATTAGGAGCGCCGCTGATCGTGTAGTGGTAGGAGAGCTGCGTGGTCGCCCCGGCCTGCGCGGTGGTCGGGGTCGAGCTGTCGATAGTGGAAACATTTCGATGGCCATAGCAAAAATTGCCATAACCGGGTTGGGTCGAATCAGGAGTCCATGCGCTGCGGCCGCGGTCGTTCAGGTCATAGTTGGTGACTTCTTTGCTGCCGAAGATGAATACCTTCTTTTCCCCGGTCGTACGCAGCAGAATGCCCTGGTCGACAAGAGCGTCATAGCCCGACGTTTTGGTGTCGTTCTTGGTATCGACCTGCACGGGAAATTTTATCGGATCGGGCCAGAGACAGGCGGGGTGCGCCGAGTAGAACGTGTTGATCGCGCTACCGTATGCCATGGTGGTGTTCGTGTGTTTGCAGCCCGTCAATCCGCCACCGGCCGCCACGCAGCCGGCCAGCACGCAAGCCGCTCCGCCCAGCGCCAGACTCTTCGTTCCTCTTGCCATGATCTTTCCCTCGGGATGTGCTCTTGAGGTACGCCGATCCCCAACAGTCGGATGCGGGCGGCGCGAAAAAGGAAGGCAGTGCCGCGCTCCCGCAGAGCGGAGCACCTCGCGGGTGCAAAGCCGGCGGCCGGCGGCCGAGTACCCGCTGCAGCAGGGTAGGGCGGCGTCGATTTCAGGAGGTCGCGCCCACGGACGGGTGTCGGTCAAGTCCATGGCTGCGTTGTTCACCATGCACGCCAGCAGCCTACCGCCTCTCCGCGCCTAGCTTCCAAAGAATCTGCCGGAAAAGGCCCATCCAGGTTTCCGCTTCTGCGTGAGCTTTGCCTGCGGAGTGTGCGAGTTGGCGAACGAGGTGTTCCTGGGCGTTTGCCGGGAAACGCCGGCTGTATTCAGTGGCGTCCATCACGTTGACAAGAAGCCGCGTAAGCCGTTCACGGTCTCCGGCGGTGGCCTCGGCAGCAATGTTCTCACGAGACAGGCGAGCGTCCTCAAAGCCGCCGCGAGTCAACTCGTACAGGCAAACGGCTACTGCTTGACCGAGGTTCATCGAGAGGTGACGGCTGCCCTGCGGCGCAAACAGGGGGATCGTGGCCAATGCCGAGCAGTAGCTGAGCTGGTCGCGCGTAAGCCCCGTTTTTTCCGAGCCGAAAAGGAGAGCGACTTTCGCCTCGGCATCAACGCGTAAGCTTTCGAGGATCTCCACGCACATTTGCTGCAGCGGAAGCAGCCGATGCTCGATGGCGCGCTCCCCGATGGCGGAAGTGCCGATCACAAGGGTGCGGTCGGCGATCGCGTCGGCCAAATGAGAGAACGACCGGGCTTGTGCAAGCACCGCAGCGGCGCCCACGCCTGCCTTGGCAGCCGTTCCGGTTATCTCGAGGGTAGCCGCCTCCAGGGGAACGGTATACTCATTCACGATCCGCAGATCGGTAAAGCCGAAGTCCTGCATGGCGCGCGCTGCCGCGCCGATGTTTCCGGGGTTGCGAGCCCCTACGAGTACGACTGAAAAGCGAGCGCGTTGGACGGTGGAAAACACAACTCCAGTGTAGCCAACCAGGAGTTGTCACGCTTGAGCCGGCTTCCCGAACTGCTTGCGCTCCCGCGAACAAAGCGACTGGCCGAAGCCAGTCGCGTTTGCCGCAGAGTGAGACGGATCTACTTCTTCTTTTCTTCTGCTCTCGGCGCTGCCGCCGCGTTATGTTTCTCGTTGTTGACCTGCTGGCTGTTGTGGTTCTGTTCCTTGTTCACCTGCTGCTTCTGCTGCTGGTTGAGCGCACCGCCGTTGGCGACACGGTCGTTATGCACCTGCTGATCGACATTCGCCTGCCGCTGGTCGGTGCGGGCGGCCTCGCCCGACGTCATCTGCCCGCTGCGAAGGCCCTGGGCCGTCCGCTGCTGCTGGTTGGCTTCACGATTGTTCACCGCGTTCGGAGCTACGCTGTTCCCGTTGTGGGCGTCATTGCCGATCTGACGGCTGGCGCCGTTCTGCTCACGATTAATCTGCTGACGTTCCTGACCGGTCAGCGTTCCACCGTTAGCCGTACGGTCCGCATGCACCTGCTGGTTGATGTTCGCTTGCCGCTGATCCGCCTTGGCTGCCTCGCCTGAGGTGATCTGCCCGCTGCGCAGACCGTTCGAGATGCGCTGGTCCTGGTTGGCCTCGCGCGTGGTCGGGTGAAACGCCGCGGACTGGTTGGTCGGATTGGCGCGGAACGATGCCGGCGTCGCGGCCGCGGTTACCGCTGGATGACCGCCGTTCGCGCTGAAGCGCTGTTGCGGATTTTGCTGCGCAAATGTCTGGTGCTGCATCTGCGCTCCGGTGGGGGCCACGTGCTGGTCATGCAGCGCGGCCTGTTCCTGCGCGTTTGCATGGTAGTTGATGCCACCCTGACCGCCGTTGTAGCTGGTATGCACGTTGTTGACGTTATTTACCACGACCGTCTTGTTGTAGACATTGGTGACATTGACGTTCGAAACATTGTTGACGGAACGGTTGTATGCAAACGCCCCGTGGTTCCAATAGCCACCTTCGTAGCCGACGCCGCCGAACCCGAAGCCGTAGTTCACACCGCCGTAAAAGCCTACGTGCGGTCCCCAATACCCGGCATGAAAGATAAAGGCCGACCCACCCCAACCCCAGTAACCGGGCGTCCACAAAACGCCCACCTGCGGCGGACGAACCCACACGCCGGGCACCCAGTAGTAGCCTCCCTCCGGGCCATACGCCCAGTACCCGGGAGTCCACAGATAGCCGTCGCCGGGAATGGCAGGCTGCGTGTAGATGGGAAGCGGTGGCGGCGCGATGCCGACTGAGATGACGACTTCCGCCTGGGCGGCCGGCGCTGAAAGCAACGCGGCAGGGACAGCAAGAACCGTGGCGAGCGCCACAGCCTGGGCAGTACGGCGAGCAATGGTACGAAGATGGATATTCATGTCGTTCTCCTGGCTCGCGAGGCGAGCGGTACAGCCTTTGAGACACGATTCTGAACGGCAAGTTGCATTTCGGCGGGCATCCCACAATGAAAAAAGCCCTCCCGCAGGGGAGGGCTTTTCAGCAGAAAGCAGGGGGCCTACATCTGTACGCCGCCGCCGAGTTTCTTTTCCTTCTCTTCTTCGTTATGCTTGCGCACACCGGTCGCCTTCACGACCCAATCGTCCGCCTTGGCCAGGTCGGCCTTACGGGCGTTATCGTCGGTGCACTCGATATCCGCTTTGCGGCGATAGCTCAGGTTAAGGTATTGCATGGCGTCGTCGTAGTTGGGATTGATGTCGACAGCCTTTTGCAGGTTCTGCAGCGCCTCGGTCACCAGTTGGGTGTTCTGCTGCTGAATCTTCATGCAGACGTCTTTCGGCTTTTTGGGATTGCCGTCGCCCATGTCCGTCATGCCGGCAGCGGCCAGCACGGTGGTGGCGTTCTTGTATGCCTGCGTCCAGTCGATCACGCCGATGGTGTAGTACGCCTGGTCGTCGTTTGGAGCCGCCTGAATCACCTTGGCTTCATCCGCCTTGGCCTGGTCGAACATCTGGATACTGCGATGGATCGAAGCAATCTGCCGCAGCGCGACGAGGTCTCCGGGGTTGTTTTCCAGCACGATGTTGAACTGATCGAGCGCCGCATGCGCAACCTTCAGGTTTTCCGGCGTCATCAGGTTCGGGATCACCTGCGAGCTGTAGGCCGCCGCCAGGTCCAGGCGCGCCGTCGCGTACGAAGGGTCCAGGTTGATCGAGGTCTGAAAATGGTTCACGGCATCTTCGAACTTGCCGGCTTTGAACGACTGAACGCCCTTCACCAGCTGGTCGCGTGCCTTCAGCTTGGTGCAACCGGTCGTGCTCGCGAGAACCAGCAATGCGGCCGCGGCTACGGGAATACGTGCCATCAATTTCATGAGAAGACCTTCTCCTTCACGGTGTCGCCTTCGCCCCGGATCGGCGGCACAGCCCCCGCTCAAAAGTAATTTAGCGAGCTTGCCCCTGATTGTAATGGCAGATGCATCAGGGTGACTAGAGGGATGTACCGCTGAAATGCAAGTCTTGCTCCGCGAACCTCGTTCTGTGCCGGGCGTGAACGAAAAGTTATGGAGCGGGATCTGGTCCCGACGCATCCAAACCCCTCAGTCAACTATCCCTTGCTTCGCCTCGTCCTTCCATCTCCAGGAGCGTACCGCATGCCAGCACTGAAGTTTTCCGCCAGCCACATTACCCCGCAGACCGGCAAGACCATTCTCGTTACCGGCGCGAACAGCGGCATCGGCTACCAGGCGGCGTTGGAGCTCGCCCGCCATGGGGCACAGGTGTTGCTGGGTGTGCGTGACGAAGCTAAAGGCGCGGGAGCGCTGGCGAAGCTGAAAGCCGCCGTGCCCGGGGCGCTGGCCACGGTCGTGTCGCTCGATATGGCATCGCTGGCGTCCATCCGGCGGTTTGCAGAAAGCTTTGTGGGGGAGCTCGACGTGCTGATCAATAACGCCGGCGTGATGGCGCTCAACTCGCGCGAGCTGACCGCCGACGGCTTTGAGCGGCAGTTCGGCACCAATCACCTTGGCCACTTCGCGCTTACCGGTTTGCTGATGCCGGCGCTGCTGCGGGCACCCGCGCCGCGTGTGGTGACGGTGTCGTCGCTGGCGCATCGCAACGGCAAGATCGACTTCAGCAATCTGCAGAGCGAACGCAAATACGTTCCGTGGGATGCGTACAACACGTCTAAGCTGGCGAACCTGATGTTTGCGCTGGAGCTCAACCGCCGCGCCGCCGCCGAAGGCAGCAGTCTGCTCAGCATCCCGGTGCATCCCGGCATTTCGCGCACGGCCATTTTTGCGAACGGCCCGGGCGCCGACGACATGAAGGCGCGCATCGTGAAGCTGCTCGCGCCGGTGATGACGCAGTCGGACGAGGCGGGCGCGCTGCCCACGCTGTACGCGGCCACGTCTCCCGATGCGAAGGGCGGCGAATACATCGGGCCGGACGGCTTCAACCACTTCCGCGGCTCGCCCGCCCCGGAACGCCCCCGCGCGCAGGCTCTCGATGAAGCGGTGGCCAAGGAGCTTTGGAACGTTTCGGAGCAACTGACAAAGGTGGCATACCCGGCCATGCAGTAGGCGAGTAGCGGCTCACGAGGCAAAGCCTTGTTCTGAGGTGTGCTGGAGCGGACCTTCGTTCAGGCCGAAGGCCCGACTCCAACCAGCCTGGGTTGTAACCCAGGTACCCGGTAGATAGAACGGGATACGTCTCAGGCGATCAGTGAGCCGCTTCTGGCTCAGTGTCGTGATGCGTCCAGTAGGCGGCGGCCTTCACCCAGGCTGCGGGGTGCTGCCATGTGTCGACGACGAAGGTGTAAAGATCGCGGGCCACCGAGGCTTCCGCGGAAATCCAGATAAAGCCGTCGCCCTCCGGAAACGGCCACGCGGCTAGAGCATCTCGCAGGGCGGACGCCTGCTGGCGTGGATCGTCCATGCAGACGATCCACTCCGTAGTGGCTGCGGCGCGCGTCGCCAGAGATTGCTGCTCGGCCGAGTCGGCGACAACGGCAACCACATGCACTGGCACCCCTTCCCGCAGGCCTTCCAGGCGGCGCGCCATCGACGGCAGCGCGGAGGCGTCGCCCACCAGCAGGTACCAATGGAAATCGTCCGCCACCACGGTTGAACCGCGCGGGCCGCCGATGCCTAGCGGGTCTCCCGGTTTGGCGGTGCGCGCCCATTCGGTCGCCGGACCGCTTTCATGCAGCGCGAAATCGAGCGTCAGGGTACGGTTGGGGATGTCCCATTGGCGTGGCGTAAAGTCGCGCATGACAGGCGTTTCGCCGGCGTTGGCTGGAAGAAAGATCTTGATGTGATCGTCCGGGGACGGGCTGTCGAAGCCTTCCAGCTCGTCAGACTCAAACACGATGCGCCGCATCCGCGGCGTGAGAAGTTCGGTCGAACGCACGCGCAGGGAGCGGCGAACCACATCTTTACGCACCTTGGTAATTTCATGCAGACTCATGCTCGGTCCTCGTGGGTCGTCTTGGCAGGCAACTCGCCGTTCGCGCCCAGGTATAGGATGACCGCGGAGACCGGCCGGATGAGTTATCTACGCTCATCGATGACGCAACCACGGGCTCGCCTGAGCGGCAAGCTTGCGAGCCGTGAGCCTTGGAGGAAAGCCCATGCACGGCGCGGCTACGCACTACGGCTACAGGCAAACGTCAAGAGCAGATTGGTATAGCTGTTCAGGACGACGAGTTCCAGGGGCTGAAGCCCGGTTCATCGCCTTGTGTTGATGTCTGGGCCAAAGCCCAGACCTTATCCAGAAGCAAAGACAACAGCAACCGCACGTCTCCGTGAAAACGGCTCTAGGTCCGCTTCGCGACGCTCTTCTTCGCGGCGGCTTTCTTCACGACAGCCTTTTTCGCAACGGCCTTGCCCGCGTTCTTCGCGGCAGGCTTTACAGCTTTCTTCCCGCTCGCCTTCGGGCTGGCGGCGTCCGCGCCTTCCGGGGCCGCGGCAGCTCCGGCCAGTCGCTGCAATTTGGCCGCGTGCTTGTCCATCAGCTTTTCGATCGACTGGATCAGCGCCCGGGTTTGCATCGGCTTCACCAGCATTTTGTCCGCGCCCAGGTCGCCGAACTCGTCCGCGTCCACCGGGAACGCGGTGAGCAGCGCCACCGCCGGATGGTACGGAGCCACGCGCGCGGCCTGAATCACCTCGCGTCCGGCCGCATCGGACTCCATCCGCATGTCCGTGATCACCATCTGGTACTCGCGCAGCTTGATCTTGGACTTGCCTTCGCGCGCGCTCGCGGCCGTTTCCACGTCGAAGCCGGAAATTTCCAGCACAGCTTTCATGGTCAGCAGAACGGTCACTTCATCATCGACTAAAAGAATTCGGCGCTTGGCCACGGGAGACTCTCCTGGGGAACGGCGGGCACGTCTCTGCGGCGATGGGCAGCTTCGGCGGCGTTCCGGCATTTCTTTGGTTCCGAGTCATATTCGCAGCTTGTTCTCCGTGACGCAAGCCGCGCCTGCCCCGATTCGATAGCATGGACGGCTTACCCCATCGGACATGTCCCGGCTATCGTGCTACTGTCTATCCTGTAAACCGAAGGTGCGCACCGAAACGTACGCACCGGAAGCTTCGGGGCCGCATCAAAGAGGCGGGCTGTCTGGGCAAATGTTTCCGCGCCGCCCAAAAGAATGCATGACCCAGACTCCCGGCCCAAATCGCGCGGCACCCGCCGCTCCCTCGCAAGCCTCCTCCGCTGCTACTGGCAAGTGGGTTCTGGCTGCCTCGATTCTTGCGTCCAGCATGGCGTTCATCGATGGCACGGCCGTCAATGTCGCCCTGCCGGCCCTGCAGAACGCGCTCCACGCTACGGTAGGCGACGTGCAATGGGTGGTTGAGTCCTATGCTCTGCTGCTGGCGTCGCTGCTGTTGGTAGGGGGCTCGCTGGGAGACCGCTTCGGCCGTCGCCGGCTGTTCCTGATGGGCGTCATTCTGTTTGCCGTCGCGTCGGCCTGGTGCGGCATCGCGGGGTCGGCCACCACGCTCATTTTCGCGCGAGGCGTGCAGGGCGTAGGCGCCGCGCTGCTGCTGCCGGGCAGCCTGTCGCTGATCACCGCCAGTTTTACTGAAGAAGATCGCGGCGCGGCCATCGGCACCTGGTCCGGCCTTACGACCATGACCGCCGCCATCGGCCCCGTGTTTGGCGGCCTGCTGGTGGAGCATGCTTCGTGGCGCTGGGTCTTTTTTCTCAACGTGCCTATCGCGCTGGCTGCCGCGCTGATCACCATCTTCCGCGTTCCTGAAAGCCGCAACGAAAAGGCCAGCGAGCATGTCGACTACCCCGGCGCGGCGCTCGCTACCATTGGGCTTGGCGGCACCACCTTTGCGTTGATCGAAGGTCCCAAGGGCCCCGCGCACGCCGTGACGGCGGCCATTCTCGGCTTCGTCTGCCTGATTGCCTTTTTGATTGTGGAGCATCGCTCGAAGCACCCCATGCTGTGCCTCGCCATTTTCAAATCACGGGCCTTTACGGGCTCCAACCTCATCACGCTGTTTCTGTACTCGGCGCTTGGCGGCATCCTGTTCTTTTTCCCGCTCGATCTCATCCAGGTACAGCACTACACGGCCACCGAGGCCGGCGCGGCCTTGCTTCCGCTCATCCTCATCATTTTCGCGCTGTCCACGTGGTCCGGCAGGCTGGTCGTCAAGTACGGCGCGAAGTGGCCGCTCACCATCGGTCCGCTGATCGTGGCGATCGGTCTGGCCGGCTACACGATTCCCGGCAACACGGGCAGCTATTGGACGACCTTCTTCCCTGCGGTGGTGCTGCTCGGGCTGGGCATGGCGATCAGTGTCGCGCCGCTCACCACGACGGTGATGAACTCGGTTCCGGAAAACGAAGCCGGCGTGGCTTCGGGCGTGAACAATGCTGTATCGCGGCTGGCGAGCCTACTTTCGGTGGCGGTGTTCGGCCTGGTGCTGTATCTCGGCTTCAGCCACGCCCTGGACCATAAGCTGGCCGCCCTGCACCTTGCGCCGGCCGTGCGGGCTCAGGTGGAAGCGAATCGCACGTCGCTGGCCGCGGTCAGCTACCCTGACGCGAAGCTGCAGGGCGTGATCTACGACGCGTTTCTGGTCGGCTACCGGGAGATTCTGTGGCTGGCCTCGGCGCTGGCGGCGGTGGCGGCCCTGTGCGGCTTCTTTTTGCTGGATTCCACGCCGCAGAAGGCCGTTAAAGGCGCCGCAGCCGCGGGTTGACGACCTTCTTCGCACACGCACTCCGACCCATCTGCTATACTCGCCAATGCTTACATCTCCGGCAACCGCAATTGGCCGTGAGCATCCAACCACTTCATAACGCATGGCCGCCAGGGCGCGCCGTGGAGGCAGACTATCCCACCGATCGATAAGCGTTCCGCCAAGAGTTTTATCCGCACCAACGAGCGTATCCGTGCCCGCGAAGTCCGCGTCATCGACGAAAACGGCGAGCAGCTTGGCGTGATGGTTCCCTTTGAAGCACTGAAGATGGCTCGTGAGCGCGCGCTCGATCTGGTGGAAATTTCACCCAACGCCAATCCCCCGGTCTGCAAGATTCAGGATTACGGCAAGTTCCTGTACGAAAAAGACAAGTCTGACCGCGCCGCCCGCAAGAAGCAGAAGATCATCGTTATCAAGGAAGTCAAGTTCTCGGTCAACGTGGACGAGCACGACTATGTGACGAAGAAAAATCAGGCGGTCCGCTTCCTGGGAGAAGGTGACAAGGTCAAGGCCAGCCTGCGCTTCAAAGGCCGGCAGATGGCGCATCGCGATCTTGGCTACAAGATCATCAATCGCCTGATTATGGACGTGGGTGAGGCCGGCGTGGTCGAGTTTATGCCTCGCATGGAAGGCACAACGCTCCACGCGATCATCGCCCCAGCTAAGAAAGCCGAGCCGGTGGTTGTGCCGAAGCCGAAGCCGGTCGCCTCTACCGCGGCGCCCGTTGCTGCCGAGCCCGTCGCCGCTTCGTAGGCCACCTTCTTCTGGCGTCATTCCCAAATGATCCGCGTAAACAACGAAGAATCTGTTTTTTCGGGGCTTCGAGCCGATTTCACGAAAGCAGATTCTTCGCCACGCTCAGGATGACCATCGTAAGAATTTTGCGGAGCGGGAACATATCTGGGCAGTGTTCCTGAATCCTCTTCGTCCTTACCGCACCGGCTGGCCGGTGTAGCGCTGGATGGTGTCGAGGATCAACATCTGGTTGGGTTCTTCCCGGTTGCTGCTGCCGAGCGGGTTGATCTCGGTGCCGTCCCGCAGCGTGGTGAGGATTGCGCCGCCGTTGCCGCCCTTGCCTGTAGAAGGCTCAAGGTCGGTGCGTAGTACCTGATCGAGCGCGTAGGTTTCCGACGACGCCACCGCTTCGCCGGTCTTCGGGTACGTTTCTTGCACCATAAACTGGTTTGCGGGGCGGTCGATGGTGAGCGTGTAATCGATGCCGCCGTCGCGAACGAACGCGCCGTAGCAGATCAGCATCACGCCCACAATCCCGCCGAGCAGAAGGCTGCTGGCCAGCCGCGACCTCCTCCACAGCATCCCGGCGAGCACGCACAGCACGCCGCCGAACATCGTGGTCAGCAGGTAATCCAGCGCGACGCCCTCATGCGCACGGATGACGACGCGGTCGGCGGTTTCGGTCAGAATACGAAAATCGATCAGGATGGCCTCCCTTACTACTTACCGGAAGAAATGCGGCACAAAACTGCTCAGGTTCCCGGTGATCGGCCCGGCGTCTTCACGGACGCCCATGCCGCCGCACTCCTGGTCGATCATCCACAGGCCGAGCACGGGAAAGCGCGGCAGCCCCGTTGCATCCGGAAACACCGCCGGCGGCGAAAGCTTCTGGTCTACCAGCTTGCGGTTGGTGTAGGGTCCGGGCGTCTGGAAGACGGTGCCGTCAAAGCCGGTCATTACGATATTGGAGCCTTCGCGCGAATGGAGCGGCTTGCGCACCCAGCCGGCGGCAGGCTGCCAGTCGGAGCCCGCGCCGACGAAGCGCGCTTCCAGCAGCAGCGGATGGTTCGGATACAGTTCCCACAGGATCGGCAGGATGCCCTTGTTGGAAAGCAGCATTTTCCAGATCGGCTCCATCCAGCGCATGTCCTTGTAGGTGCGCAGCGCCTGCGTGGCGAACTCCTCATCCATCATGGTTTCCCACGGGTACAGCTTGAAGATGGACTTGATCTGGTTTTCGGCAGGATCGGTGTCGACGAAGCATTGCCGCGGCTCGTTCCAGCCGATGTCCTGCATCAGCATCTGGCGGGTTTGCAGCCCGGCCTGCTCGGCGGTGTCGCGCAGGTAGGCGATGGTGAGCTGGTCTTCGGGAAAGTCGGCGGCGGCAAAGTAGATGGGCTTCGACAGGTAGCTGGCGACATCCTTCCACTTGGCAATCAGCCGCTCATGCAGGCTGTTGAACTGGTCGGCGCCCTGGTGGGTGGAGGTCTCGAGGTCCTTCAGCCAGTACCATTGGACCACCGCGGCTTCAAGCAGCGAGGTGGGGGTGTCGGCGTTGTATTCCAGCAGCTTGGGCGGCGTATTGCTTTGCGCGCCGGCCCACAGGAAGTCGAAGCGGCCGTACAGCGCCGGGGGCTCCGCGTTCCAGGCCCACTCGATCAGCGGGACGGCTTCGGCCAGGATTTCGAGCTCCGCGTAGCGCTTGTTGTCGATGACATGCTGCGCGGCGGCGAGGCACATTTCCTGCATCTGGTTGGCGGCGGCTTCAAGCGTGTCGACTTCGGCGGCGGTGAACTCGTAGCAGGCGGACTCATCCCAGTAGGGCTTTGCTCCGGGAGCGAGCGTTTCCGGCGTGTGGAAGGTAAGGCCTTGCGACTCGACGGTTTGCTGCCAGTTGGCGCGGGGAGTAAGGATGTGGCGATTCATGAGGGCACCCGGTCCGATGGGGTTTGGGGGAAGGGCGGAAGACGACGGCACGGTGCTGCGTGAATCAGGAACTGCTGCTGCCGTGGCCGCCGCTGCTGGAAAATGAACTGCCGAAGCCGCCGCGGGATGTGCCCGAGCTGGACGCGCTGCGGCCGCCGGCGCTGCCGGTCGAGGTGGAATAGCTGTGGCCGGAAAGCGGCGTGTAGCTGCCGCCGCTCATGGTGCTGCCCATAAGGGAGCCCCCGGTGCCGCCGTAGTAATTGCGGTAGGTGTGCGGGAAAAAGAAGCCGCCGGAGTCGTAATAGCCGCCATGGTTGTCGAGCGTGCCGGCGGCGGTGGCTCCGGGGGGAAGGTTGGCGCAGAATTTGGGGTCGACAACATGGTTCTGCTCGTCGACGCAGCGCTGCGGGTCCGGAGTGCGGCAGCCGGTGAGGGCAAGCGCGGCGGACGCGAGAATGGGGGCAAACACGTGGGCGGAGCGGCGCATGGGGTGCCCAAAGGATACCGCAGGAAGCTCCTGTGGTGCGGAACGATGGCTGTGCTCCGCGTTGTCTTGCTCCGCAGCCGGTGTTCGTGGTGGTTTGCGTCTGCCTGAGCGGCGAGGTTTAAGGAGCGAGTGTCGCGCCCTCAGGCGTCCAGCTTGCGGACGACCAGCTCGTTCAGCACGGCGGGGTTGGCTTGGCCCTTCGACAGCTTCATCACCTGGCCGACGAAAAACGCTGCCACGGTGCGTTTGCCGCCCTTGAATTGCGCCACCTGCGCCGGGTTCGCGGCAATCGCGGCGTCGATGAGCGCTTCAATGGCACTCGTATCGGAGATCTGCTGCGGCTTGTCGCGGCTGTAGATGTGCGCAAAGTCCTGCCCTTCGGCAAAGCAGGTGTCGAGCAGCTGCTTGAGCTGCTTGGAGCTGATTTCCCCGGCTTCGGCAAGGTCCGCGGCCAGAACGACACCGTCGAGCGTGACCGGTGAGCCGCCAAGCTCAAGGCCGCCTACACGTAGGCGCGCCGTGATTTCGCTCAGCAGGATGGCGGCTACGCGGCGCGGCGACTTCGCGGCTTTGGCGGCTTGCTCGAACTTGTCGCCGAGTTCGCGGTCAGTGGTCAGGGTGGCGGCGTCCTGCGCGGAAAGACTGTACTGCGCAACCAGCCGGGCGCGGCGGGCTTCCGGCAGCTCCGGCATAGCCGAAAGGATGTCGCGCTGCCAGGCTTCCGAAACGACAAGCGGCGGGAGGTCGGGCTCGGGGAAGTACCGGTAGTCGTGGGCCTGCTCCTTCGAGCGCATGGAATAGGTGCGGCCTTCGCCGCTATTCCACAGCCGCGACTCCTGCACCACGCGCCCGCCGCTTTCGATCACCTCGATCTGGCGCTCGATCTCGTACTCCACGGCCGCGCGGATGTAGCGGAAGCTGTTGACGTTCTTGACTTCCGCTTTCGTTCCGTACGCAGCCGCGCCCTTGAGCATGACGCTCACGTTGGCGTCGCAGCGCAGCGAACCTTCTTCCATGTTGCAGTCGCTCACGCCGGTGTAGAGCAGGATTTCCTTCAGCTTGGTGAGGTATTCAAAGACCTCGTCGGCGGTGCGCAGATCGGGCTCCGAGACGATTTCGACCAGCGGCGTGCCGCAACGGTTCAGGTCGATGTAGGTACGCGTGGCGGAATCCGCAAAGCCGTCGTGCAGGCTTTTGCCGGCGTCTTCTTCCATATGGAGCCGAGTGATGCCGATGGGCTTTTCACGGCCCTCGGCATCGGTCACCAGCAGGCTGCCGTTCTCGGCGATCGGCTTGTCGAACTGCGAAATCTGGTAGCCCTTGGGCGAGTCCGGGTAGAAGTAGTTTTTGCGCGAAAACACGCTGGTTTCGCGGATCTCGCAGCCGATCGCGCGTGCCGCGAGCACGGCGTACTCCACCGCCTGGCGGTTGAGCACCGGCAGCGCGCCGGGCAGGCCCAGGCAGGTGGGACAGGTGTGCGTGTTGGGGTCGCCGCCGTATTCGTTTTTACAGCCGCAAAAAGCCTTGGTCTTGGTCAGCAGCTGCACATGGACTTCCAGCCCGATGACGGGCTGGTATTTGGCGAGAATTTCGGGCGCGAGACCGACGGCGACGGGCATGGGTCCAGTTTAGCAATTCAGGCGCGTGGCGGACACACGCGCAGCGCATGCATCTGACCTGCGTATGCCCGAGGAAAAGCAAGACAGCGAAGCCGAGCAGAAGGACGCCGGCAAAGGATCCGAAGAGGCGAGCGGAGACGCCTCGCAGCAGAAGGACCTGGAGAGGCCCACAGCCGAGGATATCTACGAGCAGGTCGCCCTGAACGCCAAGGCCGAGCTCAAGCGGTCGAACACATCGCTGGCCCTATCCGGCGTGACTGGCGGCACGTTCATGGGGCTGTCGGTACTCGGTACGGGTCTCATTCTTGGGCTGCTCGGCGACGGGCCGGGCGCGACCGCGATTTCGCGCATGTTTTACCCGCTGGGATTCATCGTCGTCATTATCGGGCGATCGCAGTTATTTACAGAAAACACCCTGTATCCCGTCGCACTTGTGCTGGCTGAACGCAAACAGCTCTGGAACACGCTGAGACTATGGGCGATCGTGTTGCCTTCAAACGTGGTGGGGGCTCTGCTATTTGCCCTGCTGATCGCAAAGACGCCAGCCCTGCCTGCGCCGGCGCTGCACACGATCAGCCTGCTAGGTGTTGCGGCAGCGACGTTGCCTTCTGGAGCGATCTTCTGGAGCGGCGTGATGGGCGGCTGGATCATCGCTACGGCGGCATGGCTGGTGTCGGGTTCTCACTCCGTTACAGGTTCGGTGGCGATCATCTGGCTGCTGACGTTTGTCGTCGGCTTAGGAAATTTTGCGCACTGTATTGCCGGCTCGGGCGAAGTGCTGGCTGCCGTGCTGAACCACGCGCTGCCGTGGAGCGCGTATCCGCACTGGTTCGGTCTGGCTGTAGCTGGCAATGTTTGCGGTGGTGTGCTGATGGTGACGCTGCTCGAGTACGGGCAGGCCGTGCTGGGCAAAACGCTGGCGGAAGAGACCGAAGGCGCAAAGTAAGGGACCACTTGGTAGACTAGGGTTTGTATGATCTTGCCTTTCGTCCGCGAGTTACTGGCGGACCTCGAGTCTTCCACTGCGTTTGATCGTGTGCGCCGGCACCTGGCCGGGGGCGCGGGCCGCCGGCGTGTGTCCGGGCTCACCGCGACGGCGCGTGCGCTGTACCTGCCGTTTCTGGTGCGGGCCGGGCAGGGGGGTCGCGACGCCGGGCCGGCCCTGGTGCTGGTTTCAGACAATAAGGCGGCCGAGGCGCTCTACACCGCCGTGATGGCCGCCTGCGACCTGACCGGCGCGCTCGCCTGCGACGAGGTGCTGCGGCTGCCGGCGCACGACGTGCTGCCGTTTGAGAATCTGTCGCCGCACCCGGAAATTCAGGAAGGGCGCGCGGCCGCACTGTGGAAGCTCGCCAGCGGCGGGCAGGCGTCGGCGGCCAAAATACGCCTGGTGATCGCGCCGCTCGAAGCCGCGTGCATGAAGCTGTTTGGGCGCGACCACTATACGGCGCTCGCGCTGGAGCTGCGCAAGGGCGAAGAATACATGCCCGACATGCTGGTGGAGCATCTGCTTTCGGTCGGCTACACGCGCGTGGACGTGGTCGAAATGCCCGGGCAGGTGACAGTGCGCGGCGGCATTCTGGATGTGTATTCGCCGGAAATGGACCGGCCCGTGCGCGTCGACTTCTTTGGCGATGAAGTGGAGTCGATCCGTAAGTTCGACCCCGATTCACAGAGGTCGTTGCAGAGTAGCGGTGCCGGTATGGAGACCGCGTTGCTGCTGCCGCTGACCGAAACGCCGGTGACCGACAAGCTGCTGACGGCGATCAACGCACGGCTTACGCGCAAGGGCACCGCCGCAGGCGCGGAGCTGGACGGCGGCGAAACGCCCGCCGAGCTGCAAACGCACGTCGCCGGACGCGCCGGGGGCGCGACGATCTTTCCGGGGTGGGAGTTTTACGCGCCGGTGACGGGCGCGCGGTCGTCGCTGCTGGAGCTGATGGGGCCGACCACGCGCGTGTTTGTCGAAGAGCCAGCCATGGTCGACAACCAGGGGGAGCGCTGGTGGCAAAAGGTGGAGCAGCGGCACGATCGCGCCGGCATCGGCAGCCTGGTGCGGCCGGAGGACCTGTACCTGAGCCCGTGGGAGCTGCAGGATCGCATCCGTACCTACTGCGGCGTGGAGCTCGACCAACTCGGCGCGGTAGACGTGCTTGATGGCGACCGCTCGGACGCGAGCGAAGTGGAGTTTGCGACGCGGCCGACGATGCGCTTCCACGGCTCGGTGCCAAACCTGCTCGATGAGCTGAAGAAGCTCGTGGAAGCGGAAGCTCGTGTGCTGATTGCCGCACCGAACCAGGGCGAAGTGGAGCGGCTCGCCGGGTTGATGCAGGAGTACGGCGTGCCCTACCGGCTGGGCTCGCGCACGCAGGCACCGGGCTCGTCGACGGTGTATTCGGAGTCGAGTTACCTGGCCGGCGATCTGCGCACGCCGGTAATTGTGAAGGCGGCGATTGCGAACGGCGTGCAGGTTCTGGAGCTTGGCGGGAGTGTGCGGCAGGTGGTCGTCATCGGAGCGAACGATCTTTCCGACGACGCCGATGTGAACGCGCGGCCCGCGCCGAAACGGTCAAAAACCGCCGCGTTCATCTCGGACTTCCGCGACCTCGCGGTGGGCGACTACGTAGTCCATGTGGAGCACGGGATTGCGCAATACCAGGGCCTGCGAAGTATTGAGCAGCCTGACGCCGCGCCGCTCGAGTTGATGATTCTGAACTTCGCCGAAGACGCAAAGCTGTACGTTCCGCTCACGCGGCTGGACCTGATCCAGAAGTATCGCTCCACCGACACCGGGCCGGCGCCGGTGCTGAACCGGCTCGGCAATCCCGCGTGGGCGAAGACCAAGGCGCGCGTCAAGAAGGCCATGCAGGATATGGCCGAAGAGCTGTTGAAGCTCTACGCGCAGCGCGCGGCGGCGGTGGGCACGGCGTTTTCGCCCGACACAAATATGCAGCGCGAGTTCGAGGACGCCTTCGACTTCAACGAAACTGACGACCAGTTGAACGCGGTCGCGGACATCAAGCGCGATATGGAATCGACCCAGCCGATGGACCGGCTGCTGTGCGGCGACGTGGGCTACGGTAAGACGGAAGTCGCGATGCGCGCGGCGTTCAAGGCCGTGCAGGATTCCAAGCAGGTCGCTATCCTGGCGCCGACGACTGTGCTGTGCTTCCAGCACTTTGAAAGCTTCAAGCGGCGGTTCTCGAAGTTCCCCGTGAACATCGAAATGATTTCGCGCTTCCGCACCGCGAAAGAGAAAAAGCATGTGCTCGAAAAAACAGCGGAAGGGAAGGTCGACATCCTGATCGGCACGCACGCGATTCTTTCCGAAAGCCTGAAGTTCCAGGACCTCGGCTTGATGGTGGTCGATGAAGAGCAGCGCTTCGGCGTGAAGCACAAGGAGCGGCTCAAAAAGATGCGCGCCTCGATCGACGTGCTGGCAATGTCCGCGACGCCGATTCCGCGCACGCTGCACATGAGCATGCTCGGCCTGCGCGATATGAGCGTGATCGAAACGCCGCCGCGCGACCGCATGGCGATTCAGACGATCGTCGCGAAGTTCGACGAGAAGCTGGTGCGCACGGCGATTGAGATGGAGCTCGAACGCGGTGGGCAGGCGTATTTCGTACACAATCGCGTGGAAACGATCTACGAGCTGGCCGCGAAGATCAAGGAGCTTGTGCCTTCGGCGCGCGTCGTCGTCGGCCACGGCCAGATGCCCGAAGCCGAACTCGAACGCGTGATGCTGGCGTTCATGGACGGCGAGTACGACGTGCTGTGCGCCACCTCGATCATTGAAAACGGGCTCGATATTTCAAAGGCGAACACGATCATCATCAACCGCGCCGACCGCCACGGATTGAGCGAGTTGTACCAGCTACGCGGGCGCGTGGGCCGCTCGAACCGGCGCGCGTATGCCTACCTGCTCATTCCGCCGGAGCAGCAACTGACGGAGATCGCCCGTCGCCGGCTGGCGGCGTTGAAGGAATTTTCTGACCTTGGCGCGGGCTTCAAGATCGCGGCGCTCGATTTGGAATTGCGCGGCGCCGGCAACATGCTGGGCGGCGAGCAGAGCGGGCACATCGAGGCCATCGGCTTTGAGATGTATACGACGATGCTTGAAGAAGCGGTCAATCGCCTGAAGGGCCAGGGCCGCGAGGAGCGGCCGAACGTCGAGGTGAAGCTCGGTATTTCTCTGCGCATCGACGACTCCTACATCGCCGAAGAAAATCAGCGGCTGCGCATGTACAAGCGCATCGCCGGCGCGGAGTCCGACACCGCGCTGACCGACGTGCGCGCGGAGCTGCAGGACCGCTACGGCGATCCTCCGGAAAGCGTGCTGCACCTGCTGGCCGCGGGGGAAATTCGGCTGACGTGCGAGAGGCTGGGCATTGCGCTGATCGAACGGAAGCGTACGGCGGTCGAGGAGCCGGCGAAGAAGCCTGCATCGGCGACGGCCAACCCGCAAACGGCGGGTTGGGGCGGCCGGGCCACGCCTGCAGCGCCGCGTCCGTCGTTGGCAGGGCGGCATGGGCAGGCCCCGCAAACGGCGTCGCTGTCGTTCTCCTCGCGCGCCGCGCTGCGTACGCCGGAAACCAGCGCGACCAAAGCCGCTCGCGAAGTGGCGGGCCCGCGTCCGGCGGGTGCGCCTCTCGCTGCGCAGGCCGGCAAGATGAAGACCATGCGCGACATGCTGTACGTTACATTTGGCGAGAAAGTTCATGCCGCGCCGGCCACCGAAGGTCGCGGCATCAACGCGGGCATGCTGATGAAGCTGGTCGCGAAGAACGCCAGGAACGGCGCTCAGTTTACGCCGCAGGGCGTGCTCAAATGGCCGCTGAGTTCAGCACAGGCGGAGGACGTCATTCGCGAGACGCGGGAGTTGTTGGCGGCGTTGGATGTGAGTGCTGGATAGCCAACGGAAGCGCCCGAGTCAGCCATCAGCTTTGTCACCGTTTGGCGGGCGCGGAACACGTGTCCGTCCGGGCGCCGAACGTGGACTTCGCGGGTGCCCGGCGGCTAGGCAGTCGCGATGGACCTTGTCTGCATCGTCGACCCACACGGACAGCCATACGCCGTGGTCGGCCTGTTCGTCGTCGCCCTTGTGCGTGAACGCGGTGGTGTTTGCGCCGTTGCCGCGGCCACCCTGGGCGTCGCGGCAGAGGAAAAGGGCAGCAGCCGGTTCCACAGCCGACGTCACCGAAGGTTGCCGGCGAACCCCAGTCCCACAGCTTGCGCCAGTCGAAGGCGTTGAATCAGGCGAAGCCTTCAAGGCTCTATACCTTCAGAATCGGGGCAGTGGCTTTGGCGTCCCTGCAGAGACGCGGTAGCATACGCCCATGCGTACTTTGTGGGCGATGGCGGTGTTGGGCATGACGATGGCAGCAGCAGGGGCGGACGGACAGCGGCTGGCCGCCGATGGGGCGTCGCAGACGTTCGACTATCTTTCGACGCAGTATTTCGATCAGGTCTACTTTAAATACCAGCCCACGGCCGGCACGGCGGCGGGGCTGCATGAGTATGACGCGCTACTCGAAGACTACTCCGCGGCGACGCTGAAGAAGCAGGGCGCCGATCTGCGCGCGTGGGAGAAAAAGATCGAGGCCATTCCTGCTGACGGGCTCGACGGCGCGCAGGCGGCGGACCGCGACATCCTGCTCAACAGCATTCGCGCGGCGGAGCTGAACCTCGACACCATCAAGCCTTTGGAGCGGGACCCGAACACCTACGTGAACGGGGCGACGAACTCGATCTTTACGCTGATGGAGCGGCCGTTCGCCTCGGCGAACGTGCGACTGCGGTCGGTAATAG
>CALMON010000022.1:35017-42100 GCA_937871785.1 uncultured Granulicella sp.
CGCGAATCTTAGGAATCCGCCCAAAATCTACACGGAAATTGCGCTCGAACAAATCGCGGACATCGTGAGCTTCTTCCAGAACGATGTGCCGAACGCCTTCAAAGATGCCGACGATGCGCCTGCCAAGGCGGAGTTTGCGAAGTCCAATGCGGTGGTGATCTCGGCCTTGCAGGATTTTGGCGCATGGATGCAGACGGACCTGCTGACGCGCTCGAATGGCGATTTCCGCTACGGTGCCGACACATTTGCGAAGGCTCTCGCGCTGAATGAGATGGTCGACCTTCCGCTGGACCGCTTGCTGCAGATTGCGACCGACGACCTCCACAAAAATCAGGCGGAGTTCGCCCGCGTCGCCAGGCAAATCGATCCGGCAAAGACGCCGCAGCAAGTGCTCGCACTGTTGACAAGCGACCATCCCGCCGGCGGGGAGTTGTTGCCGGCTTTCCATGGTACGTTCGACTCGCTGACGCAATTTATTCGCACGAAAAAGATTATTACCATTCCGAGTGACGTACAGCCCGTGCTCGAAGAAACGCCGCCGTTTATGCGCGCCACGACGCAAGCCAGCATGGACCCTCCGGGACCGTTTGAGACGCGCTCGACGCGGGCTTACTTTAATGTCACGCTGCCAGAAAAGAACTGGACTGCGGAACGCACGGCGGAATATCTCGGAGTATTTAATGTAGGTACCATTATTTCTACCAGCGTGCATGAGGCCTATCCCGGACACTATGTGCAGTTTCTCTGGAGCCCGCAGGTGCCGAGTAAAGTGCGTAAGTTGATCGGAGCCAACACCAATATTGAAGGCTGGGCGCACTATTGCGAGCAGATGATGCTCGACGAAGGCTACGGGCAGCCGGGTACAGGGGCGAAGGACGCGCGGGAAGCGAACCTGATCCGGCTGGGACAACTTGTGGATGCGCTGCTGCGCGACGCCCGCTTTGTGGTGTCCATCCGCATGCACACAGGCGTGGGTGGAGCAATGAGCTTTGACGAGGCTGCGACTTTCTTCGTGACGGAAGGCTATCAAGCCAAACCTGTAGGGTTGATGGAAGCCAAGCGGGGAACGTCGGACGCCCTGTATTTGTATTACACCCTCGGTAAGTTGGAAATTATGAAACTCCGCGAAGACGTTCGTGTGAAACAAGGCGCGAGCTTCAATTTGCAGAAGTTTCACGACGATTTTATGCGGCAAGGGTTTGCGCCCGTAAAGGTGATTCGTAAGCAGATGCTGGGAAACGAGTCGCCGGTATTGTAGGTGGGTTGTGATCAGTTGTGAGTTCTCGGTGATCGGTCACGAGTTACTACTCAGAACCGACCACTTATAACGGGTTATTTGTCATTTACAGCAAGAAGTTACAACCTCGTACCCGCAAAGAGCTCATTGATCCAGCCGGCACGCAAAGTGTTCCAGAAGCAGCGTGTGTTTTCGACTGCACGGCGGCGGGCAGCGGCCGACGCCGTCGCGAGCAGGTCGCGGTCCAGGCTGAAGCGGGCGATGGCGGCGGCAAGCGATTCGGCGTCAGCCATGGGGCAGAGCAGGCCGTCGACGGCGTGGCGGACGGTGTCTTCGCTCGCCGGAGAACGGAACGCGACGACCGGAAGCGCGGCGGCCATGGCATCGAAAAACGCGCGGCCGAAGTCGGCGGTGAGATGCGGCATGAAGAACAGATCGCCGGCTTCGAGCGCGGCGCGGAGCTCCGGGCCGGAAGCGACCGGGCCGGCGAGGGTGACGCTTGCGGAGAGATCAAGTTGCGCGATGAGCGCCTGTAGGTTGGCTTGCTCCGGCCCGCTGCCGTAGAGGGTCGCTTCGACGGCGACGCCTCGTTCCCGCAGGATTGCGACGGCGCGGATCAGGAAGTCGAGGCCCTTGAGCGGGCGCAGGCGCGCGGCGGCGATGAGGCGCAGGGGGCGTCCGCCAACGGCGGCATTGAGGCGCGCCTCCAGGCGGGCTGCGGAGATCACGTCGCCACTCTCATGCACGGGCTGGCGAATGGCAATGGCATTGGCCGCGTCGAGACGATAGCGCGCGACTGCGGCGGGGGTATGCAGGAACGTCAGCGAGGCGTTCGCGACACGGCGGCGGACGGCGCGGTCGGTGCGGGCGAGGGTATGCGCGCGACGCCACCGCTCGAGCCCGTTGGGGGCGGTGCGAACCCACTCCCAGCCGAGCATGTCGGGGAAGTCTTCAGCGACCACGAACAACGTCTTTTTGCCTCTGCGTACGGCAAGGTCATGCGCGAAATACAGGGCCGTATCGGGCGCGAAGAGGTTGGAGGTGTGGACGAGGTCGGCGTCCGCGACCGCCCGGCGAAGCGCGCGGCGCAGGCGGACGGCGTAGAGCGGGTCAAAGCGCCCGCGGCGCACAGGGAGCGGTACCAAGGTGATGCCGTCGGTGGCAGTAAGGGTCGCGAGGCTTGTTCCCCAGGCCTGCAGGGTGCCCGCAGAGACGGCGGGCGCAGCGACCGTGACCGGGCCGACGGACGCCGCAAGGCCCTTGAGGTCTTCGGCCCAAAGGCGGTCAAGCTCCGACCCTCCGCCGGGCTGCGGGCTGTAGGCGATGTGCGTGACAAGAAGGTAGCGCACCGGTCACCTCCTCTTCCGTAGCGGCACGGCGGGAACGCCGCCGACGGTGTGTCCGGCAGCGACGTCGCGGGTGACGACGGCGTTTGCGCCGACCGTTGCCCCATCGCCGATGGTGACGCCGCCGAGCACGGTGACGCCGCGGCCGATCCAGACTTCGCAGCCGATTGTGATGGGCTGGGCGGTGTGGCCGGCGTCGCGCAGGGCGAGTCCGTCAACGCGGGCGTGGTTCGCGTCGCGCAGGCTCGTGTATTCGCCGATCATGGTTCCCGCGCCGACGGTGATGCCAGCCATCGCGACGAGGTGGACGCCGCGCGACAGAACGATGCCGTCGCCGAGGATGATCGTGGCGGCGGCCTGCGTTTCAAGATGCTGACCGGGGTACAGGAGGGCCTTTTCACCGAAGCGGATGTTTCCCGTGCCGTACACACTGGCGCGGCCAAGCACGACGACCGACGCAGGGAGCGGCTGGTTGAGATCGGCGGCGAGCGCAGCATGAGCGTGGAGGCGGCGCGCCTGTTCGCGCATGCCCGCCGTGGCTCGCAGCAGCATGCGGAGCGGGGCGGTGAGCAGCGGCTTGAGCGGCGAGGGCATCGGTTCAGCAGGAGTCAGGAGCGGCCATTACCAGGGCTGCGGCGGAGACGTGCGGCCGCCGTCGGTTTCGATCCAGGCCTGCCGGAGCAGGCGGATAAGGGTTTGAAAGTGGCGGCGACGCGAAGCGCGGGAAGGATTGCGGCTGAAGCGGTTGCGCAGCGCGGCCGCCGCGTACAGGGCGTGCTCCATGCGATAGGCCAGGCGCGCGCCCAGCCGGCCGCGATGTTTGCGGTAGTAAAGAAACGTGCTGCGCATGCGCCACAGCACGACCTGCGACGAGGGAGCGGAAAAGTCGAGCGTTTTGAGCTGCCGCGACGACTCGCCGCCGATGTGGGTGATGACCACGTCTGGCCAGTACCATACCGTGTAGCCGGCCTGCTTCAGGCGCAGGCAAAGGTCGACTTCTTCGTAGTAGAGGAAGAATTTGGGGTCGAAGACGCCGGTTTTGCGCAGGGCTTCTGGCCGCACGATGCAGAACGCCCCGGGCACCCAGTCCACCTTGCTGGGCTGGGCGCGGTCGGCCCAGGTGCGGTCGAAATGGCCGCAAAGGCGGGTGCTGGGGTACTTCGCGGCTAAGCCGGTAAGCACGGTAAAGTCTCCCCAGAGCGAGTGGAAGCAGCGCGCCGATGGCTGCGGCGCGCCGTCGCGGCCCACCAGCAGGCCGCCGCCCAGGCCGCAGTCCGGGTGCGCTTCCATGTGACGGACGGCGAGAGCCAGCGCGCCGGGCTGGAGGAACGCGTCGGAATTGAGCAGGACCAGCAGGCGGCCGCTGGCGTGCGCGAGCGCGAGATTGTTGGCGTTGCCGAAGCCCAGATTCACAGCGCTTACAAGTAGCCGGACACCCGGGAATTCGGTGCGGATCATGTCTGCGGAGCCGTCGCGCGAGGCGTTTTCGACGACCAGAATTTCCGTGCGGAAAGCACCGGCCTCGGCGGTAATCGCTTCGAGACACTGGCGGGTGAGGTCGCGGGTGTTGAAGGAAATGATGATGATCGAGAGCTCGGGCTGGGCTGGTGCGGGGTCTGCTGATGCGAGGTCGGGAGCGGAAAGGGACGAGGGGCGTTCGAGCAGAGTGGCGGCGGTCACTTCGGCTCCTCCTTGGCAGAATCGGCGAGATGGGCGGGCCTGGTGAGCTCAGCGGTAAAGCTGGCGGCGAGCCGCTCGTGGTTGAGCGGCAGGTTGTAGTTGCGCACGATGCGCTCTCGACCGGAAGCGCCGAGATACAGGCGCAGCGCGGGCTCGGCGGCCAGCGAGGCGATCGCGTTGGCAAGGGCTTCGACATTGGCGGGCGGCACCAGCAAGCCGCTGCGGCCGGTTTCAATGAGCTCCGGGATGCCTGCGATGGTCGTGCTGACGCAAGGCACGGCGAAGGCCATGGCTTCCATGAGCGCCACGGGGACGCCTTCAGCAAAGCTGGGTAGAACGAAAATATCCGCGCTGCGGACGCGGTCGAGGGTAGCGGCGTGGGCGAGCGCGCCGGTGAAGTCGACGCTGTCGGCGAGGCCGTGGTCGGCGACAAACTCGCGGAGGCCGCCGGCTTCCGGGCCCGCGCCGATCAGCGTGGCATGGACGCGAACGCCGCGGTCGCGCAGGTGCAGCAGGGTTTCGAGCAGAATGCGCTGACCTTTTTCCGGCACCAGTCGCCCGGTGCAAACGAGCCGCAAGTCGGCTGCGGGGGCGCGGTCGGCAGTGATGCCGCGGACCGCCGGCTGCAGCAGCACGGGGTCGACGCCGAGGCGAACGACCGTGAACTTCGACCACTCTTCCGGCGGGGTGAGCGCGCAAAGCTGGCTGCGGCAAAAATCCGAGATGCAAAGGACGAACGAGGCCTGCCGCAGCTTGTCGCGCAGGTGGTGGCGGTCGACGTTGAGCAGCTCCTCGGGGCCGTGGATGGTGAGCGAAAACGGCAGCTTCCAGGCGATCGACGCGAGCATCCCGACCGACGCGACCGGACCGCCGAAGTGGACGTGGAGATGCGGAAGGCGTTCACGCCGCATCCAGCGGCCGACCAGCAGCGCTTCCGCCAAGTAGAAGAGCCACAGGCCGCGCGCGCGCAGCGACAGACCTGGCAGGCGCAGCACGGCGAGCAGGCCGCGCGCGACCACGGCCGGGCGCGTGACGACCGTCTGGAGAATGGCAAGCAGAGCGGCGGCTTTGCCGGATTTGACGTAAAAGGTGCGGGCGGCCTCGGCGGCTTCGGCTTCAGGAAGCTTGCTGAGCGGCCGGTCGGGGTCGTTGATCGAAGCCGTGGCGATTGCGAAGCCGCACGCGCGCAGGCCGGCGACTTCATGAAGCAGAAACGTGTGCGACACCGCCGGGTAGCGGCTGAGCAGGAAAGCGAGGCGGACGGCGGCGGGGCCGGCAAGTCCGGCGGGGGTTTCGGAAGCCGACGCGCGCGACACCGCTTCCGCGTGCTGCGGAGCTTCGGTGCGGGTTGTTTCCTGCGCGACCATCGACTTCCATAGTAGGGCTCCCGCGCGGGTATGCCCATGGACCTCCCGGAGCGGGGCATGGCCCAAACGCGCCATGGCGAGCCGGTCGCGTCGGCGTTCTGCTATCGCCGGCAACATCATGGCGCGCCCCTGGCCTGCTTATCGGCCGCGTGGCGCACGGCGGTTACATAGATGTCGAGCATCCGGTCGATTTTTTGGTCCCAGTCGAAGTGGGCGAGCACGCGAGCGCGGCCGGCGGCACCGAGATGTGTGGCCTGTTCCGGCGCGGCGGCGAGGCGCTGCATCGCGGAGGCAAAGCCGGCAACGAGGGCCTCGCGGCTGGTGGGCGAGACGAGGACGCCGCAACTGGGGTCGAGGTAGTCCGTCGGCCCGCCCCAGGCCGTGGCGACGACCGGCAGGCCGACGGCCATGGCTTCGAGCACCACCGCGCCGCCGCTTTCATACACGCTGGGCAGCACGAGGGCGCGGGCGCCGCGCAGCACCCTGGCGGAGTCCGGCTGCGACAGCCAGCCGTGAAAGCGGACCCGGGCGCCGAGGCCGAGTTGCGCAGTCTGAGCTTCCCAGGCCGCGCGCATGGGGCCGTCGCCGATCACGTCTAGCGAGGCTTCGGTTGTGCGGCCAAGGGCTTCGAGAGCGACGTCGAGGCGCTTCCAGTCGACGAGGCGGCCGAGGAAGACGAATCGCGCCGGAGCGAGTGCGTCGATGGCTTCGGGCACGGGCCATTGCGTCAGGTCCACGGCGTTTTCCGGCAGCGGGAGAACCTCGCCTTCGAGCCCGGAGGGCAGAGCGGCGCGGGTGCGCTCGTTTGCCACCAGCACGACGGCGGCGCGGCGCTTGCCGGGGAGCGCGGCGTTGACGACATCGGTCAGCGCGCGGCCGCAGGCGATGGCCGCGCGGCTCAGGGCCGACTCCCCGTCACGGAAGGCTTCGGGGTATTCCATGCCGCCGTTCAGCGGGCCGATGACGACCGGGCAGCCGAGCCCGTACATCAGCGATGGAAAACGCGGCGCGACGGGGATTGGCTGATGCACGAGGCTGCCTTCGCGGCGGATCACGGGGTAGATGGCCTCGCGTTGCGCAAGCTGCGTGAGCATCTGGTTGGCAAGCCCGAAGGTGGCTTCAGCGACGCGGTGCGGAAGGAGTTTGCCGAGCCGGTAAAAGAGCTTTTGCAGCGGTTGGTCGCGCACAAAAAGGAGGCGGTCGTGGTCGTCGGGAAACAGCGCAAGCAACTCGTCGCGGCAGCGCTCATGCACGCAAAGGTAGGCGTCGACGCCGCGCGTGCGCAACCCGCGAAAGTAGTGGAAGGGCAGGATTGCTTCGCCGCCAAAGGTGCGCGCGGCGTTTTCCGCGACCAGGCAGACGCGCAGCGGCGGGGCTGCCGCAGAGGAAACGCCTGTAACAGTTTCAGCTCCGCTCACGGCTGCTTCGGGTCGAACAGGCGGTAGTAGCCGAG
>CALMON010000023.1:0-31013 GCA_937871785.1 uncultured Granulicella sp.
CCAGCAGCAGTAAATGCTCTAAAGCCCACATCCTGGCCTCTTTTCGAGGTCCGGGCTAAATGCCGGACCTATCAGAAGCGAAGACCAGAAACGCCTGCAGTACTTTTGTGAAATCTGCTCTACTTCCGCAGCTCCGTCACGAAACGCTCCATCAGCTTCGCTATCATCTTCGGGTCTTCCCGCTGTGGAAAGTGCCCCGCACCTTTCACGGTCACGCTCTCGTACTTTCCGCTAAAGAAGGCTTTCTGGCCCTCAGACGACATCGGCAGCACGCAATGATCGTCCGAGCCGTGCGCGTACAGCGTGGGCACGGAGATGCGCGGCTTGGGAGTGGCATCCAGCTTCGCCTGAGCCGCGGCATACGCGGGACGGCTCAGCGCGTTGCCCCAGACATGCCGATAGGCGTGCAGCACGATCTCGACAAACTGGTCGGACTCCCAGCTTTCCGCGGCCTCGTTGAACTCGCCACGGCCAAAGCCCCAGTGCGGCGACCACCGCTCCCAAATGTGGTGGCAAAACTCCTTGGCATGCTTGCGCAGTGAGCGCTCTCCCATCGTCGTTTGGAAGTGCCACTGGTACCAGTACGCGTCCACCTGTTCCGGAGGAAGAATGTCTTCGGGTGTTGCTCCATACGGGCTCGACAGCGCGAACAGCCCAAGAATGCGTTCGGGGTCGAGCACACAGGCGGCGTAGCCGGAGCGCGCTCCCCAGTCGTGCCCGATCAGCGCGAATTTACCGATGCCGAGCGCGTCGGCAAGCGCGAACACGTCGGTCGCCATCGAAGCGATTTCACCACTCACGAGCTGCTCGTGCAGCACCCGCGTCTCGCCGTAGCCGCGCCCCCACGGAACGATAAGCCGCACGTTCAACGCCTCCGCGTCGATGCGCTCCAGCACCGCGTCCCACGTCGAAGGAGCGTCCGGAAAGCCGTGCGTGAGGATCACCGGGATGCCGGTGGGAACACCGCCTTCGCGGTAGCTGAACTCGACGCCCGGAGTCCGTACGCTGTGTGCGCTGGAAAGCTTCGCCATGGGTTATACGATGCGGCACCGGGCGGCTGCGTTCGCTCGGTGCGTTCTAAAATCGAGCCATGCCTTTGCTTAAAGTTCTCATCCTGGCCATCGTTCAAGGCCTTGCGGAATTGCTGCCCGTGTCAAGCTCCGCGCACGTCGTGGTAGCTGAAAAGCTGATGGGGCTCGACCCTTCCGCGCCCGCGATGACGCTGCTGCTCGTGATGCTCCATACCGGCACCATGTTTGCCGTGATCGTCTATTTCTGGTCGCAGTGGAAGCGTTCCTACTTTGTCAGCGCAAACACCTTCAACCGCTTCGCGATTCGCGCGATCTGGGCGACACTGCTGACGGCCGTCATCGGCTACCCGCTGCAGAAGATCATCGCGAAGCTCGCCTTCCCGGGCGCGCCCAAGGCGCAGATTGAAGATCTGTTTGGCCGGCTCGATCTTGTAGCGGCGGCGTTGTTCGTGGTGGGGCTGCTGATCCTGTGGGCTGGCTTGAAGGAGCGCAACGCGGTGGCAAAAACCACCGAGGCGTACGACCGCTCGCTGACGCGCACCGGCGAAAACGTCACGTTCGGCCAGGCCGGCTGGATCGGCGCGGTGCAGGGCCTAAGCCTGCCGTTTCGTGGATTTTCGCGCTCTGGTTCGACCATCTCCGCCGGCCTGCTGGTAGGCGCCACGCGAGAAAGAGCCGAGCGCTTCAGCTTTGCGCTGGCCGTGATCCTGACGCCGGCGGTCGTCGGCCGTGAGTTGCTGCGGCTGCTCAAAGCCTCGCACGAGGCCACCGCTTCAGGAGCGTCGCTTGACCTGCACAACAGCATCGCCTTTTCACTGATCGGCATGGTGCTGAGCTTTTTCGCCGGACTGGCTGGGCTGCGCTGGTTGAGTTCGTGGCTGGAAAGCGGCAAATGGTACTTGTTCGGCATCTACTGCCTCGTAGCGAGTGGGGTGGTGTTCTACCTGCACCACATCGGCTATTGATTCTTTCGCGTGTACGTCCACGCCCACAGAAGCAGCGGAATCTGCAACGGAAGCCGCGCCCACAACGCCCATAGCGGAATGCCCGGAAAGCGCTCCGGATGCTGCGCCATCCAGAGGTTGGCCGGCATCACCGCGACCAGCAGCGCCACCAGACCCCGCGAAGCGGCGCGGCGCGTTTGCGGAACGAGTACGCCGAGACCACCGGCAATCTCGGCCGCTCCGCTGATCAGCACTAGCTCCTTATGCGCGGGCAGATAGTCCGGCATGATGTGCATGTATAGCCGCGTCGCCACAAAGTGACCTGCTCCTGCAACGACGTACGTCGCGCCCATCAACATCCGTCCGAGCTTCATATCGCTGTCTCCCGACACTTAAGTAAAGAAGGAGACTGTCGCCAGTCTCCTTCACCTGCTCACAACTACAAGATTGAACGACTACTTGGTTTCGTCGCGGTGACGCTTCACATAGTCGTGCGAGGTCATCACGTGCGCTTGCTGCTCGGTGAGCAACTGCCGAATCGGCAGCGGAAGGTCCTTCTCGAGCGCGTCCTTGTACGCCTTTTTCGCGGAATCTTCGCCTTGCTCTGCGGTCTCAAGCAGCGAGTGATCGCCGCCGCCCAGCTTGGCCTTCAGGTCGCCCCAGGAGCGGTGCAAAGCTCCGGCAATCGAGCCGGATTCCTTGATATCTGCGATGCCGGCACGATGCAGTTCATTCTCGAGGTCGGCGCGGAAGCTGGCGCGCTTCAGGCTTTCGGCCAGGAAGTACCGCTTCAGCGTGTCGTCTTTGATGTGCTCGCCAATGTCGGCAAAACCCTTTTGCCCATCCTGCAGGCTCTTGATGACATCCATGAGGACGTCTTCCATTTCCTTGTTCGCTTCCGATCCGTTCGCCATCATGTGAGTCCGACCTTGCTGCCTAAATGAGGTGGAGGGGGCGGGTACAGGGTCTGCCGGCTGACTGCGATTCTCCTCCGCCGGCAGCAAGCAGGAGAAATCGCGAAAATCCCGCGCCCCTGCACGCCGCATGTCTGGACAGTTGTGTGTTGCGCACAGCCCGCCCGTGTTCCTCTAGATAGATGCAGATTGCCGCGAACGCGCGTGGGCAGGAGGTCACTTTCGTTGCCACCACTCGCGCTAACGCACCCACAGGCCGCGTAGAATAGGTCCGCCTGCCCATTGCCTCCCAAGGATTTCGCCATGCCTCGTGTTCGCCTGTTGCTTTCCGATACCGTCCTTTCCCGGCTGCGTTCTGTCGGCTGCCGCGTTCTGCTTCCTGCCGCGCTCGTATCGATGTCCGCCGCCGGCGTTGCGCAGGCTCCGGCGTGGGTGGGCACCTGGGCGGCGGCTCCGCTCGGTGTCCCCGCGGGCAACACTAACGCCGGGAAAACGGCGGAAACGATTCGCGACATTGTGCATGTTTCGATCGGTGGCGAGTCCGTCCGCATCACCCTGAGCAACGAGTTCGGCACCGAGCCGCTCACAATTTCCGCCGCTACCCTTGCCCTGCGCGCGAGCGGCAATGAGCTGCGCGGACCAGCCGTTCCGATCCTTTTCAGCGGCAAGCCCACCGTGACCATTCCTCCCGGGGCTCTGGTGCAAAGCGATGCCGTCGCCTTCAAGCTGCCTGCTTTGAAAGATGTTGCGGTAAGCCTGTTCGTTCCCGTGCAGCCGATCACGACCCTCACCCTGCATGGTTTTTCCGACACGACCAACTTCATCGCTCCCGGCGACCAGACCTCGGCCGCGAAGCTGACCGGCTCGCGCGAAGCGCCGGCCTGGCGCTACCTGAAGGACATCGACGTCAGCGGCGGCGCAACCGGAGCGGGCCGAGCAACCGGAGCTGTTGTCTGCTTCGGCGACAGCATCACCGACGGCGTGCACAGCTCCAAGGACGCGAACCTGCGCTGGCCGGACTTGCTGGCGAAACGGCTGCTCGCGGATAGAAAGACCGCAACGCTCGGCGTGCTGAACGAGGGCATCGGCGGCAACCGCATTCTGCATGACGGTACCGGACCCAGCGCTGTGGCGCGCTTCGACCGCGACGTGCTGTCGCAAAGCGGTGTGCGCTACCTTGTGGTGCTTGAAGGCATCAACGACATCGGCCGCGCGTACGGCCCCAACAGCGTCGATCCGGTCACCGCCACTGAGCTGATTGCCGCTTACACGCAAATGGCGAAGCGCGCGCATGATCGCGGCATCAAGGTCTACGGCGGCACCCTCACGCCGTACCGCGGAGCCGGCTATTTCACGCCTGCGGGCGAAGCCGTGCGGCTGGCGGTCAACAAGTGGATTCGTTCGACGACCGACCTGGACGGGTTTATCGACTTCGAAAAAGCCGTTCGCGACGGCGACAAGCCGGACTCGCTCGACGGCGGCTCCGACAGCGGCGACCACCTGCACCCCAGCGACGACGGGTACGACCACATGGCGCAGACGATCGACTTGAAGCTGTTTACAAAGTAGGCGCCGATGTGAAAGCGGCCGGAGTCTTCTCCGGCCGCTCCAACCTGCAAGAAGCTACTTGAGCTCATAGCCCGCGAAGAAATAGCCGATCTCAAACGCCGCCGTGTCTTCCGCGTCCGAGCCGTGCACGGCGTTCTCGCCGATCGAGGTCGCGAACAGTTTGCGCAGCGTGCCGGCGTCGGCCTTCGACGGGTCGGTTGCGCCCATCAGCTTGCGGAAGTCGGCGATGGCGTTGTCTTTTTCGAGCACCATCGGGTAGATGACGCCGGAGCTCATAAAGTCGGTGAGCTCGCCGAAGAAGCCGCGCTCGGCGTGGACGTAGTAGAAGCCTTCGGCCTGCGCCTTGGTGAGCACGATCTTTTTGATCGCAAGAAGCTTGAAGCCGGCCTTTGAGATTTCGGCGAGAATGGCGCCTGCGTTGCCGGCTTTGACGGCGTCGGGCTTGATGATGCTGAATGTACGCTGTGACACGGAAATCTCCTTATGTGATGCGGTGTCCAGTGTACCTAATGCGTGCGTCTAACCGGGTATGCGGCGGACGGCGTGGATATGGCTGGCGGGATGCATCGCGTGGGGGGTCGACGGCCTGCTGCACCTGCGGCTGCGCGAGCGGCCCCACGCGGAGCTCGCCTTCCTGATGGCCGCGTTGTTTCTGGTAGCGTGGCTGTTCTACCGCGTGCAGCCTCGGCGCTAGAGCTGTTCTCACGATGATGCGCAATTGGCGAACGTTCTTGCTTCTGGATAGGTCTGAGCTTCAGCCCAAACCTACGCAAAGACGCGGTGATGAACCGGACTTTCGCCCTGGGACACCGCGTCCTGCATAGCTGCGTGAAATCCGCTCCAGATGCCACTGCAACCTCGCGCTCGTAGAATAGACCTCATGGCGGAAGACTGGTTGGAAAGCGCTGAAGCGATCGGTGCGGTGGACGATGTATTGGCCTCGGTCGGGTTGGCGCATGGGTCGCGCAAAACGCTGAGCGGCACGTGGAAGGGCGGCGAACGCGTCAAGAAGCTGCGAGCGGCGAAGCCGACTGCGGAGCCGCGCGTGCTGGGCGAACCGGGCATCGTCACGGTTCCGGCGTTCGACGCGCTGCCCTGGCTGCGAGCCGGGTTCAGCACGCGCGCGGGAGGGCAGTCGACTGCCTACGGCGATGGCGAGCTGAACCTGGGCTGGACGCGCGAAGACGAGGCCGTGAACGTCGCGGCCAATCGCGAGCGCTTTGTGCGGAAAGCAATGCGTGAGACGGCGCCCGGCAGCGCGGCGATCCCGGAACTGGTCACGATTCGGCAATTTCACAGCGGCATGATCCGCCTCGTCGAGGCAGAGCACGGGAGCCTCACGACGGCCGAAGGCAAGGCCGTGCTGCGCGGCGACGGGCTGCTGACCGACTGCGCCGGCGTTCTGCTGGGCATACAAACGGCGGACTGCTACCCGGTGCTCGTCGCCGACCGCCGCACGCGCGCGGTCGCCGCGTTCCACGCCGGCTGGCGAGGTACGCTGGCGCGCATCGTCGAGCGTGGCGTGGGCACCATGAAGCTGCGCTACGGATCGCGCGCGGAAGACCTGGTCGCGGCGGTCGGGCCGGGCATCGGCGCGTGTTGCTATGCCGTGGGCAAGGAGATTCGTTTCGAGTTCGAAAGCCAGTTTGCCTATGGGCCGGAGCTGTTTTCCGAGGTCTACGACTCGGACCCGGTGCGCGACAAGTATCCGCTGCTGTTCCTGACGGCGCGCGCTCCCGGCCACTCCGACATCGGTCCGCAGATCCACATCGACCTCGCCGAGGCGAACCGGCGGCAGTTGGTCGACGCTGGCCTGCGGCCGGAGAATATCACCGTGGTCGGCGAGTGCACAGGCTGCGCGCGCGACGCGAACGGCGAGCGCCGGTATTACTCGCACCGCATGGAACACGGCTACGCCGGCCGCATGATGAGCGTGATCGGCGTCGTTTAACCCGCCTTACAGAGCACTTCGATCAGCGTGTCGCGGTTCCGGGCAACCGTGTCGTCCAGGCGGTGGAGCGAGCGGTTGTAAATCAACGCGCCAACAATCGCGAGAACCAGCATGATCGGCACCAGCAGCCAGTTCAGTTCAAAAAAGCGAGTCGCGACGATGGCGGTGGCGCCGACGCCGGACAACACCAGCAGAACGCCCACGCCGATCAGGTTGCTGAGCGGAGCGGTTTGCTTGCGCGCCGGCTTCGACGGGTCGAGCTTTTTTGGCGACGTGATGGAGCGGTGATTGCCGATCGCCATACTGATCGAAAGCACAAACACCGCCCACAGCAGCGCGGCAACGGTCATGTTCCACGAGGGGGCATGCGCGGCGATCGTCACGGTAATGAACGTCGCGATGAACTCCACCGCGGCAAGCAGCAGGTTGATCAGGTTCTTGGCCAGAAATACGTCGCGCCAGCGGATGGGGGCCAGAAAGTAGAACTGGATGCCCGTCGCTTCAAGCCCCAGGGCGTTGTACGAAAGCGGCGCGATGCCCAGCATCGTGTACGCAACGGCCGCCGGAAAGACGATCCACACCGGCGTGTGCGTGGCCAGTCTCGACACGATCAGAACGACAAACACCAGGGGCGCCACCACGGCGTAAAACACTCCCGTGTTGCGGCGCATGGTGAGGAGTTCCTTACCGAGCACGCCGGCCACGGTGGGCGGCGGCGCAAAGCGCGACGGCGCGGCGGGAGCCATCGCTACCGAAGCCGCAGGGGCGGAAGGCAGCCGGGCGGCGGGGGCTTTGGCGACCGCGTTCGCCACCTGCGACAGGTTTTCGCCGCGAAACTCCTTACGCAACCGCACCGCAAACACCGAAAAAAAGAACGCAGCAAACAGAAGCACGCCGACAATCGCCAGCAGGCTCGCAAGCGTCTTCCCGGCGTTGGCGTCGACCAGCGAGCGGACAGCGAGACCCGGCGGCAGCAGCCCCAGAATGGGCTGCGCCTGCGCGTACAGACGCTGCGCGGCGGTCACGCGCGCGACGGCCTGCGAGGCGCCATGATGACCATGGTTCAGACTGTGGTTCAGACCCGGGTTGAAGGTGAAGTTGAGCCACTGGATGCCCAGCGAAAACACAAAGATCAGGCCGGTGAAGACTTCGCGCGCGCGGCGGGTGGCCAGCCAGCGGTCGACCCACGAAAAAATCATGCGCGTAAAAAAGATGTTGGCGAGCGCGAACGCCGACATCGCGGCAAAGGCAGTGAGCGCGAGCGAAGAGTCGGCCAGCGAAACGCCGAGCGCCACGGAGAACGCCGCCATCGTAACGACGATGTTGGCCGGCGAGATGAGACCGAAGAACGTGCGGATAAGCGCGTAGCCGCGAAAGTTGAGCGGGAAGCGGATCAGTTGCGTGGGGTCAAACGTGGTCGCGGCCTGACCAAGCTGGATGTTGGCCAACTGCGACAGCGCAAAAATCGACCACAGGACGATCGCGATGCCTTCAACGCGGTGCGCGGCGATGCTGAAATACGCGAACAGGCCCGCGCCGATCGACGGCCCCACCGTAAGCCCGAGGAAAATCGGCACCAGGATGACGGTCGCGATCATGTCGCCGACACCGTTTTTGCGACGTAGATTGTTGCGGAAAATCTGCCAGCGCAGCCGCGTGATGGCCAGGAACTGCGCTCGGGTTTCGGCGGAGGTCCAGGGGCTTGCAGGCGCAGAAGCGCTCGCCGCCGGCTGCGGGGCTTGCGTTACTTCAGCCATGCAAGCTCCCCTTCGCGGTGCACGGGGGCTCCGGGTTCCTGCCCGACGGTGGAAAGAAAAATCTGTTCCAGCGTCAGCTTGCCGGCTTCGCCGCCAACGCTGTCCGGGTTAAGCCGCGCCTGCACGCCGGCGCGCAGCTCGTCGAGCGAGCCATGCGCGACGATGTGGCCGCGGTTGATGATGGCCACGTGCGTGCACAGCCGCTCGACAATCTCGAGCACATGCGAGGTCAGAAACACGGTCGCGCCACGGTCGATCATGCCCTGCAGCATGTTCTTGAGCGTAAGCGCGGCAATCGCGTCGACGCCTTCAAACGGCTCGTCTAAAAACAACACCTTGGGGCTGTGGATGACGGCGGCGGCAAGCGCCAGTTTCTTGCCCATGCCGTGCGAATAGTCGGCAATCAGCTTCTTGCCTTCGCTCGCAAGGCCCATGAACTCCAGCAACTCGGCGGCTCGCTGCGCGGTTGTGGCCGAATTGAGGCCATACATGCGGCCCACGAAATTCAGGTATTCGCTTGCCGTCAGGCGGCCGAACAGCGCCATGCCTTCGGGCACGACGCCGATGTTGCGCTTCACGTTGACGGGGTCCGCCATCAGGTTTTCACCCATGATCCACACGTGCCCGGCGGTGGGCTGCAGCAGGCCGGTCAACATTTTGATGGTGGTCGACTTCCCGGCGCCGTTCGGACCAAGGAAGCCGAAGAACTGCCCAGGCTCGACGACCAGGTCGATGCCGTCGACGGCTTTGAAACCGCCGTCAAAGGTGCGGGTAAGAGCCTGCGCTGCGATGGCGGGAGTCATTGCAGAAAAGTGTACGCCATGCGGCGCACCGCTCCCCCTTTGTGTACCCGCAACTGCCGGTGGCTACACCGGCGTCAAGCTGTCCAGCGCCGTCTCGGAAGAGTGCGACTGCGCAGAATTTCAACCTCCCTTTCCACTTTATGATGTAAAGTGATGTTGAACCACCGAGGACCTGCCGCCATGCCGTCCATCACCTCCGTTTCCACGCCCGCCGCCACCCGGTCGCGCTCCATGTTTTTGAAGCTGCTCATCCTCGCGGGCATGACGCTGATCATCTTGATCGCGCTGTTCTACGTCGACAGCGTCATCTCCGACCGGCAAACCTTTCGCGACCAGGCCGTGTCCAGCATCGCCACAAGCTACGCGTCCGAGCAGCTTCTGGTAGGCCCCACACTTGTGCAGCCGTATCGCGTCACCACGGTCGAAACCACGACCGACCTGAAGGGCGCCAAGCAGACCACCAATAAATATGAAGATGAGAACTACACCATCTTTCCGCATGAGCTCGCCGTCACCGGAGCGCTCAAGCCATCGGTGCGCCGCCACGGCCTTTACCGCGTCACGGTGTATGAGTTCCAGGGCACGCTGGCCGGCCATTTCGACGTGCCTCCACCCACGGTCAAAGGAAACGTGCAGTATGGCGAGCCATACCTGGCGTTTTCGATCAAGGACCCCCGCGGTATCGTCGGCACCCCAGTCATGCGCGTCAACAGCGCCGCCGTGCCGGTGCAGGGCGCGCTCAAAACGCAGGCCGAGCAGGACAGCCCTGTGGCCACCGGCATCGCCGCCGGCACCAACCTGCGCGCGCTGCTGCCCGCGCTTTCCGGCAAGCCGGGCAGCTTCGATTTCTCGCTCGACCTGACGCTGGCCGGCACGCAGAGCTTTCAACTTGCGCCGCTGGCCGACAACAACCGCTTCGACATTTCCTCTACCTGGGCCGAGCCGCTGTTCGCCGGCGAGTTCCTTCCCCGCACCCGCGACCTTTCCGCCGCCGGCTTTCATGCTGTATGGGAAATCTCATCGCTCGCATCCGCCACGCAGCAGCAGCTCAACGCGCACTCTGAAAAAACCGACAGCATCTCCATTACGCTCAACAACACGATCGACCCGTACAAGCTTTCGGACCGCGCCGTGAAGTACGGCATCCTGTTTGTACTGCTCACCTTTGGCGGCTTTTTCCTGTTTGAAATCGGCAAACGCATGCTGATCCATCCGGTGCAGTACCTTCTGGTGGGCTTCTGCCTGACGGTGTTTTTTCTGCTGCTGATCAGCTTTTCCGAGCACATTGGCTTCGGCACGGCGTATCTGCTGGCGAGCGTCGCCTGCATCGGCCTGCTAACGTACTACCTGATCTTTGTGCTGCGCAGCGCGGCCTATGGGCTCGCCTTCGGAGGCATCCTGGCGACGCTTTACGGCGCAATCTACGGTTTGCTGGTGTCGGAAGACAACGCCCTGCTGCTGGGCTCGCTGCTGTTGTTCGGCGTGATCGCGGTGGTGATGATTGCTACCCGCAAAATCGACTGGTACGCCCGCACGGCGGACACCGCTCCGGAGCCGCCGACGGCGCTGCCGCCGTTGCCACCGGCATCGCCGCAGGTGCCGCTGTAGGGAGGGTGCTTAGGTTGCTCTGGCGGTCAGGCTTTACTGTAGGCCCGGATGGAACACGCTTTCCAGAACAGATTCAGTGTCGGCAAGAAGCTGCTTTTGCTTTTTTGTTGTCATTCCGCAGCAGCGACGGAATGACAACCAGAAAGCAAAGGCAGCTTCCGTCCAGATAAACGGCTTTGCCTTCAAGAGAAACGGTTCTACTCAACTTCCGAGAGACGCTCTACAGCGAACCCGTAACAAGCGCAGCCTGCAGCTGACGGGACAGCCTACGCGACCGGTTCCCACAACTCCACGCGGTTCCCGTCGCAATCCTTAATCCAGGCGAACTTGCCATACGGCTGATCGTCGCGCTTGTGGTCGATCCACACCCCGGCGTGGGACAACGTGTGCAGCAGCCCGTCCAGATCGTCGACACGGTAGTTGATCATCACCGCCTGCCGCGCGCGAAAGGTGTCCGCGCTTTCTTCGCAGTCGAAGTACTTCGTATCGCACGGAAACGCCGACCACGTCGTCGACCCCGTACCCTTGGGGATCTCGTCAGTCCACTCAAACGTCACGCCGTAGTCCGTCAGCACAAAGCCGAGATGCTCGGCGTACCAGGCCGTCAACCGCTTGGGGTCCGTCGACCGCAAAAATACCCCGCCAATCCCTGTCACCCGAGCCACAGCAACCGCCTTTCTCCTAATGCACCTTTTGTAAACGCGCGACGAGCTCGGTCGCGGCACCACGATCGACCGCTCCGGCCGCAAGCTCAACCCCAGCAGTTATACTCCCCGCCAGCCCCGCCGTCACCAGCACTGCCGCCGCGTTCAGCAGCACGACGTCGCGCCGGGGCCCGCGCTCGCCCGCGAACACGGCCCGGAGAATGGCCGCATTTTCAGCGGCATCGCCTCCGGCCAGCGCGCTTAACGGCGCTCGCGTCAGCCCCGCATCTTCCGGGCGAAACTGGTATTCCCGCACCTCGGCGCGCCCGGTCTGCGCTTCCCGCACCTCGGCCACTTCGGTCGACCCGCTCAGCGCAAGCTCATCCAGACCGCCGTCGCCGTGCACCACAAACGCGTGCCGCACGCCCAGCAACGTCATCGCTTCGGCGACCACCGGCACCAGCCGCGCCGCGTACACGCCCATCACCTGCGCCCGCGCTCCCGCCGGATTCAGCAGAGGCCCCAGCGCATGCAGCACCGTCCGCACGCCCAGCGCACGCCGCACCGGAAGCACCGCGCGCATGGCCGGATGGTGCGCCGGGGCCAGCAGAAAGCAGAACCCGTGTTGACGCAAGGCGTCTGCCGCCGCTGTCGGCTCGAGCGTCGTCGCGATGCCGAGAGCTTCAAGCACATCCGCCGATCCGGATCGCGACGTGACCGCCTTGTTGCCGTGCTTGGCCACCTTTGCCCCGGCTGCCGCCGCGACCAGGGCCGCCGCCGTCGATATATTGAAGGTCCCGGAGCCGTCGCCGCCCGTTCCGCAGGTGTCCACCAGCGTCTTCTGTTCGGCGGGGGTCAGGGGCAACACCGTGGCCTCTTCGCGCATGGCGGTGGCGAACCCGGCGATTTCAGCGGCAGTTTCACCGCGAGCGGCCATCGCTCCCAGCAGCGCGGCCAGTTCGAGCTCGGCGGCCTCGCCCCGCAGCACGCGCCGCATCAACGCGGCGGCCTCCGCGAACGAAAACGTTTCGCGAGCTTCCATCAACGTACGTAATTCCGTCGAGATTGCCATCGTCAGCCAAAGGCTACCACTTACCCGCGTGCCGCAGCCGATGCGCTCACCGGGTGCGGGTGCTCCGTTCATGGCGGTCACATCGTCATGAACAGGCCTGCACGGCTTCAGCGGCCGCCCGCTGCTCGCGCCAAACTGCCCCCGATCAACGGGGCACCGCACCTGTTTTCGTCATACCCACCCGATTATCGCCACCTCGCATTGCGACCCCGCCACCCGCTCCGCTACCATCACAAACGCCGCACCATCGCCGCCATCGAACGGAGACAAGCATGAAGATTCACGAGTACCAGGCCAAGGAAATCCTCCGCAAGTATGGCGTCGCCGTGCCCGCGGGTGAAATGGCGACGACCCTCGAAGAGGCCGACACGGCCGCCAAGCAGCTTTTTTCGCAGGGTAATGCGGCTGTCGTGGTGAAGGCGCAGATCCACGCTGGAGGCCGCGGCAAAGGTGGCGGCGTCAAGGTGGCGAAGTCGCTCGAAGACGCCGCGAAGTACGCGAAAGACATTCTTGGAATGCAGCTTGTCACGCACCAGACCGGACCGGCCGGGCAAAAAGTGCAGCGCCTGCTGATCGAAGAAGGCTCCGCCATCGACCGCGAAATGTACCTCGGCGCGGTGGTCGACCGGGCGTCGTCGAAGATCGTCTTTATGGCCTCGCAGCAGGGCGGCATGGATATCGAAGAAGTCGCCGCAAAGGACCCCGACGCGATCTTCAAGGAATACATCGAGCCCGCCGAAGGTCTGAGCCCCTTTCAGGCGCGCAAACTCGCCTTCAAACTCGGCCTCACCGGGCCGCAGATCAACCAGGCGGTCGGCGTGATGACCGGGCTGTACAAGGCGTTCACCGAAACCGACTGCTCGCTGATGGAGATCAACCCGCTCATCACGACCAGGGACGGCAAGGTCCTCGCGCTCGACTGCAAGATGGACTTCGACGGCAATGCGCTCTTCCGCCACAAGGACCTCAAGGAACTGCGCGACATGGCGGAAGAAGACCCGCTTGAGGTCGAGGCGTCAAAAGATGCGCTCAACTACATCAAGCTCGACGGAACGATCGCCTGCATGGTCAACGGCGCAGGGCTCGCGATGGCGACGATGGACATCATCAGCTACGCCGGCGGCAGCCCCGCGAACTTCCTCGACGTGGGCGGCGGCGCCAACCAGCAGCAGATCGAAGCAGCCTTTGCGATCCTGCTTTCCGACAAGAACGTGAAGGCGATCTTTATCAACATTTTTGGCGGCATCCTGCGCGTGGACGTGCTCGCGACAGCCGTCGTCGCAGCCGCAAAGAAGCTGAACGTTACGCTGCCCATCATCCTGCGCCTTGAAGGCACGAACGTCGAAGAAGGCCGCAAAATTATTGCGGAGTCAGGGCTGAAGTGCCAGATCGGCACGACCATGAAGGAAGCTGCTGACTTGGCGGTGGCTGCCGCAAAGGGTTGAGAGTTGTACGTCCTGAGTGGCGCTTGCCTTGGGAAAGTCGTTCAAGGAGTGTCAAGCGGTCTAGCGGAGTACCTTAGCGAACCGGTACCTCCAAAAAAGTACTCATTCGTCCTTTATCAGCACGTAATCATCAGAACTTACAACTTACAACCGGAGCGCCATCTATGTCCGTCCTCGTTGACAACCAAACCCGCCTCATCGTTCAGGGCATCACCGGCCGCGAAGGCTCGTTCCACGCCAAGGGCTGCGACGAATACGCCGCACAGTTCGGCAACAAGCTCGTCGTTGGCGGAGTGACCCCCGGCAAGGGCGGCACCACGCATGAAGGCTGGCCCGTGTTCAATACGGTCGAAGAAGCGGTGAACGCTACAGGCGCCAACGCCACCATGATCTTCGTGCCGCCGCCGTTTGCGGCCGATGGCATTCTGGAAGCCGTCGCGGCGGGGCTGCCGCTGGTGGTCTGCATCACCGAAGGCATCCCCGTGCTCGACATGGTGAAAGCCTGGGAAGTCATCAAGGATGCGAAGTCCGTTCTCATCGGACCTAACTGCCCCGGCGTGATTTCCCCCGGCAAGGCCAAGATCGGCATCATGCCCGGCCGCATTCACAAGGAAGGCAACGTCGGTATCGTGTCGCGCTCCGGCACGCTGACCTATGAGGCGGTGCACCAGCTTACGCAGCTTGGTATCGGCCAGTCGACCGCGATCGGCATTGGCGGCGACCCGATTATCGGCACCACGCATATTGACGCGATCCGCCTGTTGAACGATGACCCCGACACCCACGCTATTGTCATGATCGGTGAAATCGGCGGCACCAACGAGGAAAAAGCGGCGGCGTTCATCAAGGAGCATGTGACCAAGCCGGTCGTCGGTTTTATTGCCGGGCAAACCGCGCCTCCGGGCCGCCGCATGGGCCATGCCGGAGCGATCATTTCCGGCGGCGAAGGTACGGCTGAAGGCAAAATGGAAGCCATGAAGGCAGCAGGCATCCATGTGGTGCAGTCGCCAGCCGATATCGGCCAGAAAATGGCAGAGGTCCTTGGGCGATAACTTCAGGAGTCCCTACAAAGTAGGCCCGCGTACCAGCGCGGGCCTTTTCCTTTCAACGCGCGACCCTTCCAAGCACAAAGAATTTGGGCCCGCTTTCCAGCGGGCCCATAAGAGGCATTGGGGAGGGATAATACTGAGGAATTTCTGAAGGGTACCCGAATCGGGCAAAAAGATGGAACCTACATCGGTGGGACAGATTGAACAGCCTCTCAGTTACAGGAGTAGACGCTCGCAATCTCCAATTGGATGCATCCTTCTCCCATAAAACGTATCCACCCGGACTTCGGCTCCGTCAAAGCAATTGACGGCCATGGTGAATTTTCCGCGAACGATGTCTTTTCGTTTGCATCCAACGGCCAACGGGGTTACGATACCGCGATTGCCCAGCATGATAACAACCAATCCAGTCAGCTCGCATCTCCTCCGCACCCGCATCGGCAAACTCTGCGTCGCCATCACTGGCTCCAGCATTGACGACATGATCGCGCGCGCCACCGAGGCCGTGAAAGAAACCACATTTGTGGAGTTCCGCCTCGATTACCTGCCCATGCCCGCGAAGATCGAGTCCTTTCACGCCTTTTTCGCGGAGCATACGGAAGCGACGGCGATTGGCACCTGCCGCTGCGAGGCGAATGGTGGCAAGTTCACCGGCTCCAACGACGCGGCGATCGATGTTTTGCTGCAGGCCGCAAAGGCCGGCTTCCAAATTGTGGATGTGGAGCTCGAAGTCGCCGAGAAGATTCGCCCGGAGCGGCTCGATGAGTTGCGCGCAACAGGGGCCGCGCTGATCGTGAGCCACCATGATTTTGAGGCTACCCGCGACCTCGACGCTTTGCTTGCGCGTATCAAGCCGTTCGCTCCCGAATTCATCAAGATTTGCCCTACCGCGCAGTCGCTTTCGGACAACTTGACCATGATGCGCTTTCTTGAGCGCGAAGGGGACAGCAGCAACTCGTCGCTGGTGGGCGTGTGCATGGGCGAAGCGGGCGTGATTTCGCGCGTGCTTGGCCTGCGGGCGGGCTCGGCGTTTACGTTTGCGGCGGCCCATGCGGGTGAAGAAACCGCTCCCGGGCAGATTGCCGCGCGTACCCTGCTTGAAACCTACCGCATCGACCAGGTGGACGCGGCGACCAAGGTTTTCGGCGTCGCCGGCGACCCCATTCGCACATCGCTTTCTCCGCTGATGATGAACACGGCCTTTCGCCGTGAAACAGTGAACGCCGTGTACCTCGCGCTGCAAACCAGGCAGGCGGAGGACCTTTTCAATCTGGTCCGCGAGATTCCTATCCAGGGCCTCAGCGTTACCATGCCGCTCAAGCGCGACATCATCCCGATGCTTGAGCGCACCGACCCGCTTTCGACCAAGATCGGCGCTGTGAATACCGTGCTGCGGGCGCAGGACGGTAAATTTTACGGCTTCAATACCGATGTCGCCGGCATCGTCGTTCCACTGGAACGGCGCATACCGCTCGCCGGGACGAAGGTTCTCGTGCTTGGCGCGGGAGGAGCGGCGCGCGCTGCGGTGTTTGGACTCAAAGACAAGGGAGCGGACGTTTCAATCTTGAACCGCACCCTCGAAACCGCACAGAAACTGGCCAAACAGGCCGGGGCCAAAGTCATCAAGCGTGAAGCCGTCGCAAAGGCCGGTTTCGACATTATCGTGAACGCGACGCCGGTAGGCATGGCGGGCAATGCCGGCTTGCCGCTGTTGCAGGCCGAGGATGTAGTCGCAAAGATTGTCTTCGACCTGGTCTATAACCCAATCGACACCCCTCTGCTGCAGTTGGCGCGGCAAAAGGGGTGCACCGTCATCACGGGCGTTGAAATGTTCGTGCAACAGGGCGCGCGGCAATTCGAGATCTGGACTGGGAAGCCAGCACCGACGGAAGAAATGTTGCGCGTCGTGCTGCATTCGCTGCGGCAGTCTACTGGCGAGCCGACTCTGCCGGGGGTACTTGAGGCTGCCCGCGCCAAGCCAGCCGACGCTGAAGACGACGTTGAAAGTGGGGAGGACGCTCCTGCAACTGTTGCGGCACCTTCTTCTGCAGTGAAAAAGCTGCCGAGCAAGGCCGCAGCGCCGGCTGCAGCGCCGGCTGGTGAAAAGTCGCCTGCCGTGAAGGCGGCCGCCACGCCGTTGAAAGCACCGTCAGTCGTAGCGAAGGTTGCGGAGGCAACATCGACCGCCAAGCCAAGCGCAAAAGCGCCAGGGACAAAAGGTGTCGAAGCAACGGCCTCGGCGTCGAAAATTTCCACGGACAAGCCTCTTGCGGTGAAGTCTGTCGCGGCAAAATCTGTCGCGGTGAAGACTGTCCCGGCGAAGTCCGTCGCCGCCAAACCCGTTCCGGCCAAGCCTGTTCCAGCCAGGTCTATTCTCGCGAAGACGCCCGTCAAAGCTCCTGCAAAATCTGCCGCAAAGAAGCGCAGGTAACCGGCTGTTGCCAGTCGCCCGGCCTGTTTTGTGTCTGTGCTTCTTCACCGCGCCGTTGCTGGCAGGCCAGATTGTCTCGTCGCCAGCAGCAGGTCAAAACGCAACAGTGTCGGCAGTCTCGAGCGCTGCTTCGACCAAGCAGCAGGATGTGCCCGCTGCCAACCCGTCTCGCCCCACGATTACGAACCCGGCGACGCTCACTCCGGTCGGATACCTGCAGTTCGAGCAGGGCTATCTCGGCTCGCTCGACTCTCCCGGCACGGCCAGCCAGTACGGCGTGAACCAGACCGTGAAGCTCACCGTGCACCCCCGCGTGGAGCTCGAGTTTGGATCGCAGCCCTTTGCCGTGAGCCGCGCCACAGGCGAGGCGGCCACGGCGCGCGACGCGGGGGACCTTCTCGCCGGGGCGCAGGTCATTTTGTACAACCCGCCTGACACGTCCGACGGCCAGGTGAAGCGCGACATCCATCGCCACGCCTATGTCCGCTCGGCGATCCCAACCGTGGCATTCACCTTTGAGCAGCGAGTCCACGCCGGCACGGCCCCGGATATTGACCTCGGCAGCGTATCGCGCACGGCATTTTTTCTGTTTTCGGGCCACGCGACCGGTCTCGACGCGCATTACGACATCAACATCGTGGAAGGCGAGCAGACGGACGACTCCGCGCTACACCCAGGCACGACCATTCGGCGTGCCCAGCACGGGCAGACGTTTTCGCTGGACCGGCCGATCGGCAACCCCAACCTGCAGGGCTCGCTCGAGCTGTACCACTTCTCGCAGCCGCTGGTTCACGCCACGTCGGGCGGTTTGCCGGTCGGGCGCGCAAACCTCGTCGGCGGGCTGTTTGCCCTGAGCTACCAGGCACGCCCCAACCTGGTTTACGACGCCGGTTTTGAGCACGGCCTCACGAGCACCTCGACGCAGTGGCAGAGCTTCGCAGGCGTGACGTATCTGCTGCCGAAGCGGCTCTGGCGGGATCGGCGCGGAACGAGACAGTAGAAAGGGTCAAGGCGCAAGGTCTGCTCTCATCTGCCTGTTGCAAAGCCTACTTGCCCCTGCGCCCCTCGTTCGTTTGTCTTCTTTTACCTAAGCCGCGCCCGCGGCGATCCACCCCTTCAACGCCACCATGCTCACCTTTCGCCCCAGAAAGGCCTGCACCAGTTCCCGCGCGGGCCGAGTGCCGCCGGGTTCCAGAACCTGCCGACGGTAACGCATTGCGGTTTCGCCGCCCAGCGGGGTCGCCTCGCCCGAACCGCGGAACTCCGCGAAGAATTCCAGCGCCATCACCTTGTCGTACAGGTAGGTGTAGTAGTTCGAGGTGTACCCGACGAGGTGCGTGAAGGCGGCATACATGCGGTTGCCGTCGACGAACTCGTACTTCGAGAAACGGTCATAGCCTTCGCGCAGCAGCTTGTCCAGATCAAGTTCCGCAGCCGCCCGATCGTGGGTTTCCATGGAATAGGTCGCGTACATCACCTGCGTCAGCGTGCTCAGCGCACGGCCGTGGGCGGAGGCCCGCGTCATGCGCTGGACGGTTTCGACCGGAATCGGTTCGCCGGTCTGGTAATGCTTCGCGAAGGTTCGCAGCAGGTCGGCGTCCTCAAAGAACTCCTCAAGCATCTGGCTCGGCACTTCGACGAAGTCGCCTTCGGTCGCGATGCCCGACTGCCCGGACCAGCGCTGCCGCCCGCCCAGGACCTCGTGCATCAGGTGGCCGAACTCGTGGAAATAGGTCACCACGTCCGAGTACTGCATCAGCCCCGGATCGTCCGTCGTGGGCTCGGGGAAGTTGCACACCAGCGAGGCCTCGGGAATCTGCTTGCCGACGACCCCACCGACCAGCGAGCACTCTGAAAACCACTTGCTCTTACCCTCACGCGGGTGCATGTCGAGGTAAATCTTGCCGACAATACCGTCTGCGCCGAGGGCGTCGATTACCTCAAACGCCTTCACCCCGGGCGCCCATACCGCCGCGTCGGCCGCGTGCTCAAAACGCACGCCGAACAGCTTGCCGGCGGTCGCGAGAATCCCTGCTTCCACCTGCTCATAGGGAAAATACGGGCGCACGCTTTGCGAGTCGAAGTCGTAGCGCGTCCGGCGGAACTGCTCTTCCCAATAGCGCGCGTCGCTCAGCGTCAGGGGCAGAGCCGCGGCGTCGCGCTCGCGCACAAACGCCTCCAGCTCGGCGTATTCCGTCGCGGCCACTTCGCGCGCGGCTTCTTCCACTTCGCCGAGAAACCCGCGCATGTTTTCGGCCGACCCCATCATCTGGTCGACCGTCGCAAGGTCCGCCCAGCTCCGAAAACCGAGCAACTCCGCCATCTCGCCGCGCAGCCGCAGCAGGTCGAGCAGTACCTGCTTGTTGGCCGGGTAGCCGCGGTCGTTGTATTGGAGATACATCCTTCTCCGCAGCTCGCGGCTCCCCGCATAGGCCATCACCGGCGACATTTCGGGCGGATCGGTGGTCAGCACCACGGGCACGTCGGCACGCAACGAGCCGCCCTCGGCGCGAACGCCATGCCGTGTCAGGTAATCCTCGGGCAGTCCTGCTAGCTCGTTCACATCGTCCACGGGGACGCGCCGCACGTCATCCTGCACGGTGCGGCTGAAGCTCATGCTTAGCTCGGTCATCTTGTCGGCGAGCTCGCGCACCCGTTCCCGCGTCGCGTCGTCCTTGTCGACGCCGGAAAGCTTGTAGCCCAGCAGAACGCGCTCCATGTAGTAGCGCGTGGCGGCGTCCTCGGCAGCCACATCGACGGCAGCCAGCGCCTGGTACACCTCGCGATTCAGCCCCAACGCGACCGACTCCGCGCTGACCGCCTGCGACAGGCCCTGCACCGCATCGCGCACCCCCGCTGCCGGATGCACCATGAACATCACCCCCGTCTGCGACCCAGCCATGCGCAGGTGCCACTGCGCGCGGTCGAACGGCGCGAGCGTGTTGGCCACCGTACGCGCGCCCGCGACGGCCAGCAACTCGGCTACACAAGCGCGCGAGGCGGCCAGGTGCTCTTCCGTCCACGCTTCGGCGGCGGCAGCGGTCGCCTGCCCGTTCCAGATATGCAGTGCGTCCATCGGCGCCCCCGTTCCTACTGCCTGCGACCCGACCTGCGCTTTCGAGCTTTGCTCCCACTCTTGCTTCACGGTAACCCTCTCCCCGCAGCCACACGTTACGAGCCGCCTCCCCATCATAGAACCGCTGGCTGCCGGCAGCGCCCACACCTCCTCTTTCGCCTGCTCGGCAAACAGCGGCCGAACGATATCACCCGGCTACAAAGCAGACGTGGCGCTTCCATCCGCGCCCGAGGTTGAGGCGTAAGATCAGAGAGCGTTGCTGGTCCTCTTCTATGCGCAATTTCGTCGTTGCCGGTATGTTCGTTTTGATGGTGCTGGCCCCGTGTGTGGCGGCCTACATCAACCCGGGATTCCGGTTGCGTCTGAAGTGGCGTCCGCGCCCGCGACCAGCGGCTCCTTCCGCAAAGACCCCGCCGCGCGAAGCGAAGCGGCCCTTTTCACCCCGTTCCTAGAGACGCTCTGTACAAGTGCGCCACCGCCTTAGACCCGCGTAGAATGGAGGTGTATGCGCCTTCTCATCGCTTTGCTCGCCGTGGCCGGTATTGTCATCTCGTCGCTTGCCCTGCGCATTCACGCGCAGGACCCTTCGGCCGCGCCGCCCTGCGCGGTGTCCGAGCATTGGGACTGCGGCGTCGTCAATCATTCGCGCTATGCCGTGTTTCCGGCCTCGACCTTTGACGAGGCCCCAGGCAAATTCCACGTTCCGGTCGCGCTGCTCGGCATTTTCGGCTATGCGCTGATCGCCGCGCTGGCATTGGCCAACCGGCTGAAGCTCGCGCTGCCGGCCGTGCTGATCGGCTTCGGTTTTGCGTCGTACCTGACCTATCTCGAGAAGTTCGTGATGGAAAAGTGGTGCATCTATTGCGTCTGGTCGATGGCTATCATCACCGTGACGCTGCTGGCGACGATCGCCGGAATCGTGCTGCAGTCGCGGCACAAGCGCCGCGTGTTTGCCGGCGGGCTGGCCGCCGCCTCCTAATCGGAAGACACGGACGACTTCGCGCCGCTCTACAATCAACCCATGTGGCCCAAAGCAATCGCGCAACTGGTTGAACTCCTCCCGCACGCCGCCCGGCTTCTGCCGCACGCCGAAAAGTTTTTCCAGTCCAAGGCCGCTACCGACGACTCCGCCCAGCGCGCCATGGATGCCATGGCCGAAGGGCTGCGCGGCGACCTGGGCCAGGTGACCGCCTCGCATGCCGGGCTGTACCGCCAATTAAACGACCAGAGCGAAAAGCTGGCGGTCCTCGCCGATGAAGCGCGCGGCAACCGCGCCGCGCTTGTCTCCGTGGAGACCCGCATCACCGGCGTCGAACGCCGGCTCGACCGCATCGCCGCGCTGCTGCTCACGGTAACGTTGCTGGCGGTGGTGCTCGTGGTTCTGGTCGCGATTCTGCTGTTTCGCCACAGGTAGGCTTTCTACCGCAAGGTTTGCCTGAAAGAAACAACAAGAGCTCTCCCCAGGAACGTCCATGAGCAAGCCTCACCGCACCCCTCGACTGCAGCGCGTCGCCCAGCGTATCCGTGAGCGCCGCCGGCTCCGCTCCCGGCCCCACCCCGCGCTGATCGGCCTGGCCGTCGCGGCCTACGCGGCGCTTCTGCTCACCGCGCTGGCGGGGCCTTTTCTTCACGCGCACCTGCAGGCGGTCGCCGTGCTCGACCTTGTCGGCGGCCAGCCGGTGCCGACGCTCATCCGCCACGTCGCCTCCGAGCCTGTTTCGCAGACCGTCATCACCGTCCCCACCGCCAACGGACCGCTGCGCGCCCGCCTGTACACCCCGGTCGAGCACCCCAACGCCCCGGCGCTGGTCGTGCTGCACGGCGTGCACCACCTCGGCATGGACGAGCCGCGCATGATCGCCTTTGCCGCCGCCATGGCCTCCTGCGGGTTGCGCGTGCTTACCCCCGAGCTCCCCGGCATCAAGGATTATCGAGTCACCCCGGACTCCATCCGCGCCATCGGCGACTCCGCCCAATGGTTCGCCGTGCAGAACCCCGGCGGCGAGCGCCGCGCCGTCGGCGTTATGGGCCTCAGCTTCGCCGGGGGCCTGTCTCTGCTGGCCGCGGCCGACCCCGAGTACCAGGCCAGCATCAAGTTCGTCGTCGCCGTCGGCTCGCAATACTCGATGACGCAGGTCGCGCAGTATTACCGCACGGGCGAAGATCCGCGTCCGCAGGGTGCCACCGAGTTCCTGCAACCGCATGAATACGGCTCGCTGGTCGTCGAGTACGGGCACCTGGAAGACTTTCTTCCGGCGGGCGACGTCCCGGCGTTGCGCGCTGTTCTTCGCGCTCATCTGTATGAAGACAAGCCGGCCGAAACCGCCGCGCTCGCCGCCCTGAACCCGCAACAGGCCGCCGAAGCCAAGCAGTTGATGGACACCACCAGCCCCCGCACCCGCGTGTTGTTGAAGGCGGCGGAAGCGCGCAACGTGGAATATATGCAGGAAATCAGCCCGCGCGGCCACCTCGCGCACCTGCAAACGCCGGTTTACCTGCTGCACGGCGCAGGCGACAACATTATCCCCTCGGCTGAAACGCTGTGGATGGCCGCCGAGTTGCCGACCACCAGCCTGAAGGCGGAGTTGATCTCGCCGGTGCTGTCGCACCTCGATTTAGACGGCGCACAACCCGGCGCGATGGACCGCTGGCGTCTGGTCCACTTCTTTGCGCTGCTGCTCCATGCGGCGGAGATACGCTAGCTGTTGCCGCCATGAGCATACCCCTTGTCTTTGGGTCGATCGCCTTTTTGCGCGAATTCCGGCAGCAGGTAATGGTCCAGCTCAGTCCAAAGGCCAGTTCCGACTTTCGCAGTAATCTGCGCGCGCGAGCCTGCAAAGCAAGGGTACGGAGAAAGATGCCTTTCGCTGCGAAGCGCTTCAAACACCAGGTCGGCGGCCTGCAGGCGGTTCTTCCCCGAAAGCCGGAGGCTGCCCACGACGATCGTCAGATTCCACTTTGCCGGCAGCGCCTCGACGACGGTGGCGGCGCGCAAATCCGGGCCGCCATAGGACCGCGGCAGCCCGGTTTGCAGTCGGCTTTGCGCAGCGCGTTCGCGGCGTGTACCTGCACGGCATTAACACTGTCGGCGAGAGCTTCCACAAAGCTGCGAAGAACGGATGCATCCCGGGCGGCCTTTGCCGCTCCATCCGCAGCGCAGCCTAGGCCCCTCGTTGGTCCTGCCGGAAGCCGACGGATGAGGGTTTCCGGCCACCTTCTGGGCATTTGGACAGGAGTTTAGAGCACTTGAGGGTGGCTACTTGCGGCTACCGGAACAACTGCGGGACCGGCGTCCGCAGACGTGCCGTTGGGGTGGACCGCCCTGGCGGCGCCGTGGTCGGCTTGAAACTTCTGCTCTTCGTCCCGCTGCACGGCTCGTTCATAGCCAACTTTGAAGGCGCCCCGATATTCTTCGTGTCCGCTGCGCGGCGCCGGAGGCTTCCGATACAGCGCCTGATGATGGTAGCCGAGGTGCGAGCCGGCGGCCCAGTCCTTGTGGCCCGCTTGTACGCCGTCGCGGAAGGCACGGCTGGACAGGTCCGTGGAGCCTGCCGGAGGCACATCCCACGTCGCATCGTACAGGCGATACGGGTCTTCGAGGTTGCCGGGGCTTTTATCTGCCGGGGCCGTAGCCGCGGCCGAGGGCGACTGCTGCGCGCGGAGGGCGGGGACAGCGACAGGAACCAGCAGAAACGCAAACAACAAACGGGGGCACGCGAAACTTGATGGAAGTTTCATCACAACTCCTACAAAAGATGAGGATGGGGGGCCTTACGGTTGGGATGGAGACTGTACCCTGGCCGTTGCCCTCCCCCTCGCTTTCTTCAAGAAAGATGTGACACTTCGGTAGCAGTTCACCTGCCGTCGCCTCAGGCGGCCTTCATCTTTTCGGCCGTGTAGAAGGCATTCAGCGCGTCGACCGTGGGCTGCAGAAGACCTTCCATCACCATCGCGAGGTTGTGGTTGGTCAGGCCGATGCGGTGGTCGGTAAGACGGTTCTGCGGGAAGTTGTAGGTGCGGATCTTTTCGCTGCGGTCTCCCGTGCCTACCTGCTCTTTGCGCTCCTTGGCCTGAATCTGGTGGATTCGCTCGGCTTCCACCTCATACAGGCGAGCGCGCAGAACGCGCATGGCTTTTTCGCGATTCTTGATCTGCGACTTTTCATCCTGGCAGCTCACCACCGTATTGGTGGGCAGGTGCGTGATGCGAATGGCCGAATAGGTCGTGTTCACCGACTGCCCGCCGGGACCCGACGAGCAGAACGTATCCACACGCAGATCTTTGTTCTCGATCTTGATATCCACTTCTTCGGCCTCGGGAAGCACCGCGACGGTGATGGCCGAGGTATGCACGCGGCCCTGCGTTTCCGTGGCCGGCACGCGTTGCACGCGGTGCACGCCCGACTCATACTTCATCTGCGAGTACACCTTGCTACCTTCAAAAATCGCCGTCACGTCCTTCAGGCCGCCGACGTCGGAGTCGGTCTGCGAAAGGACCTCGACCTTCCAGCGGTGCTGCTCGGCAAAGCGCAGGTAAAGCCGGAACATCTCCGAAACAAACAGCGACGCCTCGTCGCCGCCAGTGCCGGCGCGCAGTTCGATGATGATGTTGCGGTCGTCGTTCGGGTCTTTGGGCAGCAGAAGAACCTTGATTTCGTCTTCGATGGCCGCGAGGCGCGGCTCAAGCTCGGCTAGCTCTTCTTCGGCCATGGCGCGCATGTCGGCATCGCTTTCGGTCAGCATGGCTTTTGCGTCCGCGATGGACTGCTTGACGGTGCGATATTGCCGAAACTTTTCGACCGTTTCTTCCAGGTCGCGGTGCGCTTTCGACACCTTGCGATAGTTTTCCTGGTCGCTGACGATCTCCGGGTCGGAGAGTTGTTTTGAAAGGTCGTCGTAGCGGGTTTCGAGTTGTTCCAGCTTGTCAAACATGGCGGGCTCCTGCGCGAGGCGCATGGGAATCTTGTGAGATGGGGAACGTCAAATCGGGTCGCGTGGCTGGCTGCGTATAAGCGCAGCTAGGCAAAATCGCGGCGGGGAGCCGGGCGACGGAGGCCGAAGCGGTTTGCGGGGTGGGCACGCATGCTGTTTAGATGGTATCGCACACGACGTCGATTCGGCAGCTACCGGGGCGTCGGCGAATCGTCCGTAACCACGGTGCTGCCGGGCAGGAGCGTGGCTGATGAGCCGAAATAGTGGCATCCGGCATAGCTTGCTTCAAAGTGGAGGAGGTCCTTGCCGCTCGGAAAGTCGCCGGTCAGGTGAGAGATGATGCGGTAGTTCTGGCCGTGAAGCTCGACCGTCTGCAGGTCAAGAGCGTCGAAGGTAAGGTGCTTGTACTGAACGGCGGCCTCGACGGGGATGCGGTACTCCATGTGGGTGATGTTGCCGTGATCGTCGAGCGTGGCGAAGCCGTCGAGTTGCGTGTCGCGGGCGCAATCCGGTCCTGTGGCGGTATCCGGTTTGGCGCTGAAGCTGAGGCGGCCGGGAGCCAGCGTGTAGTTGTAACAAGGCTGCTTTTGCAGCGAGAAATAATGGAGCGCGCCGCTGAAACCGCCCTGGATGTAAAACGGCAGACGGACACTGACTTTCCCGTAGGGCTTGCCATCGAGTACCGACACGCGAAAAGTCTCGTCCAGATCCCCTTTCTCGTCGCGTCGGGCCGTGACAGCGGCGGTGAAGGTGACGCGCTTCTTCTGCTTGCCGTCGCGGGTGACGGTGCTGACACCGTTTTCCGTGCATTCGAAGTTGGGCATGGCGTCGCGCAGCCGCGCGGCTTCCGCGCCCAGTTTCGCCAGCACCGAAGAGAGCTTCGGATCGCTGCTGGTACCCCCTTGCGCCCGGCAGGTGCCCACGGCAAGCACGCCTGCGGTGAACAAAACTAGCCTGAAGAGCTTTTCGGTCATGCGAGCATTACGGCTTTGCCGGCGCGGTGGTTCCCGAGGCTGGTACCGAGGAAGGCTCGGATGGGGCCGGCGGCGCAACTGTCGCAGCTACAGCGCGGTCGACAGGCTTGCCGTTGGCGTAGGGCGGCACCTTGTGAGTGACCCGGCTGGTGACGAACTCGCGCACCAAACCCTGCACGGAGCCGCCGAGGACACCGACCAATGCGTTCAAACCGGCAAGCTTTTGCGGGCTGTTGCTGGCCGGGTGGTAGACCGTGGAAAGCGCTCCGGCCGAGGCGTTGCCCAGAATATGCGAATAGTTGGGCTGCCACTTGCCATTGTCGCCGCGAGCCTCTATCCCGTTGAGAAGCGCGTGCTTCAAACGCTCCCGCATAGGGTGATTGGGGCCCATAAAGAAGTAGCGGGGGTCCTGCCGAAACAGGCTTGGGTAGAGGGCAGAGCCGATCAGCCGGCCAAAGACCTGGTCACCATAGGCGGCAGCGATCCGTTTGCCATAGCCGTCCGCGCCTTGGCCCCATTCCGGGAACGTGTTTCTTCCCGTCTCGATCCCGGCGACCACAGCCGACCCGGCGAACGCGACCGGGTCCGTGATGGTGCGCAGCGACAGCTTCAGCTTTTGTTTCGGATTGAGTGGCGCGGCGTTCCAAAGGAAGCTGGTGTAAAAATTTGGGAAAACGCCAAAAACCCTTTGCTGCGTTTCCGCCTTCAACTCCTCGTCGGCCACCTGCGCCTGCGTCATAACGACGTTGACCGTTTCGCTGGCAGACGCGATCGGCAAGGCCACATCGGGTAGCTCAAAGCGTTCATCGGTTTTGAGCGCGATGGCCGGCGACAGAAACGTTTCCAGCCCCGGCGAAGCGATGACCACACTGTAGGTGCCGGCCTCGAGCGCCAAAAAGTGGAAGCTACCGTCAGCGGCGGAGATTCCCGTGGCCACGTCACGGCCCCGCAGCGTCAGGGTAATCGTGGCGCCTGAAACGAGACCGCCCCGGATGTCGGACACCACTCCAGAAATCATCGCGTGCCCCGTTTTTGCGCCTGCTTGCGCGGTGCTGCTTTGCGGCAAGGGCGCGTCGGGCAGCTCCGCGCCGCCGGTGGCCTGCTGAGCCCACGAGGGAGTCACCGACGCGGTGAAAAGAAGGATAGCCCCGCTGCTCGCGGCGAAGCGGACTCTTGCTGCGGTGAAACGGCGGCTTGTGCGTACACTGCGTCGCTTCGTTCGGTGAACGCGCATCATTTCTTACTCCTGCAAGGTGAGCCCGGCATCTGAAGTGGTTTGTGCTTGTCCGTTTGACTTCGTTCGATGCGAAGCAGGAGCATCGCGGCGAAAGATTGATACAGGCCGGCAAAAAGACGCGGGAATCGGTCCCGGGGAGAATCATGATGGCAACATTTCTGCATGTGGCACAAGTGGCGGAAGCTCTGGCCGGAGAGGCCAGCCGGTTGAAGAAACGGGCTGCCATTGAGGCCGGCTTGCTGGCGGCGCACTCGTCGTCTCCTAGCGGGGATGTGGTGAGCGACGATGCCGGCCGGTTCTGCCTGTACCTGGCGGGGCAGCCGTTTGCCGAAGCGGACGCCCGCCGGCTAAACGTAGGGGGCGCGCTGCTTTCAAAAGCCGTCCTCAGCGTTTCCGGAGCGACAGATGCAGCGCTCACCGCGGCTTATCGCAAACACGGCGACCTGGGAGCCGCGGCATATGACCTGTTCGCCGCGCGCGACCTGCCAGGCGCGCGCGAAGCGGGCACCGTGCCCGGCGTTCCGCTGGCCGACGTGGCCCACGCTTTTGACAGCATGGCCGTGGCGCGCACGACGGCCGTGCGCTCCGCGCTGGTGGAAGGCCTGCTGCGCGCGATGACGGCGCTTGAAGCGAAGTACCTGCTGAAGCTGATGCTGGCGGATATGCGCATCGGCGTGAAGCAGTCGCTGGTAGAAGAGGCGATCGCCGGCGCTACCCAAAGCGACGTCGTGGCGGTGCGGCACGCGGTGATGCTGGAAGCGGACCTTGCCCGGGCCGTGAGTCGGGCCTTTGCCGGCACGCTGGCGGAGGCGCGCATGACGCTGTTCCACCCCCTGGGCTTCATGCTGGCCTCGCCGGTGGAGTCGCCCGAAGAGGCCGTGGCGCGCTTTACGGAAGCTCCTCCAAAGCCGCCGAAACCAGCCAAGCCAAAGCGCCGCAAGAAGGGCTCGCCAGATGATCTTGCGGCTCTGGCCGACCCGGCCCAGGAGGGCCTCGCGGAAGACATCGAAGCGGAAGCGCCAGCGGTGGCCGTTCATTCGGGCGAGGTGCTCGCCTTCCTGGAAGACAAATATGACGGTATGCGCGCGCAGGTGCATTGCGGCGACCCGGAGCAACCCGGCCGCGTGGCGATCTATTCCCGCAGCCGCGAAGACATTACGCTGGGGTTCCCGGAGATCGCCGAGGCATTTTCCCACATTACAGAACCTCTGATTCTGGATGGCGAAATCCTTGGCTGGAACTACACCGGGAACGATGGCCGGGGACAGGCGCTGCCGTTTGCCATTCTAGGTCAAAGGATTGGGCGTAAGGCGGTTTCGGACAGCCTGCGCGCTGAGATTCCGGTCATTTTTATGGCGTTCGACCTCCTGTTTGCGGAGGGCGACCTGACGTTGCCGCTCCCGCTGACGGAGCGGCGAAAGCGGCTGGAGGAGATCGTGGCGAGATGGCAGGCGCAGGTAACGGCGCCGCTGGCGAGTCCGCCGCCGGCGCCAAAACCTTCAGCGCAGGGCGGCTTGTTCGTCGGTCATGACGCGAGAGAAGGGATAGCGGGCGATAGCCTGAAACCTGTCGAAAGACTTGGCCGCTGGGTGCTTTCGCCATCGCAGCGGGTGAGCGACGCCGAAGAGATCGATCGGGCGTATCGCGACGCACGGGCGCGAGCCAATGAAGGTGTCATGCTGAAGGCGGCGAACTCTGCTTATCTTCCCGGCCGTCGCGGGCTCGCGTGGGTAAAGCTGAAGCGGGAGCTCGGAACCCTCGACGTCGTAATCACCGGAGCGGAGTACGGCAGTGGCCGTCGCGCCGGCCTGCTGTCGGATTACACGTTCGCCGTCCAAAATGCTTCCGGCGAATTGCTGAATGTGGGGAAAGCCTACTCCGGGGTCACGGATGCGGAAATTCTGCAGCTTACGGAGTGGCTGCGGGAACATACGCTTGAAGATCGCGGCCACTTTCGAACGGTCGAGCCCCTGCTGATTCTTGAAGTCGCTTTCAACAATATTATGCGGTCCGATCGCCATGCGTCGGGGTTCGCTCTGCGTTTCCCGCGAATTTTACGGATTCGCGACGACAAACCACTCGCAGAGATCGACACTCTCGCGCGGGTTGAAGAAATCTACCAGTCACAGCCCGATCGGCCAGCCGAGGATTGAGGGGCCGATCTTTCGTAGATCGCCTTTTCCGCACGGATGACCTACAAAGCGAAACGCGAGCCCGAAGGCTCGCGTTTTGCAGTCTAGTGCGATTAGGGACGGGTCGATACCGCTCCGTTGAGCAGGGCTACCGAAGTAGGCGTGACCAGAGGTGAGGCGATACCGACAAACATCGTTACCGCACCGCTGTTACCGTTTGCCACCCAAGCATTGCCTGAGCCATCGATCGCGACGGCAACCGGTTCGCTCAAGCTGGCGTCCTGCAGACCGCTGCGTCCGGTGATCACCGTGCCGCTCGAGTTCAGGAAGATGATCGAGTCGTTCGGGTCAGTGTTGGTACCTGTGCAGGTGTTATAGCAAGCGGGCACGACTAGATTGCTCGAGCCATCGATGGTGAAGTTCTGCACCACCGCCGCATTCTGCAGCGCAGCCGATGTGGAAAGTGCTCCCGCTTCGGTGAGGCGATACATGGTGAGGGTGTTGGGGTCGAGCTCCCAGATGCGGTGACTACCGTCAACGTTGATCGCCGACGGATGACGCGATCCCGAAGTCGAGTACGTCTCAGTGTAAGTGGTACCCGCACCTGCTGCGAAGATCGCCGTTCCGCCGGTGCGTGTTCCGGTACCGGAGTCTGCGATGATCACGTCGCCGTTGCTGTCACCCACGATACCTGTCGGGTTGACCAGGGCATGAGTCAGAGTGGTTCCAAGCGGATGGCTCACACCACCGGAGGCGCTCACCGAGTACACCGTTCCAGAACCATCCGTGACCCAACCGTTTCCGTCCGTGCCGATCGCAATGCCTTGCGGCGAAACGATCTGAGAGTTGGTCACTGCGGCGTTGAAAGCGGTCTGATCAGGCCGATAAATCGACAGGTCGGAGGTCGGATTGCCGGAATACTTCAGGTTGGTCGCCCAGAGAAAATTCGACTGGTCCAGAGCGATGGCCTGCGTGTTATACACACTGCCCTGCGCATACGGAGCGCCGCTACCGGGGAAACCAGCGGATGCACCCTGCGCGATGCGGATCTCGGTTAGGGAATCAGGGTAGTTTGTGCCCTCGCAGCTTGCGCCGCAAACCGCAACATAGGCATAACCGTTCGAATCGATAGCGATGGAGGTGGCGGCCGTCAAACCGTTCTTGAGCGCACCCGAGGTATAGGCGATCGGCAGAGCGAAATCAGTCGGTGCCGCCGAAAGGCCGTTACCGAAGGCCGTAACCCCGGTCGGAACGTTGTAGACGTCCGTTGGGTCAGCAGAAGGATACTTTGCAATGTTCAGCATTGCATTGATCGTGTTGGTCGGCAGGGTGCCAGGATTGCTCTCATCGATCGCCGCCGAGAACAGGGCCTGGCAGGGAGCACTTCCGGCGCCTGCGGTATTTACGCAAGCCGCAAGGGAATTACCCAGCGTGTAGATCTTCGC
>CALMON010000023.1:31023-32535 GCA_937871785.1 uncultured Granulicella sp.
TTCGCAGACGGAAAGGTAATCTGCGAGTTGCTGCTCTGGGGAACGCCGTTTGCAATGTTCACCAGGCTCAGGGCGGACAGCATGGCATTCTGCAAACCGACAGCATTGCCGGTGCTCGAACTGATGTAGGACACGGTCGGTCCAAAGAACTGCTGCAGAGCGGTGACGCCCGCTACAGTGGTCAGCTCGTTCATCACGATGAAGGAGCTGCTGCTCAGGTTGCCGCAGCTACCGAGCGCGGCCATCAACTGAGCGGCATCGTTGTTGCCGCTGCCTGCGTTGCCCGACTCGGAGACCAGGTACACCTGGGTGCTGCTCGAAGGGCAGGTGTAGTCACCGGTGATGCTGAAGCTGCCGCTGGCATTGGTGGTCGCAAAGTAGTTGAATCCGTCGTAGGTCGTGTTCGATTGCGAAGTCAGCAAAGACCCGCCGAAGGTACCGTACCCGCCCGTGCCGGCGACCAGCAAATAGATACGCGCGCCGACGATCGGCTGTTGTCCGCCCATCACTTTACCGGCGATCGCAGTGCCGGAAACGGCACCGGTACCCGTAAGCGTAGGGTTAAAGCTGGTTGAGCAACCCGTCGCAAAAAACGGGAGCGCAAGCAACGAGGCTGCGGCGAGAAGAAGTTTCGAATGATTCATAGATATCTCCGTTTTGCGGGGCTTGGGAGCTCAACGCGTTTGGAACGTCTGTTTCTTTTGCTCTAGGTGGTGAACCCGGACAGCTGTTGAAAAGTCGCTAAGTATTTCTCATGTGATGGTTCTCATCTGCCGATGGATGCTCCTAAGGCGAGAACCCCACGAAAAGTGCGGGTGCGAGACAAGAATGCAAATGTGTCGAAACACAAAGGTGAGACTTTTCTAATGTAGCTGTGCGTTCTGGCTTAACAGTACATCGTTGTTGCCGTAGTTTGCTACACAAAAGTGCTCCTTGCGTGATATTGTTCTCAGTTCCTTGCAATTTGGTAGCGAATCGAGACACTTTTCCACGATTCCGGGCGTTTCTGCACCAGCAAGCCGGGGAGGCGCCTTCTTAAGGAAGTAGTTCGCTCTTCTTATACGAACCGCCGGCGGGGTCTGGATGGGCGCTTTCGCCAATTTCGCCGCGCCTTCTGCCAAATGCTGCGAGCGACGAAGCGACTCCCGAGGATTGCGGACGATATCGCGGGAAATGGCAGAACGCGCTCGCGCCTTCCTGGGCAGTTGGAACGCGATCAGGGCGTTCATCCGCGGGCGGGGTCGGTACACTATGTGGGTGACCGAAGCGACCCTGCGCCCGGCACATGGTTGCCTGCCGAGGTTTCTGGAGAACGTCCACATGATTTTGTACCGGCACGCTCGCGGATTTCTGCCCCGCGGCCTGCGGCTTTATTCTTTCTGGCGCCCCTGCGTGGTGGTGGCTGCAGCATTGCTGACCCTCCCCGCACGCACGCAGAGCTCGCCGGCCGCCCCTCAGCCTGCCGCCGTTTCGGTGGTGATGCTGAGCGACCTGCATCTGGACCCTTTCTAC
>CALMON010000024.1 GCA_937871785.1 uncultured Granulicella sp.
GCGTGCTTCTGTACGGCAGCGACCTGTTGCTGACGCTGCCGTGGCTGTTTCTCCTGATGATCGCGCGCTCCGCGCTGCCGCTTAATCTATCGCCGTGGGCGTCGGCGGCGGTCACGTTTCTGCTACTCGGCAGCCTTGGCTGGCCGGTGTTTGCGCGCATCAATTACGCGCGCGCCGCGGCGCTTCGCTACGCGGACTGGATGGTGTACGCCCGCGCGTCCGGCATCGCTCCCTTGCGCGCAGCGTGGCGGCATGGCCTGCCGCACCTGCGGCCGGTGCTGCTGGCGCAGTTTCTGGTCTACCTGCCGATCTGCATTACAGCCGAAGCCAATCTCGGGACGCTGGGACTCGGCATCAGCGAGCCGCTGCCTTCTTGGGGGTCCATGCTGTTGGCGATGCGGAGCACCGCATTGTTGAGTGACACACGCTGGGTATATCTTCCTTTGGTATTACTGGTTTTTGTGTTGCTGCTGTTGGAAAGCGCAGTGTTCGGGGAGGATCGATAGTGTTGTGGGGAGGAACGATGAACAAGCGGTTGCGCGGCTCGGTGCTGCTGGCGACTTGGTGGTCCTTGGTAGCCGTGATGGCCTCTTCGCCGGCACTGGCGCAGCGGTCAAACGAGATTTCCTGGGCGCTGCGGTCGGAGCCGAAAACCTTTGACCCGGCGCTCTCGGACGATCAGTCGTCCGAAACGGTGCGCTTTCTAACGGCGGGCGTTCTGCTGCGCTCGAACCGGCAGACCCAGCAGGTGGAACCCGCCCTGGCGGAGCGCTATGAGCTGAGCCCCGACGGCAAGCTGCTGACGCTGCATCTGCGCCACGGCCTTCAGTTTTCAGACGGCTCACCGCTGACTGCGGCCGATACGGTTTGGAGCCTGCAACGCGTGCTGCTGCCTGCAACGGCGTCGCCGATTGCCGAGGAGTTCGGCCCGGGCGTCACGGTCGACGCGCCCGATCCCCTGACCGTGCGCGTGCACCTGCCGCGCCGCGTCGTCGCTATCGGCAAGATTCTCGATGAAGTCGCCATCGAACCCATCAACCGGCCGGCGAACGGCAAGGTAAGCTCAGGGCCGTTTACCCTCGCGGAGTACCGCCGGGGCGATTCGATCCTGCTTCGCCGCAACCCTCATTACTGGCGCCACGACGCGGCCGGCCGCGCCTTGCCATATCTTGAAAGCGTGCATCTCGACATCCTGAACAACCAGGAAACCAACGGCCTGCGCTTTATTCGCGGGCAGTATCAGCTCCTGGAAAGCGTGTCGGCGGAAGATTTCCGAGCGCTCGCCAGCAAAGCTCCCGGCAGCGTGCGCGACCTTGGCCCGTCGCTCAACACCGAGCAGATGTGGTTCAACCAGGCCCCGTCCGCGCCGATTGCGGCGTGGGAAAAGACGTGGTTCACAAGCCGCGGTTTTCGGCAGGCCGTCTCGCTTGCCGTGCGCCGCAACGACCTGGTGCGCATCGCCTATGAAGGCCACGCCACCCCCGCAAGCGGTTTTATTTCCCCCGCCAACACGGTTTGGCACGACGCCAGACTGCCCGCTGTGCATGAGGACAAAGCCGACGCCCTGAAGCTGCTGCAAGCCGACGGCTTTCGCCTGCGCGGTACGGCGCTCGTCGACCGTGACGGCCATCCCGTAGAGTTTTCGCTGCTCACCAACACCGGCAATCGCTCGCGTGAAAAGATGGCGGCGCTCATCCAGCAGGATCTCGCGGCCATCGGTATTCAGGTGAACGTGGTGACGCTCGACTTCCCTGCGCTGATCGACCGTTTGCTGCACACGCAGAACTACGAGGCCGCGCTGCTGGGCCTTACCGATGTGGAGCCCGATCCCAGCTCGATGGAAAACGTCTGGCTGAGCTCGTCGCCGAACCACCAGTGGAACCCGAGCGAGAAAACTCCGGCCACGCCTTGGGAAGCGGAGCTCGACCAGTTGATGCGGACGCAGGCCGCCGCCGCTAACATGACCGAGCGCAAGCGCGCCGTCGATCGCGTGCAGCAGATCGTGGCCGAGCAGGTGCCGTTCATCTACCTTGTGTACCCGAACCTGATGTATGCCGTGTCGCCCAAACTCGACGGCGTCGTGCTCACGTCGCTGCAGCCCGGGGTCGTTTCGAACATCGACGAGATGCATTGGAAAGAAGCGGCCCGTTGAGCGAGGAGCCGCAGCAAGACGCGGGCGACCGGGCGCGCGACGCAGCGAAAGGAACCGGCCCCGCTGCAGGCGCGGCGGCGACTCAGCCCCTTCTGACTGTGACTCTACACGCCGGGTATGGCCGGCAAACGACACTGCAGGATATCGCCTTCACGCTGCGGAGAGGGGAGCGGCTCGGCATGGTCGGGGCGAGTGGCGCGGGCAAGAGCACGCTGGTTCTGGCGCTGCTTGGGCTGCTGCCCTGGCGTGGCGGCTGGGCCAAAGGGGAAGTGCTGCTCGACGGCGTCAACCTCCTGCGGCTCAAAGAACGTGACGCGCGCCGTTGGCGTGGCAAACGTGTTGCCCTGGTGCCGCAAAGCCCCATGAGCGCGCTGAACGGAGCGGTGTCGCTTCAGCGTCATTTTGAGGAAGCGTGGCGCGCGCATGAGCCGCGACTGGACGCCGCGTTTGCAGGCCGCGTGCGCGAGCTGATGCGGCAGGTCTGCCTGCCTGAAGAAGCGGAGTTTCTCCGCCGCAAACCGGACGCCGTCAGTGTGGGGCAGGCGCAGCGCGCGGTGCTCGCGCTGGCCTTGCTGCATCGGCCGGCGCTGTTGATCGCGGACGAGCCTACAAGCTCGCTCGACCCCGTGACGCAGGCGGAGATACTCACGTTGTTGCACGAAACCAACCGCCGCGACGGCACCGCGCTGCTGTATGTGTCGCATGATCTGCTTTCGGTGCTTGGCTTTTGCGAGCGGCTGGCCGTGCTCGATAACGGCGGGCTGGTGGAAGATGTGCCGATCCGCGATCTGCTTGCGGGAACTCGCCACCCGACAACCGCGGCATTGCTGGGCACGCTGCCCGTTCCGTTGAGCACGCTGCTCGACTACGCCGAACGGGACGAGCTTGAACCGGATCGCGCCCCCATGGGCGTCGGCAAGTCGTAGCCGACGGTCTCCCCCAATTTCGCCACGTGCCAAAAAAGAACGACCTCCCCCATTCGTGTCATGGCCTGCAACTTCGCGGTGATGGCGTAGTACGTAAGAGCCATCTAGCCTTTCCCTTGTGTAGGGCGGCTACCGAACGACACCGCGATCCGTTCTTCTCTTTTCATTCTGGTTTACCAGACGTTTGCTCCGGCACCCGGGCCCATACCGCACGACGCACACCAGCACCACCAGGCAAAGCCTTGCCAGACACAGCGCCGCACGAACGGCCTGTGCTGGGTTCTACCCCTTGAGCGTACGCGGGCCCCGTAGCGCATTTTCCGAGCTTCTCCCAAGGATTTCCCATGGCGTTTCCCGCACTTCCTTCCGGTCGCGACCGGAGTCTTCCCGCCTCGGCCTATGGCGTTTCCGTTTTGTACGCCGCCCTTCTGGCGTACGCTTCCATACAGCTGATCCACTGGCCCGCGGAGACGATGGTGCCGACGGTCGCCGGGCTTGGCGCGGTAATGCTGCTTTCCGTGCTGGCGGGCGCGGAGCTGACTCGGCGTCATTACCGCGCCAAACTGCGCGGGAGCACGACCGTGGTCGCGGGGCCCGCTTGGGGGGGCTTGCGGGGGGGGGGGGGCGGGTTCGGCCACCCCCTTTTTTCCCGCCACCCCCGCGCGGCCCCGGCCCGCGCGACGCCAGTCGAGCTGTCCTGCCGCGTGAAGACGCTCCAGCAGCACCTGAT
>CALMON010000025.1:0-7363 GCA_937871785.1 uncultured Granulicella sp.
ATCGGCAGAACTTCATGGCCCACGCCGATCTCGACCATGAGGTGTTTCTGGATGCGGGGGCGGCGCTCGCCTTTGCGCAGACGGTGGCGGACACGTACCCCACGCGGGTGTTCTACGTGGGCCACTCGCTGGGTGCGGAGCTGGGTCCGGATGTCGTGCTGCTGCGGCTTTCGCAGAAGCCCAACTCGGTACGCGGCCTCGTGTTGCTTTCGGGCATCGCGCGCTCGCCGGATGCGGTGGTCGATGAGCAGATTGCAACCCTGGGCGCGAGGCAGGGCGGCACGCCGGAGATGATCGCCGCGCTGCGGGCGCAGTGGGCCGCCGTGTGGGCGGAAGCGCGCGATCCGAAAACCCCTAACAACAAGCCGCTGGGGCTGGGCTCAAAGCTACCTGCGACGTATTGGCGCGATTGGCTGCGGCGCGACCCGGTCGCCAGCATGCATAAGCTGGCGCTGCCCATGCTGGTGACGCGCGGCGCCAAAGACGCCAACGCCACCCATGCGGACTTTGAACTGCTCAGCGTGGCGGCTACCACGCCGGGCAGCAAGGCGCGCGAGTTTCCCGGGCTGAACCACATTTACCTGCCGATCGCGGGCGAAGCGAACGGGGTAGACGTGACGACTGCGGGTACGGTGTCGCCGGAGTTTCTCGACTTAGTGGCGGGATGGATTCGGCAGACCGCAGGGCCAGTTTCGCCCAGGCCCTGAGGCCGCCGCCGCTCCGCTTCTGTGTGCGATCGAACCCTGTCCGAAGTCCAAAGGAGTCCTTAGGGTCTCTTGGCGCGTCATATAGTGGAACGAAGACCCTTTCCGAGGCGAACTATGTGGATTGTCCGGCTGGCGCTACGGCGCCCGTATACCTTTGTCGTCCTCTCGATGCTGATCCTGCTTCTCGGCATCGGGTCGGCCGTGGAGGCGCCCAAGGACATTTTCCCGTACATCAACATCCCGGTCGTCACCATTGTGTGGACCTATGGCGGCCTGACGCCGAATGAGATGGAAGGGCGCGTCATCACGGTGTGCGAGCGCGCGCTCACAACCACCGTCAACGACATCGAGCACACGGAGAGCGAAAGTTACCAGGGCACGGGCGTTATCCGCGTCTTCTTCCAGCCTAGCGTCAAGGTGGAGCTGGCCCTGAGCCAGATTACCGCGATCGTGCAGACCATTCTGCGCATTCTGCCGCCGGGAACGACCCCGCCGCTGATCATTAAGTATGACGCCTCGTCCGTGCCGATTCTGCAACTGGGCATGGAAGGCCAGGGCCTTACCGAAAGCGACTTATACGACCTCGGCATCAGCTTCGTGCGGCCCGGCCTGGCCACGGTAAAGGGTGCTTCCGTGCCGCTGCCTTACGGCGGCAAGGTCAAGCAGATCATGGTCGATACCGACCCGAACCTGCTGTATGCCCATCACCTTTCCGCGACCGACGTTTCGCTCGCGATGAACCAGCAAAACTTGATTCTGCCCGCCGGTACGGCGCGTCTCGGCGATAAGGAATACGTCGTCAAGCTGAACTCGTCGACCGGTACGATTTCCGCGCTGAACGACCTGCCCATCCGTGCGGCGAATGGTGCTGTGGTCTCGATCAAAGACGTAGCGCAGGTGCATCAGGGCTACGCCACCCAGACCAACATCGTTCGCCAGAACGGCAAGCGTTCCGCCCTGCTCACGGTGCTCAAAAATGGGCAAACCTCGACACTCGATATCGTCTCGCAGGTGAAAGAAGCGCTGCCTCGAATTGAGGCGGGCCTGGGTACGCTGAAGCTGACACCGCTCTTCGACCAATCTCTGTTCGTGCGGGCGTCGATCAGTGAAGTAGTTCGCGAAGCCTCGATCGCCGCGCTGCTCACCGGACTGATGATCCTGTTGTTTCTCGGCTCGTGGCGCTCGACGATTATTGTCTGCATCTCGATTCCCCTGTCGATTGCCGCCTCCCTTGCCATTCTGTGGGCGTGCGGCGAAACGATCAACGTCATGACGCTGGGCGGCCTGGCCCTGGCGGTCGGCATCCTGGTCGACGATGCGACGGTGGAAATCGAAAACACGCATCGCAACATGGCCGAAAAGAAGCCGCTCACCCGCGCGATTCTCGATTCTGCCCAGCAGGTCGCCGCGCCCGCGTTCGTTTCGACGTTGTCCATCTGCATCGTCTTCATTCCCGTGGTCCTGCTTACGGGCGCGGCCAAGTTCCTCTTCACGCCATTGGCTATGGCGGTCGCGTTCGCCATGATGGCCAGCTACTTCCTGTCGCGCACGCTGGTGCCGACCATGATGCACTTCCTGCTCGCGAAGGAGATCGATCTTTACCAGGACCCGGAGTACTCGAAGGCGGAGGAAAAGCGCAGCTTCCTGTGGCGCTGGCATTCGAAGTTCGAGCGGCAGTTCGAGAAAATGCAGGACCACTACAAGGAACTCCTGGAGTGGTGCATCGGTCACGCGACCATCACGCTGCTGCTATTCGCGGGGCTGGTGACGATCTCCCTGCCGCTGCTGCTGTTTATCGGCCGCGACTTCTTCCCGTATGTGGACTCAGGTCAGATGCGTCTGCACGTCACGCCACCCGAAGGAATGCGTATCGAGGACGCCGAGCAGTATTTCGCCGCGGTTGAAAAAGAAATCCGCGTCGTCGTTCCAGCCGAGCGCGTGCAGTTGATCATTGACGACATCGGCCTGCCAACCGGCGGCGTCAATCTCGCTTTTTCGAACGCTTCGACGATTTCGGACACCGATGGCGAGGTCCTGATCGCGCTTGAGCCCGGCAAGAAAGACACGCAGGAATACATGCGCGCGCTGCGTGCGGACCTGCACCAGAAGTTCCCGGACGGCGATTTCTATTTCGCTCCGGCTAACATCACGAATCAAATTCTGGACTTCGGTCTGCCCGCGCCGATCGACGTCCAGATCATCGGCCGGGGCAAGACCAACTACCAGCTTGCGGTCGATCTGCAGAAGAAGATCGCGGCCATTCCTGGCGCGGTCGACGTCCACATTCACAAACAGGTCGCCTACCCCACCATGCAGGTCAACGTCGATCGCACGAAGGCCCGGCAGATTGGCCTGACGCAGCAGGACGTGGCGCAGTCGATGCTGATTTCACTCACGGGTACGCTGCAAACAGCACCCAACGAGTGGCTGAATCCAAATAACGGCGTCAACTACCAGGTGGTGGTGCAGACGCCGATCTACCGCATCGACTCGCTGCAGGCCTTATCGCGAACAGCGGTCACATCGCCGCAGGGAAACACCACACAGTTGCTCGGCAACCTGTCGTCTTTCCGCCGCGACGAGTCGCCGATCATCGTCGATCATTACAACATCCAGCCCACCTTCGACATCTACGCCGACGTCGACCGCCGCGACCTGGGCGGGGTGTCGAGCCAAATCGACAAGATCATCGCCGACGCCAAAAAGACCTTGCCGCAATCGACCCAAATCGAGGTTCGCGGCGAAGTGAAAACCATGCAGGACTCCTTCCTGCGGCTGGGCGTCGGCATCGTGTTTGCCATCGGGCTCGTGTACTTGTTGATGGCCGTCAACTTTCAAAGCTGGCTCGATCCCGCCATCATCCTCATGGCCATTCCCTGCGCGTTCTGCGGCATCCTTTGGATGTTGTTCCTGACGCAGACCACGTTCAACGTCCCTTCGCTGATGGGCGCGATCATGTGTATCGGCGTGGCAACGGCCAACTCGATTCTGATGGTGGTGTTTGCGAACGACGAGCGCATCGCCGGCAAAGACCAGAAAGAAGCTGCGCTGAACGCAGGCCACACGCGCCTGCGTCCTGTCGTCATGACCGCGCTGGCCATGATCATCGGTATGTTGCCGATGGCGTTGGCGCTCGGAGAAGGCGGCGAGCAGAATGCGCCGCTGGGCCGCGCCGTGATCGGCGGTTTAATGTTCGCCACGGTCGGCACGTTGTTTATCGTGCCGGTCATTTATTCCCTGCTCAAGAAGCAGGCGCCCATCGACTACACCAAGGAAATCGAAGACGAATACCACGAGGGCCCGGGCGAGCACGCCGGCGGTAGCCCTCAGGAGCAGCCCGCCTAATGGCCGACGAACGAACAAGACACACGACAGATGCGACGAACTCTGAGCCGCAACAGGACCCGCATCACCTTCTGCCAGCGACGGGCACTGCGGACGCCGCCTCGCCGCGCGAGTTCCACGCCGCGCCCGCAAAGCGCAAGCCGATCACCGACCCGGGCCACATGCTTCCGGAGCATGCCTCCGCGGACGAGAAAGGCAACCACAAAAAGCTCTTCATCTTTATTGCCTGCGTGCTGGGATTATTTTTGCTGCTGTTCTTTTTCGGCTGGCTGCCCGAGCATCATCGCAATCAACAGATCAAAAAAGAAGCCAACGAAGAGAAAACGGCCGAGCCGGTGCTTGACGTCATTCAGGTGCAGCCGGCGTCCGCGGCCGGAGGCCTGGTGATCCCCGGCACCACCACCGCGCTCACCGAGGCGTATGTGTATGCCCGCGCCAATGGCTACCTCAAGCGGCGCTACGTCGACATCGGCGACCACGTTGTGGAAGGCCAGCTCTTGGCGCTGATCGATGCCCCTGACCTCGACCAGCAGGTGGACCAGGCCCGCGAACAGGTGAAGCAGGCGGAAGCGCAGCTCGCGCAGCAGCGGGCCAATCTGGCGCTCGCGCTGGTAACCGTCGAACGCTACCGTGTGCTGGTGGCCAAGGGTGTGTTTTCCCGTCAACAAGGGGACCAGCAGGAAGCCAACTACGGCGAGCAGGAAGCCAACGTAGCGGCCGCCGCGCGCAACGTCGAGGCCTTCCGCGCCAACCTTCGCCGCACCATCGCGCTGCAAAGCTACGAGCGGGTCACCTCGCCGTTTACCGGCATCGTAACGGCACGCAACGTGGATGTCGGCGCGTTGATTTCCGCGTCGGGCTCGGCGAGTCCGATGTCGAGCGCGCCTTCGCCCAGCGGACAGGCATCGACCAGCGGCGGCTCGCAGCAGCCGGGGCAATCAAACAACGGCGGCTCGTCCGGCAGCGTCAGCCAGGCGGCAACGCCCTCCGGCCAGCCAGGACAGGGTGGCCCGCTGTTCGCCGTGGCGCAGGTAAATCGTTTGCGCATCCTGATGGCGGTGCCCGAAGGCTACGCCGACAGCATCCGCGCTGGGGTGCATGCCAAGCTGAACTTTCAGGAATTCCCCGACAATACCTTCTACGGCGATGTAACGCGCACTTCGGGCTCCATCGACGAAAACACGCGCACCCTGCTGACCGAGGTGCAAGTCGATAATCGTGAAGGCAAACTGCTGCCCGGCATGTACGCCGTCACGACGTTTCCTCCGGGGGTCGGCACGCCGCCACTCACCGTGCCGGGAGACTCGGTGGTTATCCGGCACGATATGTCTGTCATCGCTGTGGTGGCCGACGGCAAGGTGCGGCTGGTGCCGGTCACGCTGGGCCGCGACTACGGTCCGTCGGTGGAAGTGTTGAGCGGCCTTCATCGCGGCGACCTCATCGTGACGAATGTGACCGACGACGTTGTCGACGGCAAGGCCGTAAAGACCAAATTGAACCAACAGGCCACCGAAGCCGAGGAGCAAAAGCCGGACCAGACAGCGCCCCCCGGAGGCAACACGCAGTATGGCAATGAGGGCATCACGGACACGGCCATGCAAAACAAACAGTCGCAGGCCAACGGGCATGGCAAGGGCCAGCAATCCACGCAAAGCCATTCAGCGAGCAGGCCGTAATGAGACAGGCCTCTCGCTTTCTTACCCGACTTGCGCTCGCAACCGTGGCCGCTTTGCCGGCGCTGGCTCAACAGCCGGCCCAGCAGCCCACCTTACCTCCGGAGCCGCCGCAGCCGCAACGTGTTACGCCGCCTACGCCAGAACCACAGACCCAGCCGCTGCGTGACGGCCAGCGTCAGGATACCGCCGGCAAGCCGGAGCAGCCGCGCGGTCCGGTGACCACGCCAGACGCTCCCGTCGTCGGCAGCATAGCGCCGTTTGTAGCGCTGCCTTCGCCGGACGCGCGCGTCAACCGCACAGAAAACGGCACGCGGACGGCGGATCGAGAGTTTGCCGCCGGTGGGCTTGCGCCGCGGTTCCTCGGCTTTCTTGGCCCATACAAACGGCCGGCGGTGCCACCGCTGTTCGCCGGTGACGGCGCCCGGCTGCAGTCGCTCATCCGCAACGGCAAGTTGTACCTGACCTTGAACGACGCGATCGCGCTGGCGCTTGAGAACAACCTCGACGTGGAAGCCGAGCGCTACAACCTGGTGCTTGCGCAGACCGACATCACCCGCGCGGCGGGTGGCGGCAGCCTGCGCGGCATCGACTATACCGTGCAACAGCCGCCCAACGGCGTCGGTGGCCCGGGGTCGCCGCTGCTGAACGCCAACACCACAACCACCAACCCTACCACTCCAGCCATCACCGACCTGACGTCGCTGAACGCGACCAACCAGATCACGCAGAATCTTTCCACGCAAAGTGCGGGTTTCACCTACGCTCCCGGGCCGGCGGTGCCGCTGTTCGACCCGCAGGTGATCGGCGAGATCGGCTACCTGCGCCGCTCGGACACCGTGACCCTAACCACTACCAACGGCACCTCCAGCACCACTGGAACAACAGGAGCGGCAGCGGTTCCGGTCGGTCCTCCGCTTGACTTCGTCGAAGCGAACATCGCCTATCTACAGGGCTTTTCGAGCGGCTTGCAACTGGAAGCGACTGTGAACAACGACTCGCAGGTGATCTTCGGGTCTCAGTCGTTTCTTGACCCTTTTCATGCGCCGAGTACATCCGTCACGCTCACGCAGCCTCTGCTCCGCGGGCGCGGACGCGACGTAAACCTCCGCTATCTGCGCATCGCTCGGCTCGACAATAAGACGTCCCGGCTGTTGTTCGAGCAGCAGGTTCTGGAAACGCTGTATGGCACGTCTCGCCTGTACTTCGACCTTGTGTCGCTGGGTGAAAACGTGAAGGTGAAGGAAGAAGCGTTGCGCGCTGCCACCAAGCTGCGCGACGACGACAAAGATCAGGTGACCGAAGGAACTCTGGCACCCATCGAGCTGACCCGTGCCGAGGCCCTTGCGAGTTCAAGCGAATTTGACCTGATCCAGGCGCAAGGTCTTTATCGGCAGCAGGAAGTGATCGTTAAAACGCAGTTGCTGCGAACGACGTCGCCAGTGTTCAAAGCGGAGTTCGACGAGATTGTGCCGACCGACCGCATCGTCGTACCCGACCAGTTCCCGCCGCTCGACGTTCCCGGGCTGATTGCCGAGGGTCTCGCACGCCGGCCAGACCTGGCGCAAGGGTTGCTGCAGGCCGAAGCCGGCAAGATCAGCGCCAACGCCAGCCGCAACGCCGCCCTGCCGCAGTTGA
>CALMON010000025.1:7373-51393 GCA_937871785.1 uncultured Granulicella sp.
CCAATGTGGAAACGCGTGGGTCGACCGAGCAGGCCTATGACACATTGGGAAGCCCGGGCACTGGAGCGCCAGTGCTGCCGCAAAACCTGGCGGTCGGCGGTCTGCGGACCTCGACGATTTACCAGGCAGGCATCCAGGTAACCCTGCCGCTGCGCAACCGTGTGGCCGCGGCCGATGCCGCGCGCGATACGGCTCAGCTTCGCCAGACGCAAACGCGCGTGGAACGCGCGACCGAGCAGGCGCGTGAGGAAATTGAAGCAGCGGTGGTCGCTCTCGAAACGGCCCAGGCAGCCTACCGAGCCGCTTCCAAGAGCCGCGACTATCAGCAGCAGCTCCTTGACGCTGAGCGCGACAAGCTCTCGGTGGGTCAATCGACCGACTTGCTGGTGCTGCAGAACGAGGCCTATCTGGCGCAGGCGCGCTCCACCGAAATCGCCGCGCGCAGCAACTGGATGAAGGCGCATATCGAGCTCGACCACGCGCTCGGCGATCTCCTCGAAAAGAACAACATCGAGCTCGACGACGCGATCGCCGGCAAGGTACCGTAGTTGGACCATGGGCCTCCCTCCTCAAACGGTCTCTGGACTTACGCGTTACGAAGCGGCAGCAGTGTTTGAGTTGGGACGTAAATGCACGATAGGCCAATGCAGCGGTCAGGTTCCGCTGCATTGTTCCGAGGGAATCGAGCACACCAAGCTAGAGGACAATGTCTTGATGGGTGTGTGCCGCAATGGCACTCTGCGGTAAGCAGATCATCCTTCTCAAGTCGGATACGACTCCACAACGAAACCATTGAAGACGTTCAATCAGTTTCGTTCATGAATCGAGTTCTTCCGGTCTTACTTTGTCAGTAGACCATCGAGTTCTGAGGGTCCGTAGGTCGAAGTGGTCATCGTTTTGTTCCGCTATAAACGAGCCCTCCGTAAAGGAGGGCTCTGTCGTTCTGCGGATAGGCGTTGGTTATTCGAGGGTGCTGCCGCCGCGTGTGCCTTTAGGACGACGATTCGAGGCGAGAACCTTCTTGCGCATGCGCAGCGATTTGGGGGTGACTTCGACCAGCTCGTCGTCGGCGATAAACTCGATCGACTGCTCGAGCGTCAGGGCCTTGAACGGGACGAGGCGGACGGCGTCGTCAGAACCCGATGCGCGCATGTTGGTGAGCTTCTTTTCGCGCACGCAGTTGACATCGAGATCGTTGTCGCGCGAGTGCTCGCCGATCAGCATGCCTTCAAACACTTCAACGCCGTCGCCGAGAAACAGCACACCGCGTTCCTGGATGCCGTCGAGCGCGTAGAGCGTCGTGACGCCCTGACGGTCGGAGATCAGCGCGCCCGAAGGACGCTGCGGGATTTCGCCGGAGTACGGGATGTACTCGCCGGCGATGGAGTTCATGATGATGGTGCCACGGGTTTCGGTCAGCATCTCGTTGCGCAGGCCGATCAGGCCGCGCGACGGCACCTTGAACTCCATGCGAACGCGGCCGGAACCGTGGTTCGCCATCTTGGCCATTTCGCCTTTGCGCGGCCCGAGCTTTTCAATCACCGTGCCGACAAAGCTTTCGGGAACGTCAATCGAGAGAATTTCGGACGGCTCCATCAACGCGCCGTCGACGCGCTTGGTGACGATGGTCGGGCGCGACACCATGAGCTCGAAGCCTTCGCGGCGCATCATTTCAATCAGCACGGAAAGCTGTAACTCGCCGCGGCCGAGCACCTTGAAATTGTCAGGGGTGCCGGTGTCTTCGACGCGGATGCTGACGTTGGTCAGCAGCTCGCGCTCGAGCCGCTCCTTGATGTTTCGCGAGGTGACGAGCTTGCCTTCGCGGCCGGCGAACGGCCCGTTGTTGACCGAGAACACGATGGCGATCGTCGGCTCATCGATCTTGATGATGGGCAGCGGCTTGGGGTCTTCGAGCGAGCAGAAGCTTTCGCCGATGGTGATGCCCGGAATGCCCGCGACAGCGATGATGTCGCCGACGGTGGTCTCGTCCGTGTCGATGCGCTTGAGGCCGTCGAAGGTGAAAAGCTTGGTGATCTTCACGGTTTCAAGCGTGCCGTCGATCCGCGACAGGTTGACTTCCTGGCCGGTCTTGAGCGTGCCGTTGAAGACGCGCCCGATGGCGAGACGGCCGAGATAGTCGGAGTAATCGAGGTTGGTGACCAGAATCTGGAGGTCGCCGTCGGCGGTGCCGGGGGCCTCGGGAATGGTCTGGAAAATCAGCTCGAAGAGCGGCTGCAGATCGGTTCCGGGCTGCGCGAGATCCATGGTCGCGGTGCCGGCCTTGCCGTTCGTGTAGATGACGGGAAACTCGAGCACGGACTCGTCGGCGTCGAGGTCGATGAACAGGTCATAGACCTCGTTCAGCACTTCCTGCGGGCGCGCGTCGGGACGGTCAATTTTATTCACGACGACGATCGGGGTGAGTTTCGCCTCAAGCGCCTTCGAGAGCACGTAGCGGGTCTGCGGCAGCGGTCCTTCAGACGCGTCGACGAGCAGCACGACGCCGTCGACCATCTTCAGCGCGCGCTCAACTTCGCCGCCGAAGTCGGCGTGGCCGGGGGTGTCGACGATGTTGATCTTGGAATCTTTATAGTGAATCGCGGTGTTCTTCGCGAGAATGGTGATGCCGCGCTCTTTTTCGAGATCGTTCGAATCCATGACGCGCTCGACAACCGCCTCATTGGTGCGGAAGGTGCCGGACTGGCGGAGCATGGCGTCGACGAGCGTCGTCTTACCGTGGTCGACGTGCGCGATGATGGCGATGTTGCGGATGGCTTGGGCGTTTGGGCTGCTCACTTGCGAAGGGTCCTTATCTGGCTTGCGTCGGCTAGGGGGCGGAGGGCTGCATGGGAGCGCGGCTCACCCCCGCGTGTTTGAAATGTAGCGGATTGTGCGCTGCTTCCAGTCTACCGCATCGGTTTGCCCGCGGAGTGTTCCTCCCGGCACGTCCTTGCGGGGCATCCCCTATACTGTCGTCACATGGACAACTCCGCTCACGTCCCCGCAGTCAGCCAGTTCGATCCTTCGACGTTGGAGCATTATCTGCTCGACCAGGCGTATGACGAGATGTTTGCCGGCCGCGGCTCGCTGCATGACCATTACGAGCCCATGCTGGAGCACTTTTCTGCGCTGCCAGCCGCCGAAATCCAGCGACGCAAACAGGCCGCCGACGTGTCGTTTTTGAACCAGGGCATCACCTTCACGGTCTACGGCCGCGAAGAAGGCACCGAGAAGATTTTTCCGTATGACATGATTCCGCGCATCATCACCAGCGCGGAATGGGCGACGGTGGAACGCGGGCTGACCCAGAGAATCACGGCGCTCAACCTGTTTTTGAAAGACATCTACAACGAAGGCCGCATCCTGGCCGACAACGTCGTACCGCGTGAGCTGGTGTATAGCTGCCCTCAGTTTCGGCGGCAGATGCGCGGTTTGCAGGTGCCGCGCAACGTGTACGTGGCGGTGTGCGGAACCGACCTGATCCGCATGGAAAACGGCGACTTCGTCGTGCTTGAAGACAACCTGCGCGTGCCCAGCGGCGTGAGCTACATGCTGACCAACCGGCGCGTGATGAAGCGGATTTTTCCGCAGTTGTTCCGCCATTACAACGTGCGCCCTATCGAGCATTACACGCAGGTGCTGCTGGGAACGCTGCGGTCGCTTGCGCCCGAAGGCCGGCCGGAGCCGAACATCGTTCTGTTGTCGCCAGGGGTGTTCAATTCGGCGTATTTCGAGCACGCCTACCTGGCCCGCCAAATGGGAATCGAGCTCGTCGAAGGCCGCGACCTGGTGGTGCACGACAATGTCTGCTACATGCGCTCGACTTCTGGCCTGAGCCGCGTTGACGTGATTTACCGCCGTGTGGACGACGACTTTATCGACCCGCTCAGCTTCCGGCCGGACTCGATTCTGGGCGTGGCCGGGCTGTTCAACGCGTACCGCGCCGGCAACGTGACGCTGGCCAATGCGTTCGGCACGGGCGTGGCCGACGATAAAGCGCTGTACGCCTATGTGCCGGACATCATCCGCTACTATCTGAGCGAAGAACCCGTGCTCAAGAACGTCGAAACCTATCTGTGCACGCGCGATACCGAGCGGCAGCATGTGCTCGCCAATCTTGACAAGCTGGTGGTCAAGGCCGTGGGCGAAAGCGGCGGGTATGGCATGTTGATTGGGCCGCAGTCCACGGCGGAAGAGCGTGCGACGTTTGCGGACAAGATCAAGGCGAACCCGCGCAACTACATCGCGCAGCCGACGATCAGCTTTTCCCGGGCGCCGTGCCTGATCGGCGATACGCTCGAGCCGCGGCATGTGGACCTGCGGCCCTATGTGCTGTACGGCGACAAGGTGACAATCGTTCCGGGGGGGCTGACGCGCGTGGCGCTCAAGCGCGGGTCGCTGGTGGTGAACAGCTCGCAGGGCGGCGGGTCGAAAGATACGTGGGTGCTTTCGGAGTAGAGCGCTGCGTTAGCAGTTGATCAGCATTTCTTCCACCTGCAGCGACAGGCCGTACTGCTCGTTCCAGTACTTGACCGTGTTGCGGACGAAGTCGACCCGCGCCTTTTCCGGGTTGCCGCTGCGGATGCCATTCAGGATGTTCCAGTGCTGCTGGATGGCCGCACCCTTTTCGCGCTTCACCGTGGGCGCATTCTGCCAGCGGCCGACGATCGAAAAAACGAACAGCCGAAACGTAATCGTTTCAAGCATTTCCGTAAGGTACTCGTTACCGGCCAGGCGCCAGATGGTGCGATGGAAGAGGACGTCGCAGTCGTGGAAGTCGCGCACATCGTCATGCGCCTTGGTGTCGGCCATGGTTTCGACGAGCTTCGTCAGCTCGTCTTCAGACTCCGGCGTAAGCCGCGCGGTGGCTTTGCCGATCGCGATGGCTTCGAGCGGAATGCGCACTTCGAGGATGCGCTCGTAGTCTTCCGGGCTCAGCAACGCGACGTAGGTGCCGCGCTGCGGCAGTTTTCTGAGCAGGCCCTGGTGCTCGAGCTCACGCAAGGCCTCGCGCAGCGTCGGCTGCCCGATGCCGAGACGCATCGACCACTTTTGTTCCAGAACCCGGTCGCCGCCCTTGAGCTCACCGGAAATGATGGCCTCGCGCAGGGCTTGCGCCGCCGCCTGAGGCGCCGTCTGGATAGGCATCTCGCCGATCAGCCGCCTGGTCGTCAGTCCAATCAAACGTCGCCTCCACGCAAAGCTTATCTCTAGTCTATAGCGTCTGCGACCCAGGTTTGGCAAACGGAGGTTCCACAACCGGTCCCCCATCACCCGAGACAGCTTCGCCTGCGGTACTTCGGGTGCAGCGCCGCAGGCGAGGGTCTTGCGAGAAACAACAGCCGTTTAGCCGAGCGTCACTTCGATCTTTGTTACCGACGCTGCAGGCAGGGTCAGGTTCAAGACCGGTCCGCTGATGTCGACCTTCAACGCCACGGGGGTAACCGTGTTCGGCTGGTCCCAGGTGTTGTGCGAGTGGACGTCGGGGTTGGTGAGCGTGACGGCCGTCGCGGATTTCAGGTTCAAGCCGCGCAGCGCCACGTGCGTCTGCTTGGGGGCGGCGAGGTCGGAGTTGACCATGGTCACCGTGACCACGTTGCCCTTGCGCGACGCCGACCCGTTCAGGCCCCACAGCCGCTGCTGCTTCTCCTTGTAGCTGTAGTGGACGCTGGGCGCGGAAAACTCCGCGCGCATCGCCTGCGCGCCCTGGTGGTTCTGGTACATGTCGAAAATGTAGTAGTTCGGCGTTTTGACGAACTTTTCTTCGTGCGTCAGGAAGAGCGCGTTGATGTTGTTGACCAGTTGCGCATTGGTGGCGACGCCGACCTTGTCGGGGTTGCGGTTGAAGGCGTCGAGCGAAAGCGCCGTGGCGAGCGCGTCGCGCAGCGTCACCTGCTGGCCGAAAAGGTGGGTGATATCGACTTCGGTGCCTTCGCGGTACCAGGGGCCGTACTCGTCGACCACGAGCTTGACGTGGTGCTGCTTGTCGTACTGGCCCATCACGGACCACTGGTCGGCGATGATGGTGTCGATGAACGCGCACTGGCTCAGGATGTCGTAGTATTCGCCGGGCTCAAACTGCAGCGCGTCCACGCGCCGGGTGGACGCATAGTGATGCACCGACCAGCCGGTGAACTGCGCGTTATGGTAGGCGTGGTCGCCGGTATAAATCTGCTCGAAAAAGCGGTGCGTCCAATCGATATCGTTGCCGTTGGGGCCGGAAGCGACGAGCTCGAGGTCGAGCCCGAACTGCGGAATCCAGGTGGCAAAGCGGCGGAACTCGGAGGCGTAATCTTCCGGTCGGAAGAAGCCGCCGCAACCCCAGCTCTCGTTGCCGACGCCCCAATAGCGAACCTTGTAGGGGTCCCGGCTGCCGTCGGCCTCACGCATTCTGGCAAGCGTCGTCGAGCCCTGCGGCGAGTTGCAATACTCCACCCAGTTGTCGAACTCAAGCGCCGGAAGGCTGCGCACGTTGGCAGCGATGTAGGGCTCGGCTCCGGTCATTTTGCAGAAATTCATGAACTCGTTGGTACCGAACTCGTTGGTTTCGAAAATCTGCTTACCTTTTTCATTCAGGCGTTTCGCGTCGCGGTCCACTTCCCAGAAGTTGGTGTGCACGGGGCGGTTGGCGCGCGGGCCAATGCCGTCGCGCCAGTTGTAGCTGTCGGCTTCGCAGCCTCCGGGCCAGCGCATGATGGCGGGGTGAATCTTCTTGAGCGCGTCGACCATTTCAGCGCGCAGACCGCCGTAGTTACGGATTTTCGACTTTTCACCCACCCACACGCCGTCATAAATAACGCCGCCGATGTGCTCGGTAAAGTGGCCGTAGATTTCCGGAGCGATGGTGCCGAGCTGCTCTTCCGGAAGAATCTCGACAAACGCGTCGGGCGTCTGCGACATCAGCCGCTTGCTGCCGCCTACCGCGAGAACCGCGCCCGCCATGGCGGAGCGTGTAAGGAATTGCCTGCGTTCCATCTTCTTGTACCCTCTCAAACTGTGGCTTGTGTACTTGCATTTCTTGTTGTCATTGCGCAGCGTAGCGGGGGACTCTGCGGTTGCGCCGAGTTCGTGCTCTAAACGGTTTCGAGCTTGGCCTGCAGCTCTTCCAGCGTGTACCCCTTGGTTTCGGGAAAGAACCTGCCGATGACGATGAATTGCAGCACCATCATGCCGCAGAAGAAAAAGAACGGGGCCGACGCCGACTTGGCCGCCACGATCGGGAACAGATTCGCCAGGCTGGCGCACGCCAGCCAGTGCGTAAAGCTGCCCAGGCTTTGGCCTTTGCCGCGCACCGAGTTCGGAAAAATTTCGCTGATGTACACCCAGATGACCGAGCCCTGCGACACCGCGAAGAAAGCCACGAAGCCGATCAGCGGATACAGCAGCAGATTCTTGTGCTGCCCCGTGTAGAAGATGACGCCGGTGATGCCGAGGCAAAAAAACGTGCCGACGGAGCCGATCATCAGCAACACCTTGCGGCCGACCTTGTCGATCACCGACATGGCGACAATGGTGAACAGCATGTTGGTGCCGCCGATAATGACGCCCTGGATATCGGAGCCGACCTTGCTGAAGCCGGCACTCGCGAAGATGTCGTTCAGGTAGTAGAGGATCGCGTTGATTCCGGAAAACTGGTTGAACAGCGCCAGCCCAATGGCGAGCAGCACCGGAACGCGGTAGCGCCGTGAAAACAGCGGCTGGTTGCCGGCCGCGCGGTCGGATGCGAGCGACTCCTGAATGTCGTTGTACTCGGCGTCGGCGGCGCCTTCGGCGATCATTCGAAGCACCTGCCGGGCTTCTTCGACCAGGCCTTTTTCGAGCAGCCAGCGCGGGCTGCGCGGTATACGGAACAGCATCAGAAAAAAGAAGAACGCCGGCGCGGCCGAAACGCCGAGCTTCCAGCGCCAGTCGGTGGCGCCGAGGTCGAGCTTATCGATGAAGTAGTTCGACAGGTATGCCACCACGATGCCGAACACGATGTTGAGCTGAAACAGCGCCACCATGCGCCCGCGCCAGTAGGCAGGAGCGATTTCCGCGATGTACATGGGCCCCACCACCGACGAAGCGCCGATGGCGATGCCGGCCAGCAGGCGAAACACCACGAAGGAATACCAGTCCCACGCGAACGCGCAGCCGATGGCGGAAGCGAAGAAGACGCCGGCAAGAACGCGCAGGCTGTAGCGCCGTCCCCAGCGGTCGCCCATGTACCCGCCCACGGCCGCGCCGATCAGCGTGCCCCAAAGCGCCACCGCCACGGTAAACGCGAGCGACTTGGGCGTGAGGCTGAAGCGGGAGTTGATCGCCTGCGTGACGCCGGAAATGACCACGGTATCGAACCCGAAAAGAAGGCCGCCAAGAGCGGCTGTGACGCTGGCCGCGATCACAGTGCGGTTCAGGCGAACCTTATGGAGGTTCACGGAGGCGGAAGGGGCTACGGCTACTTGCATTCAAGACCTCGGGATTGCGTGGTGAGGAGGTTTATAGAGTATAGATAAATGCGCTGTCAACACCGCTTACACTCGGCTGGTGCGCTGCCGGCACGCGGTCGAAGGCTTTGACAGACAGGAATCTATATTCTATAAAGAAGCGGTTCGTGTACTTGGCTCTCTCAGCCAACCAACTGAGCAGGGCCAGTGCGTCTGTGCGGGTCGTGCGCTCGTCCGCACGGTCACAGAAGTATCGCATGGCCCCCGCAGCTCGCGCGCCAGCAACGTAACACCGTTTGTTCTTTGGAGCGTTCCATGAATCGTAGGGATTTCGTAGTCGCCGGGCTGGCCGCTTCGGTGGCCGCCAGTGTCGAAGGAAAGGCGCTCGCCGCAAGCGCGCACCTGCCGGCGACGGCACCGAAGAAGAAGATGAACGTGCTCTACGTTTTCAGCGATCAGCACCGCGAGTGCTCGCTCGAAGGCAAGGCGCACTGCAGCGTGAAGGCCCCCACGCTGGCGAAGTTTTCGCGGGACAACTTCACCCTGGAGCAATGCATTTCGAACTACCCGCTGTGCACGCCGCACCGCGGCATCCTGATCAGCGGGCAGTGGCCGCAGCAGACCGGGCTGGGCGGCAACGGCGAAAAGCTGGGCAATCGGCCCAACGCGCTGGGGCACACGTTCGCGAACGCCGGCTACCATACCGGCTACGTAGGCAAGTGGCACCTGGACGGCAACGAAGACCACTTTATCCCCAAAGGCGAGCTGCGCCAGGGCTTTGAAGACTGGCACATGTGGGCCGACACCAACAGCCACTACGCCGCCTGGACCTACGACCAGGAAACCGGAGCCAAGCTGCAGGACGCCAGCAAGACCTGGACCGCAACGCTGATGACGAACGACGCGCTCACCTTCCTGAACAAGCAGAAGGGCGGCGAAAAGCCCTGGATGCTGGTGGTTTCGTGGAATCCGCCGCACCCGCCGTTCGACCCGCCGGAGATGGACCGCAGCCTGTATCCGCAGGAGGGTCTTGAAGTCCGGCCGAACCTGCAGCTTGCGTCTGCGACCTATAAACCGGCTTGGCCGCAGCTCGACGGCCCCGTAAAGCTGCGCCACGCGGAGCAGGGCTACTACGGCGGCATCACCGGTATCGACAAGGAGTTCCAGCGCATTCTGGACGCGCTCGACGCAACCGGGCAGGCCGACAACACCATCGTCGTCTACACGTCGGACCACGGCGAAATGATGGGCTCGCACGGGCGCATGGGCAAGGAAGTGCCGCACGAAGAGTCCGCGCATGTGCCGTTTTTTATCCGCATTCCCGGGGTCACGAAGAAGGGTGCGTCGTCCAGGGAGCTGTTCGCTTCGGTCGACATCTTCCCCACCCTTTGCAGCCTGGCGGGCGTGCCGATTCCGAGCACCTGCGTGGGCCGCGATATGTCGCCGGTTTTTAGCGGAGGCAAGGTGCCGCACACCGATGGCGTCATCTTGATGGCCGACCGCGGTGCCGCCAGCATCGCCGAAAACGATATCCCGACCTACCGCGGCATCCGCACCGAGCAGTACACCTATGCCGTCATCGAAGACGGCCGCTGGCTGCTGTACGACAACATCGCCGACCCGTTCCAGCAGAAAAACCTGTGCGCCGACCCGGCCCACGCCGCGCTGATGGACAAGTTCGACAACCAGATCGCCGCGTGGCAGGCTACCTGCGGAGACAAGTTCGACCTGAAGAAGGTCGTGCACAAAATCTCGACGTACCAGAGCTAGACCACCAGGGAGAGTCACGAATGAGATGGATGAGAAAGACGTCCTCCGTCGCTCGTGTCTGCGGCTTCACTCTCTGCACAAGCGTTCTCGGCTGCGGCAGCCTCCTACGCGCGCAAACGCCGGTCACCTCCACGCCGCAGCCGACGCAGTTGCCCGGAGGCACGGCGACGCTGCGCGTGCAGACCCGCGAAGTTGTTCTCGACGTCGTGGTGACCGACAGGAAAGGACACGCCGTCACCAACGTGCCGCGTTCGGCCTTCCATGTCGCCGAAACCGGTGTCGCCCAGCGCATCGTCAGCTTCAGCAAGCCCGAAGACCACCTGCCCGCGCCGGATGCGCCCCCGATCCATTCTTCGGCCGAGCTGATCAAGGCGCATAGCAATGTGCCCATCAACGTGATCGTGCTCGACGAGTTGAACACGGCCTTTGAAGACACCGCATTCGGCCGCTTCGCCGTGCAAAAGTACCTGGCGACGCAGCCGGCGAACCTGAAGCAGGCGACCACCGTGCTCTCGATCGGGGACAGCGGACTGAAGGTCATCATCGATTTCACGCAGGACCGCGACCGCATCGAGCAGGCCATCAAAAAGCACTTTCCGGAGTACCCTTTCCGCGCGGCCCGCGGCGCCAGCAGCGACGCCGGCGACCGGCTGGCGCGCTGCCTCGGCACGCTGCTGCAGATTTCGCAGTCCGTAAAGGGCTACCCGGGCCGCAAGAGTGTCATCTGGGTGGGCAAGGGCTTTCCGTCGATGGACACGCTCACGGTCGACCCCAAGGCCGGCGACGACGTGATCGACGAAACGCAGCGCGTGACGACGGCGCTGCTGGAGTCGCGCACGGTGCTCAACCTGCTCGACCCGACGGCTACGAGCGTGAGTTCAGTCGACTACACCGCCGCCGATTACGTCACGCCCGGCGACCTGCTGACGGCTGTCGGTGCCAACGGGCAGGCGCTTTCGGGCGACGTGAACTTTGCCGACTTTGCGCCCGCGACCGGGGGTGTCGCGATCCTCGGACACAACGATTTAGACAAGCAGATCGGGCTCGCCATTGACGACGGCGCCGACTACTACACGCTTGTCTACTCGCCGACCGACAAGACGGACGACCCAAAGAAATATCGCGCCCTCAAGGTGACGGTGGATGACCCGAACCTGATCGTCGCCACGCGCACCGGCTATTACAGCACGCACCAGACGCAGCCGGGCGAGATCCCCAAAGTGGACGGACGTCAGCTTGCCTTCGACCTGATGAACGCCGGGTTGAGCACAATCACCTACAGCGGGCTGATCGTGTCGGCAGAAAAGCCCGTCGACGGCAAGATCGCGGTGACGGTGTCGCCGGTGGGCCTGGCGTCGCGAACCACGAGCGGCGGGCAACGGCGCGAAGAGGTGACAGTGATGGAGGTTGCGTTCGACGGCAAGAACCACGCGATCGAGCACCATGCCGAAGAAAAGCAGGCCGCCACGCCGAACGACGCGGCAAGCATGACATTCGAGATCGATGCGCCCGAGCCGCGCGGAACGGCCCGCATCCGGTTGATCGTGCGCGACGCCTTAAGCGGACGGCTGGGCACCGTCGATCTGGCCCCGTAACACCGGCTCTTGCTTTTCTTGTTTTGACATTCCGCAGCGAAGCGGAGGATGAGAACCAGAAGTCAGAAACCTCACCAATGCTTGCAGACAGACCCCGCCCGTACACGCCCACCGGGAACGAGCTTACGGGCTTTTCGCCCTTTCGTTGCGCGCCAATTCATCGCCCGCGTACCCGCAGGAGGCGTAGCGAAGCTGGTCGGCGAACACGCCGATCAGCTTGGGACGTTTGGCGGGCGCGACAGCGCAGCAGCGGCGGTTGGCTCTAAACTCGCGGCGGTTGATGTCGGTCATAAGGGTGCACCTCGTTCGGCGGGGCGATGCTACTCGCGAATCCGTCGAACAGCAGACTTCTCCGCCTCGCTGCGGAATGACAGGCAAGAAAGCAACTACACCGAAAAGGAAAACGGTCTAGACCGCTTTGCGCTCAGGTAACGCTGTTCTTGCCTTAGGGCTGAAGGCCCGTTTCAAAGCAGCCCAGGACAAAGCCCGTTTTCGTGCGAAACTTTCCGAGCGCTGAAGGCGCGACTCATCGCTCCCCTCCACAACTGAAAGGAAATGCTTTAATGCCTCGTCGACCCATCCTCGTTCACCGTCAGCACGGAAACCGAATCGCGCGGCAGCGTGATCGTAAAGTCGCCGCTCGCCTTCAACATGCTGCTGTGCAGCGACACCGCGGACGGCGTGCTGAAGCTGTTCTCGAGGTCGGGCGAGGCGGACGTGATTGTTTCGAGGCTCGCGTCCGGAAGCACCGCCGCCCCGTTCACATGGATCTCCACCGCGAGGTCGTGTACGAGATCGACGTTGACCATCTTGAAGTACAGCTTTCGGCCGTCGGCAGAGCGGCTCACCGAAGCGTCCAGCGTCGGCACGCCCTGGCCTTCGCGGCTGGTATCGACGAACGGCCCATCGACTTTGGCGGCCAGCCGGTCTTTGCCGAGATGGTCGTTGTAGAGCTGGTTGACGAGGTAGGTCGGCGTCACATAAAGGCCGTCGCGGCTGGCCTGGATCACGCCCGCCGACCAGCCGTTGAGCAGATCCGACACTGAGCTCGTCGCGACCACATCGCCATTACGCTCAAACACATTCATGATGCGGCCGGCGTACAGCGCCGAGTGCATGGTGTGTTGCGTCGGCACGGGAAACGACGAGTTCCACTCGTTGATGGTCAGCTTCACATGACCGTCGGGCGCAAGCGAATGCAGCATGTCGCGCATTTCCGCGTACACAGCGTCGTATTTGAGCGGATGCGCGGAGGCGTTCGCGAACGCGTCGGGGGTCTTGCTAAGGCTGTAGTAATGGTGCAGCGCCAGGTAGTCGATCTGCGGCGCGGCCGCCTTCAGCACGGTGCGGTTCCAGTCCATGTCTTCCGCGCCGACGGCGATCAGCTTGATCGATGGGTCGACCGCACGCATGGCCGCCGCATAGCGCAGGTAGTTGGCGGCGTAGGTTTTCGCGTCGGTGTGGCCGGTTTCCCAATCGCCGAAAACCTCGTTGCCGACCTCCCAGAGCTTCACGCCATAGGGCGCGGGATGGCCGTTGGCCGCGCGCAATTTGCCGTACGTCGAGGTCGCCGGTCCGTTCACATATTCCACCCAGTTGGCGGCTTCCTGCGCGGTTGCTCCCGCGCCTTCGACATTCACCGTGATCGACGGCTGCGTGCCAAGATCCTTGCAGATTTGCAGGTACTCGTCGGTGCCCAGATCGCTGGTCTCGGTCTCGTTCCACCATGCCTGGTTCGACCACTCCGGTCGCGTGTCGCGTGGGCCTATGCCCCATTGCCAGTGGTAGCTCTGCGCCACGTTGCCGCCCGGCCAGCGGATGAACGAGGGCCGCAACGCCAGCGTGCGGTCGTAGACATCGGCGCGGACGCCGTCGTGCGCGTCGCCCGGCATCAGCGAAACCTGATCGACCCAAAGGTGCCCTGTGCCGTGCAGCAGAATGCTGAATTTCGCGAGCGGGTCCGAGCGCGTCGGCGTCAGGGTGAACTCGTATTTGTTCCAGCCCGGCTTGATCTCGGCCAACAGAGCGTCGCAGTACATGCCGCCTTCCGCGCGGTCCTGGCCGAGCTCAACGGTGACGCGGCCGGTAAACTCGCCGCCCTTCAGCCAGACGTAGCCGTGGTACGGCACGTCCTTGCGGATGGGCATGTGCGCCTGGCTGAGGCCGCGCCGCTGACGCGCGTCCCACTCGTGGGTCGGCTTGATGAGAAAGCTCTCGGCATGGCCCGGCTTGTCCGGAAAGAACGTGTTGCGTTCCGGATACGCGACGCTCGCGTCCCACTTGAGCGTCAGCGTCGGGTCGTGGTCGCGCTCGTCGGGCTCACGGTCCCAATAGCGGGACAGGCCGATCTCATCGGCGGGTTCTTCAAACGAGCGGTTGCGGATCATCTCCGACCACAAGCCGTCATGCACGCCACCGAACATGATCTCGACGAACTGCCCGTAGAGCATCGGGTCGATGGGGTTCGCGACTTTGGTCGTATCGACCGTGATCTTCGCCTTCTGCGGCTTCGGGTCGGGAGCCTGCGCGGGTGTTTGCGCGAAGGCTGCGGGCGTTTGCGCGATGGCCGTGGCCAGCGCGACCGCCAATAACAAGGAAAACGACTGCCTCATACCCATCCTTTTGGTGGTTATCCCCAAAGGGGAGCTGCGCTTGTTGTGCCCGCTGCGGAGAAACGCAAACTCCTCTCGGGATAGGCAGGGAAGTGTTTTGGACCACGCCGTTACACGGGGTTCTTGAGATACGGCGGCACATCGTACTCGTGCCCGCCCTCGCCCTTTGGCGTCGAAGGCAGCGGCCACGGCTGCACGCCGATTTTCTGCTCCCAGTCTTCCCACATGCGGATCATTTTCGTAAGGCGGTCGGGCTCGGTTTTCGCAAGGTCGTTCATTTCCGTGCGGTCGGCGTTCAGGTCGTACAGCTCCCATGCGGTCGGGAAGGTGGTCACGGCCTTCCAGTTGCCGTCGCGGACGGCCTTGTTGCCCTCGTGCTCCCAATAGCAGGGCTTGCGGTCGCGCGTGCCGCCCTTGAAGATCGGCTCCAGCGTTTCGCCGACCATCGGCGGCACCGCGCCGGCAGCGACGCTCGTCGGGTACTTCGCGCCGGCGAGCGAAACGAACGTCGCCATCAGGTCGGTTTCGTGGCCCCACTGCTCGGTGATCTTGTCCTGCGGCTGAATGCCCTTCGGCCAGTTCGCGATAAACGGCGAGCTGATGCCGCCTTCGCGCGTGAAGTGCTTATACAGCTTGAACGGCGTGTTCGCCACGTTACCCCACGGGATGCCGACGCTCAGGTACGTGTCTTCGTCGCCGGGGTACACGTCCGGCCGGTTGCCGAACGTCACATCGCGCCTGCCGTCCTTCGTCTTGTACGGAACGTAGTTGGGCCGGTTCCACTTGACCGGGTGCCGCGGGTCGAGCTCCTCGGAGTTGCCGCCGTTGTCCGACATGAACACGATCAGCGTGTTGTCCGCCTTGCCCGAAGCCTTTACCTGTTCCATCACTTTGCCGACGCCCGCGTCCATGCGCTCGATCATCGCGGCATATACGGCCATGCGGCGCGCTTCCCAGGTCTTGTCGAACGCGTTGTCCCAGGCCGGAACGCGCGGGTCGCGCGGCGTCATTTTCCATTCCGGCCGCAGCAGGCCCATGCTGATTTGCTTGGCGTGGCGCTCGTCGCGCAGCTTGTCCCAGCCGCCGTTGTAGCGGTCGGCGTACTTTTGCGTCAGCTCTTCGGGTGCCTGTAGCGGCCAGTGCGGCGCGGTAAAGGCGCAGTACAGGAAGTACGGCGCGTCCGCCTTGCTCATCTCCGTGACGAAGCCGGCGGCGTTCTCGGCGATGGCGTCGGTGTAGTAGAAGCCCGGGTCCTTGGGCACGTCGATGCGGTCGTTGTCGCGCACCAGATAGTTCGGGTTGAAGTAGCTTCCCGCGCCGATGATGGTGCCGTAATACTTGTCGAAGCCGCGCTGCCGCGGCCAGTTTTGCTTCGGATTGTCCTTGCGGTCGAGCGCCGCGAGGTGCCACTTGCCGGACATCGCGGTCTGGTAGCCGGCGGTCTTCAACACCTCGGGAATGGTGACGCATTTCGACGAAAGATCGCCCGCGTACTGCGGGTACGGATAGTGGCCGACGTCGTCGGCCATCATGCCGAAGCCGACCTGGTGCGAGTACAGCCCCGTCATGATCGACGCACGCGACGGACAGCAGCGCGGGTTGTTGTACCACTGGCTCATGCGCATGCCGCTGGCGGCGAGCGCGTCGAGATGCGGCGTCGCAATCTCCGAGCCGAAGCAGCCGATGTCCGAGTAGCCCATGTCGTCGACGAGGAACAGGATGATGTTCGGCCGCGGCGCATCGGGCTTGCCGCCGTGCTCCGGCTTGGGCGCGGCCAGCACGCCGGGAGCGACGGCCAGCGTGGCGGCCGCGGTCGCGGTCTGCTTCAGGAACGTGCGCCGCGTCGGCTGGGTAGCTGTCACTGCGGCGGAAACCGGCTTTGCTTCGGACATACAACACTTCCCTTCAAACTTCGTATTGACTCTGAATTGCTACGGAACGAACGCCACCGGCGGCGGCCCTGCCTCTCGATACGGCGCGTACCAGTTGTGTTTGGTCGACCACCTGGTGGTGTACTTGCGGTTCTGCGGCCCGGTAGGCAGGCTGTCTTCCGTGCGGATCAGCCACATGGCGAGTTCCGCCACGAGCTTTGCCTGCTCGGCCTCGTGGGCCTTCATGCCGAACAGATTTCGCAACTCATTAGGGTCGGTCTTCAGGTCGTACAGCTCGCCATAACCCAACATGTCGTATACGAGCTTCCAGTCGCCCATGCGCACCATTTTCTGGTTGCCGCTCTGGGTCACCTTGTTCAGTTCGTCGCCGGTAATCTCGACGCCTTCGTCATGCGCAATGCTCACCGGGACGTTGTCGCTTTCGGTGTAGTAAAGGCCACCCACACCGACGCTCGTGTAGATGCTGCGGAACTCTTCCGCCGGGTAGCTTTCGCCGCGCAAGAGCGGCCACAGGCTGCGGCCCTGCACGCCATGCGGGATCTCCGCGCCCATGGCTTCGCACATCGTCGGCATCAAATCGGCCATGGAGGTGAAGGCCTTTGCGACCGTCGCCGACGGCTTGATGCCATAGCCCGACCAGATGAACGGCGTGTGCGTCAGGTCTTCGTATAAGCCGACTCCCTTGCGGGCGAGCCCGTAGTTCATCACGTAATCGCCATGGTCGGCGGTGAAGACGACGACCGTCTTGCCGGTCAGGCCCTTGGCATCGAGATGCTGCATCAGCCGCGCGATCTGGTCGTCGATCATGCGCAGCGCGCCCAGGTAGTTGCTCACGTAGCGCCGCCACACCCGCTCGATGTCAAAGCCGGTCTGCTGCACCTGGTACTCCCAGCGCGCGCGAAATCCCATGTTTCGGAGCGCTTCCGGCCCCGCCCCGCGCGGCGGAACGGCGTCGGGCGGAAACATGTCCCAGTATTCCTTCGGAACCTGTTCAGGGTCGTGCGGCTCGGGAAAGCCGACCTGCAGGATAAAGGGATCGCTGCCGGAAGAGTCGATGAAGTCGATCGAGTCCGTGACGATGCGGTACGGCAGTTGCGCGGTGAGCGGATACGGCGCGGGCACTTGCGCCACGCTGAACTGCAGGCTGGCGAGCCACTTGTCGAACGCGGCGTTTTCGGGCGGCGCATCGGGCGCAAGATAGCCGCCGGCATGCGAATACTCGCGCCAGAAATCGAGGTCCGTCTTCCGGAGAAACGTATGATTTTTACCCGCGAGCGCCGTGCGGTAGCCGCGGTCCTTCGCCACCTGATACAGGTGCTTGCCGTAGAACGCATCGCCCGCCTGCAGGTTCATGCGGACGTGCGTAGAGTTCGGCCAGCGGCCCGTCAGCATCGACGTGCGGCTGGGCACGCAGACCGGCATGGTGCAGTAGTTGCGCTCAAAGCCGACACCCTGACGCTGCAGCCGGTCGAGCGTGGGGCTGGTGTCCAGGGGGTAGCCGGTGGCCTTGCTGAGGCCGTAGTGGCGCTGGTCGGCGACGATGAAGATGATGTTCGGCTTGCTGATTTCAGCGGGCTTTGCCGTGTCGCGGGCGTCGGCGAGCATCTCCGGGCTGGAGGCCGCCGCGGCCGCCAGCGCGCCGAGCTTCAAAAACTCGCGTCGCTCCATGCTTTGCTCCACCCCACCGGAGACTCTTATAGAATAAAGATAAATGGGCTGTCAATCGACGCAGCCGCGTTATTCTGGTTCCGTTCTCACCAGCGGTCAGGCTCCCGAGCAAGGCCGTACAGGCACTCCTTGACCAGCGGCAAACAGCGGCAAAGAAAGGTCCACACGATGGAAATCACCACGCGGAGCTTGTGGACTGCCCTGCATGGCATGGGGTTCGGCGCGTTGTTTCTGTTGGCGTTTTCAGCGGTTTTCCTGGAGCTGTACCGCGTCACGCATCGCGCCACGGTGCCGACGCCGCCCTTTGCCACGGACGGCTTTCTTCGCGGCTACCTGCTGGCGATGACCGCGCTCGCCTGGCTGGCGGTGCTTTCGGGGGCGTACATCGTGTACCCCTGGTACCGGGCCGTCGCGCCGCCGGGCACGGCCGACCTTGCCGCCTACCCGCAGCTCCTGCTGAAAGCCCACGCCAACACAATCGGCTGGCACTCGCTCGGCATGGAGTGGAAAGAGCACGTCGCCTGGTTCACGCCGGTTTCGATCACCATGGTGACGGTCGTCTTCTTCCAGTACGGCCGCCGCCTGCGCGAGCACCCGGCGCTGCGGTCCGCGGTGCTGGCGTTCGCCGCTGTGTCATTTCTGTCTGCGGCGGTGGCCGGGGCTGCGGGTGCCATGATCAACAAATACGCCCCGATCCAGGGCGGTGGCGTCATCCACCTGAGCAAGGGAGCCTGACGTGAAGCCGACCGACGCAGCACTTCCCAACGGCCCGGGCGCGGCGGCGGTGCTGGCCGCGGGCGTCGGCGCGCTTGCGCTCGGCCTTCTCACCTTGGCCGGCGACAAGTACCCCGCCGCCAAGGCCCACCTCGTGTGGTACCGGCCGACAGGCGCGCTTTCGGGCGTCACGACGCTGTCTCTTGTGCTTTGGATAGGCGCCTGGGCCGTACTCGGTGCGCTGTGGCGACGCCGTGACGTTGCCCTGCGCCCGGTGCTTGCCGTAAGCTTCGCTCTGCTGGCGGTGGGGCTCCTGTTGACATTTCCTCCCGTGATCGACCTGTTCTGAAAGGGGAGAGAAGGAGGAGTGTGCAAAGCTCCTGCCTTGCCTTGCCTTACCGTTCCCGGCTCCGTTGCTCTTGTCTTTGCCTTTGTGTTTGTCATTCCGCAGCGCAGCGGAGAAATCTGCTTTTTCGCGCACAACCGCATCCCTAGGACACCATGACTCTCCAGCCCACCACCGTCGAAACTTTCCCCTGGGGCACCGCCGCCAGCGGCGAGCCGCTGCAGCTTTTCAAGCTTTCGAGCGGCACTCTTCGTGTCGAAATCACGAACCTCGGCGCGGCGATCACCAGCCTCTTCGCTCCCGACCGCAATGGCGTGTACGCCGACGTGGTGCTCGGCTACAACACCGCCGCGGAGTATGAGGCGGACCGCAAGAACTACTTCGGCGCAATCGCCGGGCGGTACGCCAACCGCATCGCTGCGGGCCGCTTTGCGATCGACGGCGAACACTTCCAGATCCCGTGCAACAACGGCGAAGCCACGCTGCACGGCGGCCCCGAAGGCTTCGACCGCAAGGTGTGGGCGGCGCGCGCGATCGCGGACGGCGTCGAGCTTACGCTTACCAGCCCCGACGGCGACATGGGCTACCCCGGGACGCTCGCCGTCACGGTGCGCTACACGCTCGCGGGCGACGCGCTGCACATCGCGTACACCGCCACGACCAGCAAGCCGACGGTCGTGAACCTGACCAACCACGCTTACTTCAACCTTGCCGGTGAAGCGAGCGGCACCCATCTGGCCCAGCGCATCCGCATCGACGCCGACCGCTACCTGCCCATCGACCGGAACTCGATCCCGCTCGGGGAACAGGCCCCGGTCGCGGGCACACCGTTCGACCTGCGTGCTCCGGTGTTCATTGGCGCGCGCCTCGCAGAGGACGACCCACAGCTAGAAATCGCCCGCGGCTACGACCACAATTTTGTGCTCAACACGCCCGGCCCGGAGTTGCACTTCGCCGCCGAGGTCGTCGACCCGGAGAACGGTCGCCGCATGGTGGTGGAAACCACTGAGCCCGGCATACAGTTCTATTCCGGCAACTTCCTCGACGGCAGCTTCACCGGCAAGGCAGGCAAGCCGTACGAGCGCAACGCCGGTTTCTGCCTGGAAACGCAGCATTTCCCCGACTCGCCGAATGTCCCGGAATACCCCAGCACGGTGCTGCGGCCGGGCGACACGTTCCGGTCCGAAACGGTGTACGCCTTCAGCGTGGCGGACGAAAGCTGATCCTCTCTGTGAGGCCATCGAACGTAGCTTTCTTTTATAGCATTCATCGCATATTCACACTCCGTCCCCGGGGAACGGCCATCCTACAGAGGTGACCCAAACCCAGAACGCGGCGGCGTGGCCCCATGCCTGACGCGCCGCAGCCAGCCACGGACTCCGCGCTCAACAAGCGGCTCAAGGACAACCCACCCGCAAAGTGGGGGATCGCCGCGTTTTCGTTAGTGCTCGTCGGCGGGCTGATCTACATCGTGTCGCGGCTGTCAATCGATTTGTCGAAGGTGCACCAAGCCTCGCTGTTTCCGTACGTGCTGCTCGGCGTGGCGCTGGTGATCGCGCTCGGGTTTGAGTTCGTCAACGGCTTTCATGACACCGCCAACGCGGTCGCCACGGTCATCTATACACACTCGCTGGAGCCGCACGTCGCGGTGGTCTGGTCGGGAGTATGGAACTTCATCGGCGTGCTGGCGAGCTCCGGCGCGGTGGCGTTTTCCATCGTGTCGCTGCTGCCGATTCAGCTCATTTTGAAGGTGTCAAAGGGCTCCGGCTTCGCTATGATTTTTGCGCTGCTGGTGGCTGCGGTGCTGTGGAACCTGGCGACCTGGTGGCGCGGTCTGCCGGTATCGTCCTCGCACACCATGATCGGCTCGATCCTCGGCGTGGGGCTGGCGAACGAGTGGATGAACCGCGGCAGCAACACGTCCGGACTCGACTGGACGGCGGTGCTCGACGTGCTGAAAGCGCTGGTCTTATCGCCGATCATCGGCTTCGGGCTGGCGGCGCTGCTGTTTCTTGGCTTCAAGCTGCTGCTCAAAGACCCGCGCCTGTACAAAGCTCCTGAAGGCGAAGCGCCGCCGCCGTTCTACATCCGCGCGCTGCTGATCCTTACCTGCACGGGAGTCTCGTTCGCGCACGGCTCAAACGACGGGCAGAAGGGCATGGGGCTGATCATGCTGATTCTTGTCGGCACCGTGCCGACGGCGTATGCGCTCAACCACACGGTCGACACCGGCTCGGTCGTTCCGTTCGCGGCGGTGTCGACGCAGGTGGCCGGCGCTCTGGCGCACTACCTGCCGCCCGACGCGCCCAAAGCCGACGCCGGGCCGGAACTCGAACGCTTCGTGTCCACCCACAAATGGCAGCCGCAAACAATTTCCGCCTTGCAAGGCATGGTGCTGGCGGTACGCGACGAAGCCAACGGCTACGGCTCACTGGGCAACGTGCCCGACGCGATGCAGGCCAACGTCCGCAACCAGATGTACCTGACCAGCGAAAGCCTGCGGCTGCTGCCGAAGTACGGCCCGAAGCTCGCGGCGAGCGACGTGACGGTGATCGAAAGCTACAAAGGCTTTCTCGATAAATCGACCAAATACGTTCCGCTATGGGTAAAGATCGCGGTGGCGCTGGCACTGAGCCTGGGAACGATGGTCGGGTGGAAGCGCATCGTCGTGACGGTGGGTGAAAAAATCGGCAAAACGCACCTGACCTATGCGCAGGGCGCGGCGGCGGAAATCGTCGCGATGATCACGATCCTGGGTGCGGACCGCTTCGGCCTGCCGGTCTCGACGACGCACGTTCTTTCTTCGGGCGTAGCCGGCACGATGACCGCGAACGGCAACGGCCTGCAAATGTCGACGCTGCGCAACATTGCCGCGGCCTGGCTGTTTACGCTGCCGGCGGCGGCGCTGCTTTCGGGGCTGCTGTTTCTGCTGTTTCAGCGCATCGGGTAGAGGGTCTGATCCGTCAGAATGTGCCGTTGCCGTTGTCCTTTGCCCCAGACAGGTCGGGCTTCAGCTCAGACATCGAGCGAGTCGATGAAGTGGGCTTAGCCCCCAGGACTCGTTTTCCTGAAGAGCGGTACGGGAATCTGCTCGAAGCGTGCCGAAGAAGCCTGTTCACGCCTCCGTAACACGGTCTGATATATAACGTAGCCAATGAAACTGGACCTTAATCCGGAGCGCGCATGAGCGCCGCCACCCCCGGCACCTCCCCGGCGACAACGGCGCCTGTGTTCGTGCTTGAAGACGACACCGACATCAACCGGCTGGTGCAGTACCAGCTTGAAGCCAACGGCTACACCGTGCGCCCGTACTTCGCGATCGGCAGCATTCTGCGCGACGCCGAGCAAACTCGCCCGCTGCTGTTTCTGCTCGACGTGATGGTGCCGGGCGGCGATGGCATGGACCTGTGCCGCCGGCTGCGCGCGCATCCGACGCTGTCCACCGTGCCGATCATCTTCCTGACCGCGCGTGCTTCCGAAAACGACCGCGTGCGCGGCCTGGAGCTCGGCGCCGACGACTACATTTCAAAGCCGTTCGCGCCGCGCGAGCTGGTCGCGCGGGTGAAGGCCGTGCTGCGCCGCTTTGAGCCGGCTCCGGCCGTGAGCGGCGAAGCTGCCGTGCTGCAGATCGAAGCGCTGGAGATCGACTCGGGCGCCATGCAGCTCCGCGTCGCGGGAGACATTGTGCCGACCACCGCCACCGAGTTTCGCCTGCTCGACTACCTGGCCCGCCACCCGGGCCGCGTCTTCACGCGCGACCAGCTTCTGGACGCGGTCTGGGGCGACGCCCGCTTCGTCACGCCGCGCAGCGTCGATGTGTATGTCCGGCGCATCCGTGAAAAGATCGAAAGGGACCCGGAAGAGCCGCACTTCTTGAAAACCCTGCGCGGCGCGGGCTACCGTTTCGACCTGCCCAAGCCGCCGGACGCGTCGGCAGCGTAGACGGTTGCCCGTGCCTTTACCGGCGGAAGGAGGTCCCCGAACGTGAAGCGTAGCTTGTTCGTCCCTTTCCTTCTGCGCGCGGCCGCTGCGGTGGGCGCGACGCTCGCCCTCGGAATGGCGACCGGACATCTTTGGCTGGCGATCCCGGCCGGGCTGCTGGCGGCCGCGTGGCTGGCGCACTCGGCGGCGAAGCTGGTCGAAGACACGCTGGCCAACCTGCGCCCCGACCGGCCCACCCCGGCCATGCAGCCGGATTTTACCGAGTACGAAGAGCTTGCCACCGCGATCGAAAAGCGCCTGGCCCGCGAGGCCGCGGGGTCCGCGGCGATGGCCGCTTCGCAGCGCCGGTTGGAGGTGCTGCTCGATTCCATGCGCGACCTGGTGCTGGCCGTCGACGAGATGGGCCGCATCATCTGGAGCAACGCACCGATGCGGCAGCTTTCGACCGGAGCCCCTGGAACCCCCGGCCACACCGGCTCGGCGGCGTCCGTCCGGCTTGGGCACAACCTGGTGCAAAGCATTCGCGAACCCGAAGTGCTGCAATGCATGCGGGAAGCGCTGGAAGAAGGGCTTGCCGCCGAGCGCGCCGCCGTGCGCTTCAGCACCGGACGCATTTTCGCCGTGACCGCCGGGCCCATGCCCGGAGGCGCGCTTCTGGTGCTGCGCGACATCACCCGCATGGAGCAGCTTGAACGCACGCAGCGCGAGTTCGTCGCCAACGTCTCGCATGAGCTGCGCACGCCGCTTACCTCGGTCGCCGGGTATGTCGACATTCTGCTCGATGAAACTCCCACCGAGCCCCCGGTGAACGCGCGCCGCCGCGAGTTTCTGGAAGCGATCGCCAAGAACGCCATGCGCATGGAGCGGCTGACCGAAGACCTGCTGGCGCTGGCGCGGGTAGAGTCGAACGAGAATCCCATGCAGCTTGCGACGGTGCCCTCCGCCGACCTGCTGCACGAAGCCGCCGAGGCCGTTTCCGGCTACCTGCAGGAGGGCGCGCACGGTGAAACGGGAGCGACGCTGCGCCTGGACATCGGCACCGAGGCAGAAGCCGTCGCCGACCGCCACGCCGTCGTGCAGGTGCTGAGTAACCTGGTCGAAAACGCCGTGAACTACGGCCGCGGACCGGACGGCGTGCGCATCGTGATGGCGGTCGAGCCGGGTGGCCGCGACACGGGCATGCTGCTGTTCAGCGTCGCCGACTCCGGCCCCGGCATCGCGCTTGAGCACCGCGAACGCATTTTCGAACGCTTCTATCGCGCCGACAGGACGCGCTCGCGCGAAACCGGCGGCACCGGCTTGGGGCTTTCGATCGCCAAGCACCTGGTGGAAGCGCAGGGCGGCAGCCTGTGGGTCGAAACCGAGCTCGGCCACGGCAGCCGCTTTTGTTTTACCCTGCCTGTGGCTCCCGCGGCCGCGCCCGTGACCCCGCAACCAAAGGAGATGGCCGACTGATCTACCGTGCCCTTCTTTCGATCACGCTTACAGCCAGCGTTGGCCTGTGCGCCGGCGCCCAGAACCTTACCGGCGCGGGAGCTACCGCGCCCAATCCGCTGTACGCACGCTGGTTTACGGACTACCACCGCCTTCATCCGGAGGTGCAGATCAACTACCAGTCGCTCGGGTCCGGCGCGGGCATCCGGCAGGTGTCCGAGCGCGTCGTCGATTTCGGCGCTTCCGATTTCCCCCTGACCGACGAGCAGATGGCCGAAGCGCAGGTGCCCTTGCTGCATGTTCCCACGGCGCTCGGCGCGGTCGTTCCGGTGTACAATCTGCCCGGGCTGCCCGCGGGTGTACGGCTTTCGCCGGAAGCCCTGGCGGGCATCTACCTGGGCCGCATCACGCGCTGGAACGACCCGCTGCTCGCGCGCGACAACCCCGGAGTGGCTCTGCCGGCGCACGCCATCCTTCCCGTGTATCGCTCGGACGGCGCGGGAACGACGTTCATCTTCACCGACTACCTTTCGCGAGTCAGCCCTGCGTTTGCCGCGCAGGTGGGCCGCAGCGCGTCGGTGCGCTGGCCTACGGGGGTGGGCGCAAAAGGCAGCGAAGGCGTCGCCGGCTTCGTGCGCGACAGCCCGTACACGCTTGGCTATGTGGAGCTGGTGTACGCCGAGCAGGACCACCTCGCGACCGGGCTTGTCCGCAACCGGTCCGGAGCGTGGGTGGGCGCGTCGATGCCGTCGCTGATGGCGGCGGCGGAAGGCCTTGGGCCGGCGGGGCCGACGGGCGCGCGCGCGCCCATCGCCGACAGCCCCCGGCCCGGCGCGTACCCCATCGCCGCGTTCACCTGGTTGCTGATCCCGATACGCTCGGCAGACCCCGCCAAAGGCCGCGCGCTGGTGGATTTTCTGCGCTGGATGTTTGCCGAAGGCGAGCGCGAAGCCCCCGCGATGAGCTACGCGCCGCTACCCGCGGCGGTGTCGCTGGCGGCGCAGCAGTCACTCGAGCAGTTACGGTAGTGTTGTCGTTGCCTTTGCCTTCGTCTTCTTGTTTGTCATCCCCGCAGGGATCTGCTTTTGTTTTGCCGTACCCTGCCGTGCGATCACGAAACGCCGATCTTTCCGCTTCGCTGCGAAATGACACACAGAATGGCTAAACGACCACGAAAAATATGCCCAGCCTCGACCTGACCCCCGGCTCCGCAGCAGCGCCTTCCCCGCGCTCGCCGATCCCGTTTGTGCGATCGTCACGCTGGGCCGACCTCGCATTTTCCGCCGCCATTCGCACCTGCGCCTTCAGCCTCTTTGCGATCGTCCTCCTGCTCGTCGCGGTGCTGTTCGCGAACGCGTCGTTGTCGCTCCACAGCTTTGGCTGGAGCTTTCTTTCACGCTCCTCCTGGGACCCGGTGGCGCGCTCCTTCGGCTCGCTGCCGTTCCTTTTCGGCACGCTGCTTTCTTCGCTGCTGGCCTTGCTGATCGCCGTACCGGTGTCGCTAGGTGTCGCCGTTTTTGTGCTGGACATCTGCCCGGCACCGTTCCGCACCTTCGTGGCCTACCTCACCGAGCTGCTCGCCGCGATCCCGAGCATCGTGTACGGCTTGTGGGGCCTGTTCGTTCTGGTGCCGCTGATGCGCCGCTTCGCAGGCCCGGCGCTGGTGCGGGCTTTCGGCTGGACCGACCTTTTTCGCGAGCCCAACTTCGGCATGAGCCTGCTGACCGCCAGCTTCATTCTCGCGATCATGATCGTGCCGATCATCGCGTCGGTCAGCCGCGACCTGATGCGCGCCGTGCCCGGCGATCAGCGCGAAGCTGTGCTTGCGCTCGGCGCGACGCGCTGGGAAGCGCTGCGGCTCGGCGTGCTGCGCAATGCGCGCCTGGGGATTCTTGGCACGGTGCTGCTGGGGCTGGGCCGCGCGCTCGGCGAAACCATGGCCGTGACCATGGTCATCGGCAATCACCCGGAAATCAGCGCCAACCTCCTGGCGCCCAGCTATACGCTGGCAAGCGTGCTTGCGAATGAGTTCGCCGAAGCCATCGGCCACCTGTACCTGAGCTCGCTTGTCGAAATCGGCCTTATTCTGCTGCTGATTTCCGTGCTCGTCAACGGGCTTGCCCGCGCGCTGGTGTGGGCCGCGACGCGGCGCGGCGACGGCCTGCAACGGAGAGCCTCATGAACGGCCGCGCCACTGGCATCAGCCGGGCTCGCCGCTTCACAGACCACATCGCCACGGCGGTCGCGGTCGGCCGCACGGCGCTTGTGCTCGTGCCGCTGCTCCTTGTGCTCGGCTACATGCTGGGCAAGGGCGCGACGTCGCTGAACGCGGCGTTTTTCCTGCACAGCCCGCTGCCCCCGGGCGAAACCGGCGGCGGCATGGCCCCGGCCATCGGCGGATCTGTGCTGTTGCTGATCGTGGCGAGCGCCATGGGCGTGCCGCTGGGCCTGGGCGCGGGCATCTATCTCGCCGAGCATGGCCGCGGCACCCGCACCGCGCATGCCGTGCGCTTCACGGCGGACGTGTTGAACGGCATACCGTCGATCGTGATCGGCATCGTGCTGTACCTCGTTCTGGTGCTGCGGCAGCACCACTTTTCGGCGTTCGCGGGCTCGGTCGCACTGGCCATGATCATGGTGCCGATCATCACGCGCACGACCGAGGAAATGCTGCTCACGGTGCCCGACGCGCTGCGCGACGCGGCGCTCGGCCTGGGCATACCGCCGTGGCGCACGGTGCTCGCGATCGTGCTGCGCACGGCCGCTCCGGGCATCGTCACGGGCTGCATGCTGGCCTTTGCGCGCATCGCCGGAGAAACCGCGCCGCTGCTGTTTACCGCGTTCGGCAACCAGTTCGGCAGCGCCGACCCGCGCGAACCGGTCGCCGCACTGCCGCTGCAAATCTTCACCTACGCGCTTTCCCCGTACGACGACTGGCACCGGCAGGCGTGGGCCGGCGCGCTGGTGCTGCTCCTGTTGATCGCGGCGTCCGTCACGACCATGCGCCTGTTCTCCGGCCGCGGTTTGCGGGGCTTTGGAGCAGACGGCCCGTCTTGAGCGAAGCCAGCATAATAGGAAGCATGGTCCCGTCCGTGCCCGAGCCTGGCTCCACTCCCGATACGCAGGCCCCCGACATTCAGGTAGAACGGCTGAACGCCTGGTACGGGTCCGCGCACACGTTGCGCGATGTGACGCTGCACATTCCCGCGCGGCAAGCGACCGCGTTGATTGGGCCTTCGGGCTGCGGCAAGTCGACCTTTGTGCGCTGCCTGAACCGTATGCACGAAACCGGCGCGGGCACCCGCGTGGAAGGCAGCGTGCGGCTGGGCGGGCTCGACATTTACGCCGCCGCGCAGGCCGCTGACATCCGCCGCCGCGTCGGCATGGTGTTTCAGCGGCCCAACCCGTTCCCAACCATGTCCGTCTACGACAACGTCGCGAGCGGCCTGCGCCTGAACGGCGTACGCCGCAAGCGGCTGCTGGATGAAGTCGTCGAGCACTCCCTGCGCCAGGCGGCGCTCTGGGATGAGGTAAAAGACAGCCTGCGCACGCGTTCCGGCGCGAACTTGTCGCTCGGCCAGCAACAGCGGCTGTGCATCGCGCGCGCGCTCGCGGTGGAGCCGGAAGTGCTTCTGCTCGACGAGCCCGCAAGCGCGCTCGACCCGATTTCTACCAGCAAAATCGAAGACCTGATCTACGAGCTCAAAACCCGTTACACCATCGTGCTCGTCACCCACAACATGCAACAGGCCGCGCGCGTCGCCGAGCGCACCGGCTTCTTTCTCGACGGCGCGCTGGTGGAATTCGACGAAACCAAACGCATCTTTACCAACCCCCGCGACCGTCTCACCGAGGACTACATTACCGGCCGTTTTGGTTGAGGTTGATGCAGGCCCGGGTTGTGGAAAGGCACGATGACGCGCATCAAGTTCACGCAGTCGCTCGACGAGTTGAAGGAAAAGCTGCTGGCCATGGCCGGCATGGTGGAACAGGCCATCCAGCGCACCATCGAGGCGTACACCTCGCGCGATCTCGCGCTCTGCCACCTGGTCATCGGGTCCGAGCAGGACATCAACCGCATGGAGCGTGAAATCGACCAGCTCGCCATTGACCTCCTCGCGATGGAGCAGCCGATGGCGCGCGACCTCCGCTTCATCATCGCGGTCATCCGCATCAACGCGGACCTTGAGCGCGTGGGCGATCAGGCCGTCAGCGTGGCGCGGCGCGTGCGCGATCTCGGCATGTTTGCGTCACTCGATTTACCGGTGGACGTGCCGCGGCTGGGCATGCTGGCCGCGGCCATGGTGCGCAAGGCCCTGCAGGCGTTTATTGAAGAAAACGCCGAGCTCGCGCAATCGGTGCTTGCCATGGACGACGAAGTCGACGAGCTGAACTGGGGAGCCTACCGCGCGATCGGCAACCTGATCCGCGCCAACGTGGATGTGACCGACCAGGCGCTCAATGTGCTCATCATCGCGCGCAGCCTGGAGCGTGTCGGCGACCACGCGACCAACATCGCGGAAGACGTGATCTTCTGGGTGCGCGGCACGGACGTGCGCCACGAAGCGAAATAACGGGAGGCGATCGTGCCGAACAAGCCGGGTCTATCGGGAGCGCCAGGTCAGGGTCGTCAAGGAAAAACGCCGGCAGCCACAGGTCTCCCCCGGCGTTGGCGCGGACGTGCTTGTGCACCGTTGAGACCGGCTTTACGAGCTCCGCGTCTTCATTGGAATCCGTGATGTGCGCCGCGGTCAGGCGAGTCTCGGTCACCATGCCCGACGGAGCGTCAGCGCCGGCGAAACGCACGGGCAGCGCCTCGGTGCGGCTCAGGTTCAGCAGGTTTACGCTGCGCTGCGGGCCGCCGGCAAACGCGAATACCTGCAACGTATGCGCGCCCGCAAGTTCGATCTCGTCGTTTGTGCTGAGCGGCTGGTTCCACGTCGGGTTCGCGCCGGAAACGCTCGTGCGCAGCATGGTGGGAGCACGGCCGCGTTGATCATCCCGAGCGCGAGGAAGCTGGGCCTGCGGCGGCCGGTGGCTCCGCCCATGTCGACGACCGCGCCCCAAAGCGGCGTGACCAGCGACTTGCCACCGCCTGCGGGCGTAAAACCGTTGCGGTACTCCGGCAGCGCGAAAAACGCCTGCGACGTGACGCCGAGGTCGCGCAGCATCAGCAGCATGTGGTCGGCCACGGCGAGACCCGCGCCGAGCGACGGCACCGTCCTATCGGGGTTGCGGAAGGTGAGATTGCGTAGCATCTGGCCGGAGTCGTACAAGCTTTGGCCGCTGAGATTGATGCCGAAGCGCTTGACGTGGGTGCGGAGCGGCTGCGGCTCGAGCGTGATCGTGGTGGTCTGGGCGTAAACAGAAACGGTAGCGACGAGGGAACTGAGCAGGGGAAGCGACCTGCGGATTCGGCTCCGCCGAGCAAAGCCGCCGCCTGAAAGCAGATTCCTTCGCTGCGCTGCGGAATGGCAAACAGAAAGGTAAGAGCTCTGCGGAAATGACTCACCGGACTAGCTATACACCGGCGCGGGCAGCGGCTTGGGCAGCACCAGGCGGTCGCGCACCGGTAGCGCCTGCGCCCAGCCCGCGAGCAGGAAGAACAGCGCATACGTCTGGTTGCCCAGAAACACCGTGAAGATCACCGTCATGACGCCGAGCACGATGCCGAGCAGGCACAGCGCGAACGACTGGTCGAACGGCGTTGGCGCCATGGCCGCAGCGCGGGCGGCTCGCAACGCCGCGGATACGCCGATCAGCGCAAAGCTCAGGGAGCCGATCCAGCCCTGTGTCAGGCCGAGAAACAGGTACTCGTTATCGATCGACCCCTGGCCCGGGGCGCGCGGAAAATCCTGCCCCCAGCCCCACGGACCACCGGCTTCGGCCACGGGAAGGTAGTTGTCCAAAAGCTGCGAGCGGTACTGCGCGGTTTGTTGCTCATTGCTTTGCGGCTCACCGGAAGCGGCGTATTTTTTGAGCGCGTATGACCCCGCGCCGCCCACCACGACCAGCAACAGCCCCACGATCACCGAAGCACGCAGCACGTTGCGCGCGCGGCTGATCCACAACACCGGCAGCGCGACCGCCGCGCCGAGCCACGGGCCACGCGCCTGGGTCATAAACAGCGTCAGCGCCATCACGATGGTGATCAGCGTCGCCTTTTGCATCTTGAGCCAGCGCAGGTGCTGGAAGCGCGGCTCCCACAGGTGCTGCCACGCCATCCAGAGCGCCAGCGTGAGACCGAAGACCAGCATGATGCCGGCGAGCTCAGACTGGCCGAACGGCCCGGCCACCCGGCCGAAGCCCCAGCGAATCTGGGTGCGCCATTGGGTGTGCTCGCCCGGAAAAAAGCGCGCGAAGATCATGGAAAAGGGGTTCTGCTCCATGCGGTACTCGTACCAGGAGAAGAGGCACGCGCCGAACAGAACCAGCAACATGCGGCGGACGGTGGCGACGCGCGACTGGTGCTGCTCGATAAGCACCTTGCCGATCATGTACGGGATCACAGCTTCGCAAAGGGTATGGAAGAGATCGAAAATCCAGGCGGTGTGGTGGCCGGCAAGCGAGTCGCTGTAGCAGGAGCTGAAGGTAAAGATCGCCAGCCACAGGTCCATGACCGAGAGCCGCCACGACTTCATCTCCTTGAAGACGATCAGGATGCCGATGGGCAGAAGGGCGGCTTCTGAAAAATCGAGCGGCGGCAGCGCGGCCACTTTCCAGTAAAAGTAGATTGGCAACAGCAGCCAGGCCGGGATGACGAAGTCCAGAAAGGTCTTCTGGACGGAGTCGCGAAACAGCGCGAACAGCACCACCACGAGCGGAATGAGGATGATGATCGGCATGGCGGCGGCGGTGCAGGGCTGCCGTCGTAGTATAGCGAGCGGACCGGCCGCTCAACTTGCAACGATGCGGGTAGAACCAGCTTTGCGACGAGGGCAGACTGGTACGACTTTCGGGGCATGGCTCGCGCAAGCCCGTTCCCGGAGACTTGACGGATAGCCTCTACACTGCCCTTCCCTTATGAGAACTTCCTCCAAAACCGGCGACACGCTTCCCATTCTGCTTGCGGGTGAGGTGCATGTCTGGCAGTTCGACGCAGCGGAGACCGGGCACATGCTCGCCGCCGCGGTCGCCTTGTTGCAGCCGGCGGAACTCGAACGCCGCGACCGCATGCGCGCCGGAGTGGCGCGGGACGAGTTTGCCCTCGGCCGCGCCTGCCTGCGCGTGCTGCTGGCGGAGGCTCTCGGCTGCTTCGCGGACGAGGTTCGGATCGCCGCTGGAGCCGACGGGAAACCGTTTGTGGCGGAAGCGCAGGCCGCCGGGCTCCACTTCAACGTGGCGCACTCCGCCGGTTGCGTGCTGATTGCGCTGTGCCGCGGCGCGCGGGTGGGCATTGATGTAGAGTGCGTGGACCCCCACGTCGAAATCCTCGAGATCGCCCGCGCCAACTTTGCCCCCGGTGAAGTTCGCGCGATTGAAGCGGCGGGGAGCGCCCGAGCGGGCGTGCGCACGTTTTACGAGGTGTGGACCGGCAAGGAAGCCGTGCTGAAAGCGCATGGCACCGGCTTGCTGACGCCGCTCGACAGCTTCGACCTGAGGGCGCCGGGCCCGGCCGGCCTGGGAACGGGGGCGCGGGCTGGCGAAGAACAGGTGTGCCGCCTCCCATCCGGCGTCGGGTCTGACTCGTACCATCTGCAAACCCTGCCGCTCGAAGAACCGTTTCTCGGGGCGCTTGCGGTTTCTGCGCCGGGGTTCCGGCTCAAATGGCACCGCCTGCCTGCGGAAGCGTTCGCCGCGCTTCTGGACAGGGCTCTGGCTCCTGCTGCCTGCGGCCGATAAAGCCGATAGACCGCGGCGAGGCAGGTAACGAGATCGTCGTTACCGAAGGGGCAGGCGGGTCTACATCGGATGTTCGCCGCGAAAAACCAAGTGGGAATGGAGAGTTGCGCCGCCGGAGCCTAGGGTGGGTCTTGTCGATGGGTTTACTCGCCCCATGCCGTACGACGCTGACGTATTTGGGTGCTCCCCGATGTACCCCTTTGAGGTGACAACAAGATGATGCCGAACACTTTGCGAACGGTCGGGCTGTTTGGTTTGCCGATATCCGATGTGACGATGGCTGAAGCGGTGGATCATATCGCGGAGGCCATTGAAACGCGCTCGTCCTACCAGATCGCCACCGCAAACCTGGATTTTGCCCGCAACGCCCGCAAGGACGCCTTTTTGCACCAGGTAATCTGCGACTGCAACATGGTGCTGCCGGACGGCGCGCCCATGCTGTGGGCGGCGCGGCTGTTTCGTAAACCGCTCAAGGAGCGCGTTACCGGCGTGGACCTGGTGCCGGAGCTGGCGCGGCTTTCCGCCGAGCGCGGCTACACCATCTTCCTCCTCGGCTCAGAAGGCGCGAGCGCCTCGCGCGCCATCGCGGAGCTTGAGGCACAGCACCCCGGGGTACGCATCGTGGGGCGCTACCACCCCGAAAAGCAGTCGCTCGAGCGCATGGACGACGAAGAAATGCTGCGCCGCATCCATGAAGCCAAGCCCGATATTCTGCTCGTCGCGTTCGGCAACCCGAAGCAGGAGCTGTGGATCGACCGCAACCGCGAGCGCCTGATGGTGCCGGTCGCAATCGGTATCGGCGGCTCGCTCGATATGATCGGCGGCACCTTGCGCCGCGCTCCGAAATTTATTCAGAAGATGCAGCTTGAATGGGCCTTTCGGATGCTGCAAGAGCCGGGACGCCTTTTTCCTCGCTACGCCGGCGACTTCCGCGCGTTGATGCGCCACTTGCCCATCGAGTTCATGGCGATGTGGAGCCAGCCGAAAGCCGCGGGTGTCTGGCCGATGGACGTGTCGTTTGAAGAAGGCGTTCGCGTCGTCCACATGGCTTCCGTGTTGAGTGGAGCGGCGTGCGGCTCCGTAATGGCGGAAATTCGCGCGGCGATTCACCTTGGGCAGCGCGTAGTGCTGGATATGACGCTGACGACGCGGCTCGAAGCCGACGGCGTCGGCTGCCTGCTTGAAGCACGCCGCACCATGATCGCCGCGCACCTGCCCTTGTGGATGGGCAACGTGAGCGAGCCGGTGCGCAAGGTCCTGTTTGCCGGCGGCCTGGTGCAGCACCTGCGCCTGGCCCCCACCGTGCTCGACGCCGTGCGGCTTTCCGGCATGCCCGAGCGCCGCAAGCGTCCCGTTTCCATCACCGGCCTGCAGCGGCTGGCGACGCTGCTGCGCCGCCGGCCGCAGGTAGAACGCCGCAAGGCGACCCGGCCGCTGGCCTCGGGCGTGCAGGACCGCCGCGGCGTGCTGACGCCGCATGTTCCTGCCGCGCCCATTCCGCTTTCGGAAGCTTCCGCGCTTGCTCGCCGTGCGTTTACCCCGCATCGCGAAGCGAATTTCTCAGCTTCCGGCGTGCATTTGCTGCACATGCCCAAGCCTCCTGTTGCCGTCAAGGACACCCATGACCAGTGGAAGCGGCCGTCCGCGGCGTCCGGGTCGTAAGCTGGAAGACGAATGCACACTTTAGACAAGATCCTGCGTGGCGAAAAGAAACCGACGGCGAACGTCGGTTTCCGTCGTACCCTTTGGCGGGTCTCCCTCCTGCCTGCCGCCGCCCTGCTGCTGCTTCTGGTTCCGGGGGCGCGCGCGCAAGCCGGAGGCGCGCCAAACACGCCTCTGCTGCAGACCAGCCCCGCGCTCGCGATACGGCAGTTCGAACCCGACGCCAACGAGCCCTACCAGCTTGGCCGTGGCGACGCCATTTCGATTGACTTTGGCGGCCGCACCGAGCTGAGCAGCAAACAAATCATAGGCCCTGACGGCAAAGTGACGCTGCCGCTGGCCGGCTCAGTCGACGTAGCCGGGCAAACCCGCGAAGCGGCCGCGCAGACCATCCTCACCGCCATGGCGCCCTACTACGCCAGCCTTTCGGCGACTGTTGGCGTCGAGAAATACAGTTCCAACCAGGTACTTTTGATGGGCGCGGTCGAGCACCCGGGCGTGCAAACCTTTGATCGCGCGCCCACGCTGCTGGAAGTGGTAGCGCGCGGCGGCGGCCTGCTGAGTGGCGGCAATCGTGGCTACGGCGGCGACGGTCCGGCGGGCTCGGCGTACAACGTAAACGCCACCCTGAAGCCTTCGGTCGGCGGCGTGCCTGAGCGCTGCGCCATTTACCGCGGCTCGGACAAGGTTCTCTGGGTCAACCTGAAGCAGCTTCTCGACAGCGGCGACGCGCTGGCCGACATCCGCCTGAAGCGCGACGACATCGTCTACGTGCCTTCGGGTGCGGAACGCTACATTTCCGTCCTGGGCCAGGTGCAGCACCCCGGCGCGCTGCAGTTGGAAGACACCTCCACGCTGCCCAAGCTGATCGCGCTTTCGGGCGGCATCACGCCGCAGGCCGGCCGCAACCCGCAGATTCAGGTCATCCAGGCCTCCACAGGCAAGACCCGCGTCATCGCCTGGCACGACGTGCTGCAGCCCCATGCGCTCGACCTTTCGCTGCATTCGGGCGATATCGTTTACATCCCGCAGAGCGGGTTCAACAGCGTTTCCTACGCCATCGACAGGTTATCGCCGCTGGTGACCATGTTTACGGCCGCGGCCTTGTTTACCCGATAACGAGAGATACTACCGAGCATGACCGGCAATGGCGATCGCAGCAACGGGAGCACGAAGGAACCTATGACGGTCGACGGTGGGCAGTTCGCAACGCAGGCTTCGCGCCCTGTTCCGGCCATCCGGCTGGATGCCGTGCGCAGCGTGCGGTTGCATCCCGTGCTGGCAGCGTCGGTCGCGGCGGTTACGTTCGCGGGCATTGTCGGCGTCGCGCTTACGCGCAAGCCGGTCTATAAAGCCGAAAGCCTGGTGTACGTCGAGCCCAGCACGGCGAAGCTGCTGAGCGACGGCACCGAAGGGCAATTCGATTCGCTTCGCTACGAGTCGTACCTGCAGCAGCAGATCCAGACCGTGCAGCGGCCGGACATCCTCGAGTCCGCCGTCAACAGCCTGCCTGCGGGCACCTGGCGCATGCCGGGAGAATCCGTGGCGAATGCCGCCGCGCGGCTGGGCAACGCGCTCAAGGTGGAGCGGCAGGGCACCAGCTTTCAGGTGTCGATCGGCCTTACAGGAGCGAACCCGGTCGCGACGGCCAATACGGTAAACGCGGCGACGACGGCCTATCTGCAAAAAGGCCGCAAGGACGAAACCACCCGCACCGACGGACGCGTGCAACTGCTGACGGAAGAAAAAGACCGGCTGTCGACGGAACTGCAAACCGACCGCGCCGAGCAGGTGGCCCTGGGCAACACGCTTGGCGTTGCCAACCCCGTCGGGCTTACGGCCGACTCCGTCGATACGGAGCTGGCCGGCGTCCGCAGCGAGCTCGTCGCCGCACGCCAGGCGCACGATGTAGCGGCGGCGCAACTAGCCTCGGTGACCGGGCCGGGAAGCTCCGCGAGCGGCGGTCTGGCGGCTGTGGCCGACGAGAACAGCGCGGGCGACTCCGGCTTGAATGCGCTGAAAACGACCTTCAACCAGCGCCGCGCGGTGCTGGTCAGCCAGATGGCGGGCCTTACCCCGGCGAACCCGGTCTACAAGCAGGATCAGGCCGAGCTGGCCGACCTGGACGCGCAGCTTGCGGCGCGCTCCGCTCAGGTGGAGCAAACCTCTGCGCAGCATGTGCGCGACCGGCTGCGGCTGGAACTGCAGCGCACCGGCGAAGTGGAAGCGCGGCTGAACGGCGAGCTGAACCGCTCCACGGCGCTGGCCTCCGGGGCCGCGCCGAAGCTGCAGCGCGCTTCCGAGCTGGCCGCCGACATTGAACGCCTGCAAACGCGCTACGCCTCGGTCGACAATGCCCTGCGCGGTTTGCAACTGGAAGCCAACGGCCCGGGCAGCGTGCACCTTTCCGTACCCGCCGCGCCGCCCATGGGACCGGAACCAAGCCGCCGCAACCTCCTGCTGGCCGCCGCCCTTCCCGTAGCCATTCTGCTCGGTGTTCTGGCGGCCGTGTTCGCGCGCCGCCGCGCCGGCCTGCTTTACACGGTTGAGGACCTCGAGCCGTCGCTGGGCTTTGCGCCGCTCGGCACGATGCCTGCGTCGCACGGCTACAGCGATGCCGTGGCGGACGAGTCGCTGCTGCGACTGGCCGCGGGCCTCGAACGCACGCAGCGGCGCAGCGGCGCCCAGATATTCGTCCTTACGGCCGCAAGCGGCTCGACCGATCTCACCTTGTTTGCCGCGGCGCTCGAACGCATGTTGGGGCAACTTGGCTTCAGCACCCTGCTTCGCGACACGGGCAGCCTGCGCCGCGAGTGGGAAGCGGCTCCCGCGAACGCCGCAGAGCCGCAGGGACAACGGCCTGGTCTGGTAGCGCGGCAGGGTCTCGCTTCCCGCCAGGGTCTCGCCGCGCGGCTGGACGCGCTGAAGACGGAAGCCGACTTTGTGCTGCTCGACGCTCCTCCCCTGCTGCATTCCGCCGAAACCGAATACTTCATCTCCGCCGCGGACATGACGATTCTGCTGATCGAAAGCGGCGTGACTACCTGCCGCGAGCTCGACCCTTCCATGGAGCTGCTTCGCAAGCTGAAGGCCGGCGGACTCGCCGCAATCCTGCTGAATGCGCGGGAGGCTTCCGGGGTGAGCAGCCCGTTCCCGGTATCGCCGCGCCCCGCGGTTCGGATGGCGCAGAACCGCGAAAGCGACGCGCGCAGCACCGACCGCACCGCCCCAACATCGTTCGTTCCTGACTGGGCCTCGGAGCCAGCCGCCGCCGCTGAACCGGCTGTGCCGGCGACGGCCGCTGCCGAGCCGGCCATCGCGCCGACCGGTGTTTCGCCTGATTTCGTCCCGGCTGTGCCCGACCCTGCTATCGCCTACCAGGTCGCCGCTCCCACTAAGGTGCACGCGCCGGCAGATTCGACCGCCGGCACGGCTTTCGGCGACGTGGAGCCTTTGCGCGAGGCACACACTGACGCCGCGTCGCCGACGCCGGCCGAAAGCAAACCCGAAGCGCAACCGGCGGTTCAAACGTCAGCCATACCGCTTGCGGCGGCTCCCCTTCCGGCGGAGCTCGCTTCCATTGACGTGCCGCATGATGAGACCGCGTCGCGGGAAAGCTTCGTATCGTTTCTGGAAATGGCAGCCACCATGCCGCCTCCTCCGGCCGAGATCGTCACAACGGCGCCTGCTTCCCCTTCGACGGCTCCCAGTGTTTCCGGAACAAGGACCGTGGCTGAATCTGCCGCTGGTGAGCCGAAAGCCATCCAGGCAGATATGCCTGATTCGGCTGTAGCCGCACCGGCCGTTGCCAAAGCGGCCTCCGTTGCACCCGTCATCGCCGAGCCGATACCGGCCGAGCCGATTCTAGCCAGGCCGGCTTCCCTGGCCCTCGTCGCTCCTGAGGTCTCTTCCGCCGAGGTTCCGGTCGCCTCACTGGCCGAACCTGCACCGGCAGCCGGGGCGGCGACAGTGGTTCACTCGGCCCCCAGCGTCATCTTTTGGGAAGCGCAGATCCGCCACCGCCTGCCCGATCGTGCTTTCGCTCCCGCCGTATTGGCCGAGCCGCCGGCAAGCGTCGTTCCCGCCGTTGCCGAAGCACATCCCGAGACCGCTTTCGGCTCGCCCGAAGTCGAGGCCGCGCCGGACGTTTCAACTGCCTTCAGCCGCTTCGCTTTTCCCCTTTCTTTGGCAGCCGTCACGCCGGAAGCGGCTACCCCCTCGCTTGACACCCCCTCGGTCCAAGGCGAGCCCGTTCTTTGCGCAAGCGACGCCGAAACCGTTTCGCCTGCGGAACCGGTCACGCGTCGCGCGGCGGCTACAGTGGAGCCTCGACTGCTGCCTACCCCGGCCGATCGCCTGCGCTTGTCCCGAGACACACCCGTGCCCGCGCCCCGGCGGCCCTCGCTGCCTTCGGTGCCGTTTGCCCCGCAGCCCTCGTTACAGCCCCGTTTCGCCGGCAGCCTGCAGTCCGCTCCTGCGCTTGTGTGGGCGGAAAACCGCCCTTCGCAGAACATGTCGGCCGAAGCGGTCGCCGAACGCATCGTCGGTCTCGGCCGCCAGGCGTCGACCTCCGCCGCCGCCGCACGGACGGCGCCGCAGCCCTCCCGGCCGCATGTGGTTCCGGCACGCGAGCCCGGCGTGGCCGGCAAGCGGCAGTGGGGCCTGCTCAGCCGCTTCGGCAAACCTGCAGAAGGTGCGGAGACTTTCAACGAGTTCGACCGCTTCGACTCCGGCAACCAGCACGAGCCTGCCCTGCGCGACCGGGCCGCCGGATAAAGGCGGACCGCTATGTTCGACCACATTCGCAGCGACTGGCGCGCCCACGATAGCAACTGGATGCGCCACGGCTTCTGGGCGTTGGTCGTTTACCGCTTCGGCAACTGGCGGTATGGCATCCGCTCCCGCGCGCTGCGTCTTCCGTTTTCATTTTTGTACAAGCTGATGAAGTTTTTCGCGGACTCGCTGCTCGGCATCGAGCTGCCTTGCGAAACCTTGATCGGCCAGCGGCTTGTGATCGAGCATATCGGCGGGATCGTAATCAGCGGCGACGCGGTGTTTGGCGACGACTGCATCCTGCGCAACGGCGTCACGGTCGGCTTGCGCCACCGGCTGGAGCGCGGCTCGCCGGTGCTGGGAAATCGCGTCGATATCGGCGCGGGAGCCAAGCTGCTGGGGCCGATCCGTATTGGCGATGACGCCGCTATCGGTGCCAACGCGGTGGTGCTTTGCGACGTGCCGGCGGGCTGCAGCGCGGTAGGCATTCCCGCTCGCATCATCCCTCGCAAAAGAACCGCTGTCGTTCCCGCGGAGATGGGGGAGGGTACTTCGGCGGTGGCACAATGATGAGCAACCCGGCCACGACCAGCGCGGCCACGCCGGCGTGCGTGTCGGTCGTCGTGATCGGCCGCAATGAAGGCGACCGCCTGCGCCGCTGCCTGCTTTCCGTGCAGGCCATGGCTCCGGGCGGGTTCCAGGTTGAGGTGATCTACGTCGATTCCGGCTCAACCGACGCAAGTGTCGCTCTTGCAGAGAGCCTCGGTGCCCGCGCGATCGCGCTCCATCCGGAGCACCCGACCGCGGCACTCGGCCGCAACGCCGGTTGGTGCGCGGCGCGTGGTGAGGTCGTGCTGTTTCTCGACGGCGACACCGAAGTCGACCCCCACTTTGTACGCGACGCCCTGCACCACTTCGCGGACCCGGCGGTCGCCGTAGTGTGGGGGCACAGGCGCGAAAAGCAACCCATCACCTCCGTCTACGACCGCGCTCTGGATCTCGACTGGGTCTACCCACCGGGCCCCGCACCGTTTTGCGGCGGCGACGCCTTATTCCGCCGCGACGTTCTTTCCGCGATGGATGGTTTCGACGCGACGCTGGTCGCCGGCGAAGAGCCGGAGCTTTGCGGACGCATTCTCGCTGCGGGCTTTATCGTTCTGCACATCGACCACGCGATGACGCTGCACGTTCTCGGCATCCGGAGCTTTGGCCAGTACTGGAAGCGGGCGACGCGCGCGGGCCATGCCTATGCGGAAGTCGCCGCGCGCTTTGCGGGCACCCCCGGCGGTCTGTGGAGCGCGGACCTCCGGCGCAACCGGGTGCGGGCCGGAATGCTGTGCGGCGCAGGGCTGCTAGGGCTGTGCGGAAGCGTGGCGGCGCGGTCGGCGTGGCCGCTGGCAGCGGCAGCGGGGCTGCTGGGGCTGCTCGCCGCGCGTACCGGATGGAAGGCGCGATGGAAGTCGCCTGACCGCGTGACGCTGCTGCTGTACGGGCTCCACTCGCAGGTCCAGCAATTGCCGATCGCGTGGGGGCAGGTGCAGTTTCTGCTGAACCGGCGACGCGGACGCCGCGCCGGCGTGTTCGAATACAAACGCCCGGCGTAGCGGCTGGCAGACGATCCGATCAACGCTCGACCCTTCCGAGCAGAAACGCGTAGCCGCCGACACCCCTGCCGCAAGCACCGCGCCGGCCACCAGAACGCCGCCGAACATGAATGCGTCCGCGCGCTGATGTAACCCGTCGCGATGGGTGCGAGGATGCACCGGCATCCCGGGTAGCAGCGGAGAAAAGCAGTACTTGCAGGAGTCCGCTCCAAGCGCCGCGCCCAGCGCTTTGCGCTCCCACAGCAACGGCAGAAGAGCGGCTGCCGAAGGCGCTTCCACAGCTCCCTGCTGCGTCGGTCGCCGTCGGTATGCCGCGCTCGCTTGCCGGAAACCGCGGCCCAACCGCTTGCGCGCTGGCCGGGATTTACCAGATGTTTACGCGCCGCTTCCCGAGCATTCACAGTTGGGCGGCTACCTTGGTCGCATGATCCCTCTTCGATGGAAATTGCTTTTAGCCGCGGCGCTTTGCGGCGGCTGCCTGTATGCGAGTGCGCAGACCACAACGGCGCGCATCTCCGGAACCGTGACCGACGCCACCGGAGCGGCCGTCGGCCGCGCGCACATTACCGTCCACAACACCCGCACCAACCAGGACCGCGCCACCGACGCCGACGCCGCGGGCGCGTTTGCCGTGCTCTCGCTGCCGCCTTCGGACTACACCCTGCGCGCGTCCGCTCCGGGCTTCGGCCCCAATGAGCTGCCGGTCTTTACGCTGGAAGTCGGGCAGGAATTCGTTTGGACGCCGAAGCTCAAGGTCTCGGCCGACAGCACGACCGTCACGGTGGAAGCCGGCGACCTGACCACGCTCGACACCTCCAGCGCGCGTATCGGCGGCAACGTGACCGAGCGCGAAATTGAGCAGTTGCCGCTCAATGGCCGCCAGATTTCGCAGCTCTACCTGCTCACCCCCGGCGCGACCAACACCGGCACCGGAAACTTCGACAACATCCACTTCAGCGGGCGCGCGGTGGAAGAAAACATCCTGCGCCTCGACGGCATCGAGGCGGGCTCCATCATCAGCCAGTCGCCCGGCAACCTGAACGGAGAGATTACGTCGGTCTTCCGGCTGCAGCAGTCGCTTGAAGCCGTGCAGGAGTTCCGGGTGGACTCGTCGAGCTACCCGGCGGAGCTCGGCACCGGTACCGGCGGGCAGATCAGCTTTATTTCGAAGTCGGGCAGCAACCAGCTTCACGGGTCGGTCTTCGAATACATCCGCAACGACTACTTCGATGCCCGTAACGACTACATCCCCGCGCCCGGCAATACCAAGTTCAGGCTCAACCAGTTCGGCGGCTCGCTGGGTGGCGCGCTCATCAAGGACAAGCTCTTTGCCTTCGGCGCGTACGAGGGGCTGCGGCAGGTCTATACGTCTCCCTTTACCCAATCGACGATCAGCAACTACGCCCGCACGCTCGTCACGGCTGCGCTTCAGCCTGTTCTGGCTGCGTATCCGAACGACCCTGGCAATCTCGCGACGGAGCAGGCAGCCGGTATCAATACTGTGCTGGTCACGGCCATCGGACAGAATCGCATCCAGGAAGACTTCGGCGATATCCGTTTCGACTACCGCCTGAACGACCGCTACAGCTTTTACGCGCGCTACAACCGCGACCAGGGCAACTCGTCGCAGGTGCAGGATGCTTCGCTGAGCCGGTTCGGCGAAGTTCTGGTGCCGCAGAACGGCGTGCTCGCCTTCAACCAGGTGCTGAACGCGAAGACCTTCAACGAAACCAAGTTCGGCTTCAACAGCGTGAAGGAGCGTGTGACCGGAACGGCGGGGCCGAGCCCGAACGCGAACCTGAGCGCGAGCCGCATCGCCGTCGCCGGGCTCACCAACGTCGGCGCGCTGATCAGCCTGTCGAGCTCGTTCAACGGCATCGGCGCACCGTACACGGCGCAGAGCTATAGCTATATCGACAACTTTTCGCGTGTCATCGGCAGCCACAACACCAAGTTCGGCGTGGAGGTCCGTCCGCTGAGCCTGTACAACGACCAGATTGGCGGCACCACCTATACCTACAACAGCCTTACGGCCTTTGAAATGAACGCGCCGGCGATGATCCAGTTCTACGGCAACCTGTCGGACCCGAGCCCCTTTACCGGCTTGAGCGGCAACGCGCACCTGCGGCAGGAGTACTACATCGGCTACGCGGAAGACGAGTGGAAAGCGCGTCCGAACCTGACGTTCAGCTACGGTCTGCGCTACGAGTATTACTCGCCGCTGCACGAGCTGCGCAACAAGGATGTGGTCTTCAGCATTCCTCTCGGCACCATTCTTCCCGGCTACGCGGGCGACTGGTACGGCAGCTCGACCAAGAATTTCGGCCCGCGCTTCGGCATGACGTTTTCACCCGACATGTTCCATCAGAAGACCGTCATCCGCGCCGGCGCCGGCATTTTCTTCGGCCCCGGCCAGACCGAAGACCAGCTCCAGCCCGAAGCCAACGACCGCGTGCAGACCACCTTCACCACCGGCAAGGTGTACCCCATCAACCCGGCCACCGACGTCTACGCCACTTACAACATCAACAGCCCCACGCTGAACTACCAGCCTCGCGCGTATGCGGCAAACTACGTGATCCCGGAGCGCGTCGGGACCTATACCGTTTCCGTCGAGCAGGAGCTGCCGTCGAAGCTGCAGTTTATGGTGGCGTACGTCGGCTCGGTGGGCCGCAATCTGTTCCAGCGGTCGATCACCAACACCATCACGGGCGTCTTCCAGAACCCGGCGACAGGCGCGGGAACGGCGATCCGGCAATTCACCGTCGGGGGCACGCCGACCGTGGTCAACGCTGCGGGTACGATCACCACACCGGGCGCGGCGGGAACCAACCGCTTCGCGGAAATCGACTACAAAACGTCGCACGGCGCGGACAGCTACAACTCCGTGCAGAGCACCTTGCAGCGCCGCTACAATTCCGGCTTCAGCTTTGGCGCGCAGTACACGTTCGCCAAAGAACTGGGCACGACCAGCGGATCGAACGAAGCGACCACCACAGGCGATCCGTTCGATTTCTCGACCGAGTACGGCCGCGGCACCAATGACATTCGCCACTACCTCAATGCGAGCGCGCTGTACGACCTGCCCTTCGGCCACGGCCGCAAGTTCGGGCTGAACGGCTTCAAGGACGAACTGCTCGGCGGCTACCAGATCGGCGGCATCCTGAACGTGCGCAGCGGCCTGCCGATCGATGTGCTGATCACGCGGCCCGACCTGGCGTACGTCGGCAACGCGGGAACGGCGATTGCCGGGCAGGTTTTCAGCGCGCCTGTGCTGACCGCGGGCGTGGTACAAACGACGGCCGTCGTCAACGTGCCGGGCGGCGGCAATACGCGCAATATTCGTCGGCCGAACGTGGTCCCGGGCGTCAGCCCGTACCTCAACCGCTACGTCACAACGGGAACGACGACGAACTTTTCCTATCTCAACCCCGCGGCGTTTTCGGTGCCCGCGCCAGGCACCTTCGGCAACGCGCGCCGCAACGGCTACGACGGTCCGGGTCTCGCGCAGTTCGACCTGACCCTGGCGAAGACGTTCCGCCTCGTGGAGCGCACCAGCCTCGAGCTCAAGGCCGATGCGTACGACATCTTCAACCACGCCAACCTCGCAAACCCCGGCACCGTGCGCCTGACGCAGGGCATTCCGGCGGCTCCGGGAGCGGCCAACACCGTGCAGCCGGGAACGCCGTATACCGGCCTCGCGGCAGCGGGTACGTCGTTCGGGGTGGAAGGCAATACGG
>CALMON010000026.1 GCA_937871785.1 uncultured Granulicella sp.
GAGGTAATGCGAAGCACCTGAGAATGGCGGTAACTCTACCGCGACTATAAGCTCTCCATGCGGCAGGTTCGAGTCGAGTTGTGGCATGTCTCCAGGCAGCCGCAGTACGTCGTCAAGCGCATAACGCTGCTCACCTGATGGACCTTGCGTGACAAGCACAGGATCGAAGACGGACAGAGCGGTTGTCATGTCGGAGGGGTACGTGGCAATGCAGGATTCCGCGGCTCCGGGGCCGAAGTCTGTCTGCCCAAAGATAGCGTGATACCGGTTGTAACCATCGATTGCGGAGCAGCCTGTCCCCGGTTCTCGCTTGTTGCACGGCTGCGCGAGATCGCGAAGGTACGGGCACCGCGTGCGTTGAAGAACGTTGCCGGCGACCGAGGCCATGTTCCGAATCTGCCGGGACGCTCCGGCTGAGATTGCCTCACAAACACCGGTGTAGTTCGCCAACAGCGTTGCATTTCGTGCTGCCTCAGCGTTCGATACGTTCGCACCGATGCGCACACTGCCGTCGGGCATCGGCTGTATGCCGTCCATCCCGAGATGGGCAACATCGACAATCACGCCGGGACGGAAGACATTTTCCTTCATCAGGTCGATCAGGGTGGTTCCGCCCGCGATGAACACCGCATCGCGATCGCCCGTGACCGCTGCGACCGCCGACGCCGCATCGGGAGGACTTACATAGCGAAATGGGTGCATGATTTACCTGGCTCCCTGGACGGCGCGGATCGCGGCGACGATGTTCGGATAGGCCGCGCAACGGCAGAGGTTTCCGCTCATGCCCTCGCGTATCTCAGCTGCGCTTGCGTCCGGATTTTCCTCCAGAAGCGCGGACGCGCTCATGATCTGACCGGGCGTGCAATAGCCGCATTGAAATCCATCGTGCTCGACGAATGCGGTCTGTAGTGGGTGAAGGCTGTCACCACGCGACATCCCTTCAATCGTGGTGACTTCATGGCCATCGGCCCTGATCGCAAGCGTCAGACAGGCCAGCACAGCGCGCCCATCGAGATGCACCGTGCATGCTCCGCACTGACCGTGGTCGCAGCCTTTCTTTGTGCCCGTACGATGCAGTCTCTCCCGAAGCGCATCGAGTAAGGGAGTCCACGGTTCTACCTCAACGGTCTGTAAGGTTCCGTTCAGGCGCAGGGTCACCTGAACGGCGGTCTGTTCTGCATACATGGTTCTCTCCAGTCAGATCAGTGCGTTGCTCGGGAGTGTGTCAAGCCGGTGAGGCCTACTTCTCAAGCCAGTCGGCCTGCCGAGCACGCTGGCCGGAGTTCGCAGAATGCTCGACCGCGCTCAGCAAGCGGCTGAGCTTTACAGCGTGATCGAAATCGGGAACCGTCCTGGTGTTCGCCGCGATGTCATCGCGCAAGGCCGCATACATGGCGCCCACGTTTGCCGCTGCTTCGGGCATACCTGCAAGTTCACCCTCATCTACCGCCTGCTGTTTGCCGTCTACCAGCAACACCAGCCGCCCCGCCTGAAAGCCAACAGCGGCGCCACCCACGAGCGTCAACGATTGCCGCTCGCCTGTGATATCGTAGCGGAATGTAGCGTCCGACGGTCGTCGGCCCCCATCGACTTCGACCCCGACACCAGCCCCTGCATCGAGCCTGGCCTGAACGAGAAGGTGATCGGGAAGGGTGCGTTCCAGTTCACGTGCTCCCTTTTCAACATCGATCCGCTTGTACTGAATGGTCCCGAGCGCGTCCACCGCATCCAGCTTACCCAGCACAGCAACGACGGCGTCCATCGCATGCCCGCCATGAATTGTCAGGTGTGTCGCTCCGTTCGCCGGATCCTCGAGATAGGAGTCGGACTCGCTTTCGGTCGGGCCGAAGGCGATCGTCCCGGAGTACATTCGAGCGCTCAAGATGCGCCCCAGCGCGCCGGATCCGATCAACTGCTGCGCCTTTTGCAGCGCGGGATTCATTCTGGTCTGCAATCCGATAGCAACATGTACGCCCGCTTCTGTCGCCGAGTCGCGCAGCTCTTCCGCTTCCTGTACGGTCCTGCCCAGCGGCCATTCGCAATACACATGCTTGCCGGCCTTGAGAGCCTTCAGCACCAGTTCGCGATGCGCCGGAACCCGCACTGCAACCGTGATGACATCGATCGACGGATCAGCGATCATGCTGTCCACGTCTTTGTAGCCGCGGGTCGCCCCCACAGCGGCAGCGGTTGCGTCTGCCGTCTCCTGGTTTTTGCCGCTCACTCCAGCCAACTCCACGCCGCGGAGAGACCTAAGAGCCGGAAGATGAGACTGGTTAGCCCACCCACGTTCCAGGCTTGCTCCGATTACACCCACTCGCATTACTTTCGACATCGTTCCTC
>CALMON010000027.1:0-3725 GCA_937871785.1 uncultured Granulicella sp.
AGGCCTTCGCGCAGGAGGTTGATGCCGATGAGGACGTCGTACTCGCCTTTGCGGAGGTCGCGGAGAAGGCGGATGCGTTCGAGGGTTTCGATTTCAGAATGCATGTAGCGGCAGCGGACGCCGACTTCGGTGTAGTAGTTGGCGAGGTCCTCCGACATGCGCTTGGTGAGGGTAGTTACCAGAACGCGCTGATCTAGGTCCGTTCTGATCCGTATTTCAGCTAATAAGTCGTCGATCTGTCCTTTGATCGGTCGAATCTCAATTTGTGGATCGACAAGGCCCGTAGGACGGATGATCTGTTCCACTACGACGCCGGCAGACTTGGTGAGTTCATAGGGACCGGGTGTGGCGGAAACATAGACGATTTGGCCGGTGCGGGTTTCGAACTCTTCAAAGCGCAGGGGGCGGTTATCCATCGCGGAAGGGAGGCGGAAGCCGTAGTCGACGAGATTCATTTTTCGCGAACGGTCGCCGTGCCACATGCCGTGGAGTTGTGGCACGGTGACGTGCGACTCATCGATGAAAAGGAGGAAGTCGCGCGGGAAGTAGTCGAGCAGCGTGGGAGGCGGCTCGCCCGGCAGGCGGCCGGACATGTGGCGCGAGTAGTTTTCAATGCCGTGGCAAAAGCCGACGGACTTGATCATCTCCAGATCGAACATGGTGCGCTGGTGGATGCGCTGCGACTCGACGAGGCGACCCTCCTTCTCAAGTTGCGCTTCCCAGTCGATCAGCTCCAGCTTGATATTTTCAATGGCGGTGTTCTTGCGCTCGGTAGGGACGACGTAATGCGATTTGGGATAGATAGGAAGACGCGAATATTTCTGCTTGACGGTGCCGAAGAGTGGATCGATTTGCGAAAGGGCGTCTATCTCGTCGCCGAAGAGCTCGATGCGGAACGCCATTTCATCGTACGTCGGGTAGACTTCGATCACATCGCCCCGGACGCGAAAGGTTCCGCGCCGGAAGTCTATGTCGTTGCGCTCGTAGAGGATTTCGACCAGTCGGCGGGTGATGTCTTCACGCTTGATCTTCTGGCCGCGTTCGAGCAGAAGCAACATGCCGTAGTAGGCTTCCGGTGAACCAAGGCCGTAAATGCAGGAAACGGAACTCACGATAATGGCGTCACGTCGCTCAAAAAGACTGCGCGTTGCGGAGAGGCGTAGTTTGTCTAACTCGTCGTTAATTGTCGATTCTTTTTCGATATACAAGTCACCAGCGGGAATATAGGCTTCGGGCTGGTAGTAGTCGTAATAAGATACGAAATACTCGACGGCGTTATTCGGAAAAAATTGTTTGAACTCATGGTAAAGCTGCGCGGCGAGCGTCTTGTTATGCGCGAGGATCAGCGCGGGGCGCTGTGACTGCTCGATAATTTTCGCCATGGTGAACGTCTTGCCCGAGCCGGTAACGCCGAGCAGGACCTGATCTTTTTCGCCGGCCGAAAGCCCGGAGACGAGTTCGCCAATGGCGCGGGGCTGGTCGCCCTGGGGGGTATAGTCGGAAACGAGCTGGAAATCCATCCTTATAGGATAGCTGGTGTAGTGTGTCGCCGCCGGTTGTACGGCGATGGCGGGTGGGTTTGGTCAGTTCTGAGTTTTCAGTGGAGGGTGTATGGGTGTGGAGCTTTGGTTGGTGCGGCACGGCGAAACGGAGTGGAGCGCAAGTGGGCAGCACACGAGTACGACCGATATTCCGCTCACGGAGCATGGACGGGAGCGGGCGGTGGAACTGCGGGAGTTCCTGGCGGGCAGACCGTTTGCGGCGGTGCTGGTGAGTCCGCTGTCGCGGGCGCGGGAAACCTGCGACATCGCCGGATACGGCAGGGTCATGCAGGTGGAACCGAACCTGAAGGAGTGGAACTACGGATTTGCGGAAGGGAAGACGACCAAGCAGGTCCGGGAGGAAACCGGCAAACCCGACTGGAGCGTGTGGGACGGCCCGATCACCGGGGGCGAAACGGTGGAGGCTGTTGGAGTTCGGGCGGATGCGGTGATCGCGCGCGCTCTGGCCGCGACCGGGGAGGCTGGCAAGGTGGCCTGTTTTGCGCATGCGCACATTTTGCGTATTCTGGCCGCGCGCTGGGTGGGGCTGCCAGCCACCGGGGGCAAGCTCTTCGGACTAAGCACGGGCAGTGTCAGTGTGCTCGGCTTTGAGCGGGAAACGCGGGTTGTCATGAAATGGAACCGGGGTTTCGAGGCTGGAGAATAGTCGGCAACTGCCGGCGAAGTGGTGGCTTTGCGCGGCGGGGAGTCTCCTGCGTACTATAGGGAGACCGCATTTCGCGCGCGCGAGCGTTTTCGGTTTCGATGCAAACCATTTTCGGCTGACCGACTTCAAGCACGAGCTTTAGGCAAAGACAAGGGATTAGGGACAAATGGGATTGCCAGCAGCGGGGGCGACGGCGCCTGAAAGTCTGTTTGAACGATGTTCATGGTTCTACGCACTTTGTCGGGAATACCTGTTTCGCGACCACACGCCGGAAATCACGGATTCACTCCTGGCCCCGGTGGCTCCAGCGGACGGAACGCACCTGATTGAGGTTGGCTGCGGGCCTGGTTTTTACTGTTGCAAGCTGGCGCAGAACTTTCCCAAGATCCCAACTCGGGGCATCTATGTTGCCGAAGGGCGGGTGCGGGGGGCGGGGCGCGGCGCCGCCGACCGGCGGTTAACCAATGCGAGCTTTGTGCATGGCGACGCGCACCATCTGCCGCTTGAGGACAATGAGGTTGACGCGGTCGTGGTGAGCCGGCTGTTCCTGATCGTCGTCCAGGACCGGGAGCGCGTGATCGCCGAAATCCATCGGGTGCTGAAGGGCGGAGGCCGTTGCTTCATCGCGGAGCCGACTTCAGGCTTTCGCACGCGCATTCCCTTAGCGGTGATGTGGGTGCTTTCCAAGGTGTCGCGCTCGCCGGCTGGGCTGTATCGTGAACCCCGCCAGGCAGAGGTGATGCCTTCCACTGAGTTCAAGAAGCTGATCCGATCACAGCCGTGGGAGTCGATTGAGGTGACCAACGATGGCTGGTACCAGTACGCTGTTTGCGAAAAGCGCGGTAGCGGTGCAGGGTCGGTGCCGGTCGGTGCGGTGCAGTCGGCTGAGGGTTCGCTTTGAGCGTTGAAGAGACACGGCAGGCTTATCCGGTACTGAAGGCGGGCGAACGACGGGCAGAGTTGGCCGGGGTGTGTGCGCTGGCAGTGATGAGCAAGGCTCCGCGGGCGGGCAAGGTGAAGACGCGGCTGGCGCCGGCGCTCGGGTTCGATGGCAGCGCTGCTATCAACATCTGTTTCTTGCGCGACACGACGCGCAATATTGCGCAGACCGCGGCGGCGAGTGGAGCCGGTTTGGCCTTGGCTGCCGGTCTGGTCTGTTACACGCCTGTGGGCGATGAAGAAGCGTTTGACGGGATGTTGCCGGAGGGTTTCGGCCTGATCGCACAGCGCGGCGATGCCTTTGGCGAGCGTTTGCTGGCGGCGGCCGAAGACATTCTGAGCCTGGGGTACGGGGCGGTGTGCCTGATCGATTCGGATTCCCCGACGCTGCCGGCGACATCGTTGCGCGCGGCTGTGGACGCGCTCGCAAAGCCGGGCGACCGCGTGGTTCTGGGCGGTTCGGACGATGGCGGCTATTATCTGATCGGGTTGAAGCAGCCGCACGCCGCGCCGTTCGAGCTGATTACCTGGAGTACAGGCAGCGTTTACGCGGAATCCGTGGAGCGCTGCGCGGAAGC
>CALMON010000027.1:3814-6542 GCA_937871785.1 uncultured Granulicella sp.
GGGAACTGCTGCGCGGTGAGCGGCCTGCGTTTGCGACAGTGGAGGGGTTTGACGCCGCAGCCACCCGGGAGTTTTTACAAGCGCGTGAGGCCGTTCGATGAGCCGCACCGCGGAGTTGGCGGCAGCTCATCCGGGCGTGTCGCTCTGGGAAAGAGGGCGGGAATATCGTGAGGGCCGGGCTTGGGCGACGAATGCGTCGCTTATTTTGCTGGGGCTGACGCTTATCCGGCTGACGCGACAATTTATTTCAGAAAACGACCACTTCACCATCGGCAACTCGGGCGCCGCGGGCTGGTCGGTAGTCGTGTACATGGCGGCGGTGCTGATTATCCTGACGCAGCCGACGGACAAGTGGACCCTGCGCATCATCCTGGCCATGGCCGTGCTTTGCCGCCTGGTGCCGCTGTACGAAGATCCGTTTCTTTCCTCCGACATTTACCGCTACGTGTGGGACGGTGTGGTGCAGCACGCGCACATCAACCCGTATCGCTACATTGCGAGCGACCCGGCGCTGAAGTTTCTGCAAGATCCCTATATCGACGAGTTCAAGAACATGAACCGCCGCGATTACGCGCACACCATCTACCCACCTGTCGCACAGATGATTTACTACTGCGTCACGTTCGTAGCGCCTTCGGTCGAGGGAATGAAGACCGCCATGGTCGGCTTTGAGTGCCTGGCCGTAGGCGCAATGGTCGCGCTGTTGAAGCGCATCGGCCGGCCGGTGGAGCAGGTGCTGCTGTATGCGTGGTGCCCGCTGCTGATCTGGGAAATCGGCGACGCGGGGCACATTGACGCAGCGGTGATTGGCTTTGTGGCCGTCGCGCTGCTTTACCGTGCCAAAGGACGCGATGCGCTCGTTGGGTTGTTCCTTGGCCTGGCGTTCCTCACCAAGTTTTACCCGATCGTCCTGTTCCCGGCACTTTGGCGGCGCGGAGACTGGAAGATGCCAACGGTTATTGTTGGGCTGACGGCCTTCTGCTATGCGCTGTACTCGTCGGTGGGCAGGGGCGTGCTCGGCTTTCTGGGCGAGTATCAGCACGAAGAAGGCATGGACACCGGGGCGCGCTACTTTCTGCTGCAACTCGTGGATAGCTGGCGCGGGTCGGCGGCGAACGCGGCCTTGAGCAAGCAGGCTTTAGCGGCGCAGGCCCACGGCTTTCAGGTGTTCGCCCTGCTCATAATGGCGGCAATCTCCTGGTGGGCGTGGAAGCACGCGACCATCGAGGGTTCTGTAGATGCAGGCGGCCGGCGCTTGCCGGTGGGCGATGAGCCCAATTTCCTGAAAGCCGCAACGATGTTTGCAATCGCCCTGATGCTGTTGTTTTCACCGCACTATGCCTGGTATATCGCCTGGCTGATCCCGTTCTTTTGCCTGGCTCCGCGGCTGCCGATGTTTGCTTATATCTGCGGGTTTTTCTACCTGTACACGACGGCGCTCGCGGACCCGGGCCCAAAAATGTTTCTGCTGAACAAAATCCTGTACGGTGGAACCCTCGGCTTTTTTCTGCTTTACCTGCTGCTGCAGAAGTGGCCGGTGCACCGCTGGCTGCACCCCGGATGGCGCCTCAGTCCGCGCCTGGACACCGCAAGAAAAGTGTAGCCAAGCGTAAGCGGTTCGGCGGTGAGGAGCCTTCCTTTGGAAACGTTAGGATCGATCGGGTCTGCCGTGCAGGTGCAGCAGGTGGGCCAGATTCTCGAGGTGATGGTTCCGGCCGACTACCCGACCATGCTGATCACGCTGGTTGCCGGGCTTCCGTTTCTACTCGCCGGGCTGGTTCTTCTGGCCCGTGCGGTCATCACGAGATCAACTTCCACCGGCCTGACGATCATGATGGCGAGCTTCATCCTGACACCCTGCCTGCTGCTTGGCCTCGAGTACGAGCCCTCTGATCTCACGATCGACGCGGGCACCGGTGTGGCGGAACTGCGGCAGGTTCGCCTGGGCGTACCGAAGCGCATCACCTTTCGCGCTATGGACGTAACCGGAGCGAGGGTGGTCGAGCGGCAGTACGGCGACACTCTATACCTACTATTAGGGGCATCGACGCAGTCGCTAAGCGGGAATGATTTTATGAAGGGAAAGAACGCTGCCGCAGAGGCGATCAGCGACTTTGTGCAGCAGAACGCAGTCGCTCCGAAGAACGATACCGAACGCAAGTGACTTGCGTGAAACCTCTGCTCGCGGTGCTTCCGCCACCCCGGGTAGACTAGCTGGATGGCAACACAGATTTCGGTGGTGATTCCGGCTCTGAATGAGCATGAATCGATAGGGCAGGCGGTTCGGGAGATGCCGTGGGATGGCATCGCCGAGTGCATCGTCGTCGACAACGGCAGCACGGACGGAACGGGCGAGGTAGCCGCAGCAGCCGGAGCGCGGGTGATTACGTCACCTCGGGGGTATGGTGCGGCGATGGCGGCGGGCGTGGCGGCCGCTCTGCCGGCGAGCGATCTGTTGCTGTTTCTGGATGGTGACGGGGCCGACCCCATGGAAGACTGGTGGCGAATTGTCAGCCCGGTAGAGCGCGGCGAGGCCGATCTGGTGCTTGCCTCAAGGCTGATGGGAGCGCGCGAGCCGGGGTCCATGCTGGGCAGCCAGGTGTTCGCCGGCCACCTGATCGGCTGGATGGTGCGGCTTCTGTATGGGCATCGGTACACGGATATGTGCGCGTTTCGGGCGATCCGGCGAGAGACCCTGCTGAAGCTGAATATGCAGGAAATGACCTTC
>CALMON010000028.1:0-2164 GCA_937871785.1 uncultured Granulicella sp.
AACGATAGGGGTTGACTCCTGACGGATCGGACCGGATGGGTACCCGTCCGGTTTGGGGATGTCGTCGAGAATCTGAACGAGACGGAAAGAGATCCTATCGGGGCTGGCCTAGACCGATTTATCGGCTTGGAACATCTCGAACCTGGATCTCTCCACATTCGGACTTGGGGTGAATTGTCCGAGGGCTCCACGTTTACCCGTCGCTGTCGACCGGGACAAATCTTGTTCGGAAAGCGTCGCGCTTACCAAAGGAAGATTGCAGTGGCAGATTTCGATGCTGTGGTCTCAGGGGATATTTATGTTCTTGCCCCCAAAGGAAAACGACTATCGCCAGAGGTCCTGCCTTTCGTCTGCCTCTCAGACCGTTTTCTTCAATACGCCGTAGAAACCTCAGCAGGCTCCCTATCACCACGAACGAACTGGAGTAGTCTATCCGAATTTCGAATTGATCTTCCGCCGCTCGACCAGCAACAACGGCTAGCCGAGATCTTCTGCGCTGCGGATGCTTTGAAAGAATATTTGCTCGGCTTACAGCGAGCCGTTGAAGATGCTTGTCAAGTTCAGTTTTTGAACGTTGCATTGGGTAATTCTGAAACCAAACCTTGTCTGAATGACCTTCATGACTTCTCGCCACCGAAAGGTTGGACTGTCCGCCAAGCAAAGGACATTGTCTCGAGACCAGTCACGAAAGGTGCTACCCCTTCTCAAAAGTTGAATACCGAGATCGCTTCCATCCCATTCATAAAGGTGTACAACCTTACCTTCACAGGAGAATTGGATTTTAGCGTGAATCCAACATACCTTGAAGTTAGCGTCCATGAATCTGAACTCAAGCGATCTCAAATTCGGGAAGGCGACATCCTGATGAACATCGTGGGTCCTCCATTGGGAAAAACTGCAATCATTCCCGCGGGGTTTCCGGAATCAAATGTCAATCAGGCAATTGCCATCTATCGAATTGATGATCCGTTGATGAGAGCTTATTTTTCCGATTACCTGCGGACTGACCTCGCACAAGCTTGGTTCCGACGGCGATCGAAAAAGACTTCGGGCCAAGAAAATCTAACCCTCAAGGTTGCAGAGGAACTGCCGGTGCCGATCCCGCCAACCGATGTCTTGTTGAAGCTTGATTCGAATGCAATAGAGGCCGAACGACTGAGAAGCACCGTCACATCAATGTTGCAGGCCGTTTTATCTATCAACCAGGCATTCCGGGACATACTATGACGCAGAAAATGTCATTCACTGAGGTCATTACAGTCAAGCAAATGGTCGCGGCGATGTTTATGCCGAACGTGTTCTCTTTTGCCAGTGAGCACAGACTGTTCGCTTATAGCTCGATCAAAGGCAGAGCGACAAGCCTTGGTATCATCTGCATTCAAAGTCAAATGGACAAGTGTGCGCCACAGCCTGATAGAAGCGTCGAGTGTGGGGTACTCAGTTGAGCGATCGCAGACCAAATATCCCTGCGAGCTTGGAGCGACAGCTCATGATCGAATGTGGCCATCGATGTGCTTGTTGCGGTGAACCCACCTCTATGGAAAAGGCCCACATCATTCCTTGGAGCGACAAGAAAGAACACGTTTTCGAAAACCTTATCGTGCTCTGTTCCGTTTGTCACGACAGGTCGCACGCTGAGCGGTGGGATCGACTAACGTTGCTGGAGTATAAAAGGCAGCCGTGGGTCGCTCGTTATAGATCAAATCCCAATCCCTCATCGCGATCAGTGGTGGAGTTCAGACTTGATTTGGATCCCGCCGACTTCGGCCAAGAGGAGCGGGAAAAATTCCTCAACGCCGTATCGGCAGCATTAGATATTTGCCCCAAAGATGCAGTCATAGTGTCAATTCGTACGGGAAGCACCTTTGTGACTGTTGAGCTCCCCGAAGCAGCGGCAAAGGCGCTCCTGAATCGACAGGAACTTCAAGGTCTCGTCAAGACTCTTGCGTCTCCCGTCAGGATAACGAACATCTCAGAGTCAATCCTTAGGCGGCCTCTGTCTACACCTTTTAGTGAAGCGAATACTGTCGAAGACATGATCATTCATGCGGCAGAGCGTGCTAGCTGGAAGTACGTCCCCGGACCACAGTTACCGCGCACAGCCGACGATGTGATGATCGAGGAATGGGTTCGAGAAGGCCTCGTCCGGCTTAATCCTGAGATT
>CALMON010000028.1:2174-4881 GCA_937871785.1 uncultured Granulicella sp.
AGCCCGATCGCGCCGACGAGGTTATCTACAATCTCCGCGCGTGCATCCTTTCTGTTCAGACTGACGGTCTGGTGCGCGCCAATGAGAACTTTATGTCGTGGCTCCGCGGTGAGAAGTCGATGCCCTTCGGGCCGAATGGCGAGCATGTTCCCGTTCGCCTAATCGACGCTGAGAATCCGGCCAACAACCGTTTGACAGTCTGCAACCAGTGGACCTATCGGGTCGGGTCAGTCGAGAAGCGGTTCGACGTGGTCTTCCTGGTCAACGGTATGCCCATTGTGATCGGCGAGGCCAAAACTCCGACCCGAAGCTCGGTAACGTGGTTTGACGGTGCGTACCAACTGAACGAGATCTATGAGAAGCAGGTTCCGGCGATGTTTGTGCCGAACGTCTTCTCCTTCGCCACCGAAGGAAAGCTATTCCGCTATGGCTCGATCAAGATGCCGATCGACATCTGGGGCCCGTGGCGGGACGAGGAGAATCAGAAGGAGGGCGAACTTCGGGATGTTAGAGCAAACGTCGAGAGCCTGCTGCGACCCGAAGTGGTGCTGGACATTCTGCAGAACTTCACACTCTTCGCTACCGACAGCAAGCATCGCCGCATCAAGCTGATCTGCCGCTACCAGCAATACTTCACTACGAATCAGCTTGTCGATCGTGTCGTCGCCGGCTACCCCAAGAAGGGTCTTATCTGGCACTTCCAGGGAAGCGGCAAATCCCTGCTCATGGCCTTTGCCGCACAAAAACTGCGAATGCATCCGAAGCTTGGCAACCCCACAGTGATGATTGTCGTCGATCGCATCGATCTCGACACGCAGATCACCGCGACCTTCAACGCGGCAGACGTGCCAAACATGCTTCCGGTCGCGTCACGGCAAGACCTGAAGACGTTGTTAGGTCAGGATGTCCGCAAAGTTCTCATCACAACCATCCACAAGTTTGCAGAGGCCAACAGCAAACTGAACGAACGGTCAAACATCATCGTGATGGTGGACGAGGCGCACCGCACCCAGGAAGGTGACCTCGGCCGCAAGATGCGCGATGCGCTGCCGAATGCATTCCTGTTTGGTCTGACGGTAACTCATATCAACCGCTCCGACAAGAACACGTTCTGGGCGTTCGGCGCCGACGAAGACGAGAAGGGCTACATGAGCCGGTACTCGTTCCAGGAGTCGATTCGCGACAAGGCGACCCTGCCGCTGCACTTTGAGGCTCCGGAGATCAAACTGAAGATCGACAAGGCCGCCATCGACGAGGCCTACAAGCAGATCACCGGATCTCTCAGCGAGCAGGATAAAGACGACCTGGCGAAGCGTGCCGCCAAGATGGCGGTCCTGGTGAAGAACCCGGAGCGTGTGCGGGCCGTCGTGCAGCATATCGTCAAACACTTTCAGGCCAAAGTTGAGCCCAACGGCTTCAAGGCCCAGGTCGTCACGTTCGACCGCGAATGCTGCGTGCTGTACAAGGGCGTCATGGACGAGCTTGTTGGACCCGACGCGAGCGCGATTGTGATGAGTGCGGCACAAGGTGACCCGCCGGATTGGGCGCAGCACATCCGCGACAAAGATGCCGAAGAGAAGCTGCTCGAAAGATTCCGCGACCCGCAAGACCCGCTCCAGTTTGTCATCGTCACCAGCAAGCTTTTGACTGGGTTCGACGCCCCAATCCTGCAGGTGATGTATCTGGACAAGCCGATGAAGGATCACAACCTTCTTCAGGCAATCTGCCGTACCAACCGCACCTTCGGCCAGGAGAAGACGCACGGGCTGATCGTGGACTATATCGGCATCTTCGACGACGTCGCGACCGCGCTCACCTTTGACGATAAAGCGGTGCAGCAGGTCGTCTCCAATATCGACGAGCTACGGAAGTCGTTAGCCGGCCAGATTCAGAAGTGCCTCGCGTTCTTCGCGGGCGTGGATCGGAGCGTTGGCGGCTATGAAGGACTGATGGCTGCCCAGGAGCGGCTACCGAACAACGAGGTCCGCGACAAATTCGCAGCCGAGTACTCTGTTCTCGGAACGATCTGGGAAGCATTGTCGCCGGACCCGATCTTGACCCCATACGAGAGTGAGTATCGGTGGCTAACGCAGGTATATGAATCCGTGAAGCCGCCCAGTGGAAATGGAAAGCTTCTTTGGCATGCGTTGGGTGCAAAGACTGTAGAGCTGATCAACGAGAACGTCCACATCGAGTCCATCCGGGATGACGTAGATACGTTGGTTATGGATGCTCAGGTGCTGGAAGGCATTCTCAACGACGCCCAACCGGAAAAGAAGGCTCGCGAGATCGAGATTCAGTTGATCGCTCGACTGCGAAAGCATGGAAACCAAGCAAAGTTCACCGCGCTTGGCGATCGCTTAGAGAAGGTCAAAGAGAGGCATGAGCAAGGTTTTCTAACCAGCCTAGAGTTTCTAAAGGCTGTTCTTGAGATCGCCAAGGATGTCGTTGAGGCCGAGAAGACAGTCTCGACGGACGTCGAACGTGACCACGCCAAAGAAGCCCTGACCGATCTCTTTACCGCAGTGAAGGGCAACAGTACGCATATCATCGTTGAGCGGATCGTTCTGGACATTGACGAGATCGTGAGGAAGGTTCGCTTCCCCGATTGGCAGCACACGAGCCAAGGGGAACGGCTCGTTCAGAAGGAGCTGCGGCGCACGCTGCTCAGGTATCAGTTGCACACGGACCAAGAACTATTTGATAA
>CALMON010000029.1 GCA_937871785.1 uncultured Granulicella sp.
ATCCGGATGGGCGATCTCCTCGATTTCTGAGTCACTTCGGCTTACAGTCGCTGCTCGATTCATTATTTCCTCCACACGATTACCGTGATAACGAGAGTTTGAGTATACTCGCATCACAAAGGATTCTCTGGAGGGTAAACATGGGCTTTATCGCAGGAGTCCTCTTGTTTGTTGTAGTCGTCGGTCTGGTGGACCGTCGCCTTCCGTGGCCGTCGGCGAAACGTCAGGATGTGCGCACATGGTAGCCGGCCACTTTGGTTTCGCCGCAATGGTCAAGGCTCGGGAGAAAACAGCGCCACTCTGGGCTCTGATGCTGGCGACTGCGTGGCTCGACATCCTCTTCATCCCGCTGCTTCTCTCGCATCGGGAATCCGTGCAGCCGGTCCATGCGGGGTACGCTGGGATGATCATCCACGCGGATTACACGCATTCGCTGGCTGGTATGTTGTTGCTTTCCGCACTTTTGGGTGCAGTGTTCTGGCGCAAGCTGGGGACGAGAGTGGCGCTAGTCATTGCACTCGTGAGCTCATCCCATTGGCTACTTGATCTGATCGTCCACCGACCTGACATGCCTGTGCTTCCAGGAAATCTTGGTCACCTTCCCTACGTTGGCCTTGGCCTCTGGAACTATCCACGGGCAACCGCCTGCGTTGAACTGCTTCTCGTGGTCGTAGGCGCGGCGATGTACTGGCGCGCAGCTGCGGAGGTGTCGATAGGAGCGGGAAAAAGCAGGAAGTTGGCTTTCCTCTCGGCGGGGATGATCGCCGCTTTCGGCTCGATCGTCTTGTGGTTGGATTACAACAGTTAGCCCCGTTTTGGCGAATGGAGCAGAATACCTTAGAAGCTTGACCCTCTTTCCATTGAAACACCGCTCCTGAGGCGTAATCATTGTGTAAGGGGATCATAGGAGATATGTTGCGTAAAGCGAACGTCATGGCCGTACTTGCAGTCTTGTTGCTCTGCTGGTTTACGGCGATAGCGCAGAGTAGCGAAAGCGCTCCTGTAGCACCGAAGCCCTTGCAGTCCATGAATCTCTCGTGGATCGATAAGACCGCAGATCCCTGCAACGACTTTTACCGGTATGCCTGTGGTGGTTGGACCAGAGAGAACCCGATCCCGGCGGACCAAGAGAGGGTTGCGGTCTTCCTGCAGATGAATGACCGGGCCTTTGATCTGCTTTATCAGCAGTTGAAACAGGCAGCTGAGACACCCAAGACGCCTCTGCAGAAGCAGTACGGTGAGTTCTATGCGGCATGCATGAATGTGGAACAGGCGAATGCCTTAGGGTCAAAGCCGTTGCAGACGACGCTTGCCGCGATTACTGCCATCACCCGGAAGGCGCAGATTGCCCCCTTCCTTGGTGACCAAGAGCTGCTGGGGTCAGGCTTCTTTAGGATGACCGTGACGCAGGACGATAAAGATGCAACGAAGCAGAACCTGACGCTGCAACAGGATGGTCTAACGCTTCCGACACCCGACTACTATTTGACGTCTGACGCTCGACACACGGCAATGCTCTCCAGCTTCAGGCAATACCTTGAGACGATGTTCAAACAGTTGGGCGACGAGCCTAAGCAGTCCGCGGTAGAGGCACAAGGTGTGCTGGAAGTAGAGACCGCATTAGCGAAAGGTTTCATGTCTCGCGTCGATAGTCGCGATCCTTCGAAGACTTACCATCCCATGCGCCTACCCGAACTCGAGCGTTTGACCCCTCAGTTTAACTGGCCGGCCTACCTCCAGGGAGTGCGTCCTCCTGAGTTGTCGGCGATGAACGTTGAACAGCCTGGATACATGGAGACCATGTCGCAGGTGATCGCCTCTGAGCCGCTCGCCGCGCTGAAGAGTTACCTGCGCATCCATGCCGTTACTCCAATGGCGCCGTACCTGTCCGCTCGCTTTGAACAGGCCTATTTTGAGTTTTTCGGTGGGGCGTTGCGAGGGCAGGGGAAGGAGGAGCCCCGATGGAAGCGTTGTACGCTTCTGACGAACCGGACGCTAAGTGACGCCGTTGGCCAGGACTGGGTGAAGCGGAACTTCTCCGCAGAGAGTAAGGCTGATGCCGAGGTGCTGATTGCGAATGTAAGACTCGCACTTCGTGAGGAGATCGATCAACTGTCCTGGCTATCTCCCGAAGCTAAACAGGAGGCATTGAAGAAGGTCGATTCGATGCGGGTGAAGATCGGGTACCCCGCTCATTGGAGGGATTATTCGGGTCTGCAAATAACGCCAACGAACTTCGTGACCGATCTCCACAGGGCACAAGAACTGAACTTGCAGGACGTCCTAAGCCGAATCGGTAAGCCTGTGGATGAGACCAGGTTCTACTGGACCGCTCCAGAGGCGGACGGCAATTACGACTCAAGCCTGAACGACATTGAATTCCCCGCAGGAATCCTGCAGCCGCCCCGTTATTCTCGATTCATCGATGATGCCGTGAACTACGGCGGACTGGGTACCTTTGTGGGTCATGAGATGACACATGGTTTTGATGACCAAGGGTCTCTTTACGACGAAATCGGCAATCGCCGGGATTGGTTCACTCCACAGGATCGTGCCAACTTCGACAAGATGACCTCGTGCGAGGTGGCGGAGTACGACAGATTTGAAGCGGCACCTGGGCTAAAACTGGACGGCCGGTTGAGCGTGGGAGAAAACACAGCCGACAACGGAGGGCTACGCATTGCCTACCGGGCCCTGCAGGACCTGCAAAAGCACCAGTCGCCCGCCCAGCAGCGCAGTACCGTCGATGGGTATACCGAAGATCAGCGGTTCTTCCTTGGGTTCGCTCAGTCGTGGTGCGAGACGCGAACTGAGGCGTACCAGCGTGTTCGTGGCCAGACTGATCCGCACCCGCCTGGTGAGTTCCGCGTCAACGGCTCGGTGCAAAACCTTGAGCCATTTGGCAAAGCGTTCGGCTGCCATGTCAGCCAGCCGATGATGCCGGCAAACGCTTGCCGAATCTGGTGAAGCTGCAAGGTCGAATATACGTGGTGTGCATTGGAAGCGTCCTGAAAGAACCTGGTCGCCTGATACATGTCAGGCACGCTAAACCCTAAATGTTTGATACCAACAGCCAAACTCCCGTATGCCTATGACATAAATAAGTTGTCAAGCTGTGAAAGAACGCATTACTCTCCAGCTTGCGAGCTATGGTCTGCTCAGTTTCTGCTGTATGCGCTTTGTAGAGGTTGGCTCCGAAGTAGCCGCCCAGAACTGCTGAACCCGCCGCACAAATTCGCCCGGACACTCCTCCGGAAGATAATGACCGCATCCTTCCACCTCGCTTCCGCGAACGTCAGTGGCGGCAACCTGCATGCTGTGCAACGCGTCAAGCCCCACGCCGCCTTCACCACCTAACGCCAAAACCGGCATCGTCAGTTTACGGCTAAGCCTCTCCTTCATTTGAGCGAGACCCGCATTGGAGAACACTTCTTGGAAGTAGGCGAAGTCTGCCCGGGCTGTTCCGGGAATCGTGAAGACACGTACGTACTCGTCGACGGAAGCAGGATCGATCATCCATGTCTTCACAGCTTTATTGTTGAAAAGCCAAGTGAGATAAGCCCGTTCATGACCTTGCACAAGAACTTCAGGCAGGTCGTTCAGACGATTGAAGGCCATGTGCCACGTTTTTACGTTTTGTGCATCGGTCGGGATCCCAGAATTGATTAGGGACCCGGGAATGACAGCTTCACTTAGAACCAAGCGACGTACATCGGCAGGAAATGCGTCAGCGTGTGCATAAGCTATATAAGTCCCGAGATCGTGACTCACTACATCAATTCCGCCGGGCCGGGCAAGTCCGGTGACGGCGATGAAAGCGTGAATATCCTCCGCAGCTGTGTGAAGATCGTAGCCTGCTGCAGGCTTTGCACTGTCTCCGTAACCTCTAGGATCGAGCGCAACAACCATGCGTCCCGAAGTCGCCAATTCCTTCATCACAGCACGCCATGCATACCAGCTCTCCGGCCAGCCGGGCAGAAGCAGAACGGGTTCTCCTTCACCCAGTGTGACGTAGTGCAGCAATACCCCATTCGCCGTAATCGAATGGTGGGTGAACTCTTGGCTGGCAGAGTCAATGTGCCCACGACCGGCTGCAGCATTTGATTGGCCCACCAGCGATGAAAGAGGGGTCAGCAAGAGACCCAACGCCGCGAGCACATATCCCAATCGTAAGCAGGGGCGCATGCGGACATCTTTTCGATCTGAGTCGTGCAGTGGATTAGAGTTTCGATTCAAGATTGAGCTTCCTTCCTCTCACGGCGTTGAAGTGACCTGCTATGTCCGCTGCTGACTTCCGCGAAATCATTATGCGCGTTTACACTATCGTCGTTATAACACATATCATGTGTAGCAATGCTTGGCGGAACGCCGTGCCGCAGCGAGCTGCGATCACGACGGCCCGAAAAACTTGCAGCCCTACGAGCCAACACCCCGCATGTTTGGACCACCGCGCATCACGAGCTATCCAGCACAACGCACCCGCACATTCGCGGTGCTGGTCCATCCGAGATTGAATTGCATTGCAGCCCGGTCCAACACGTTCCATCCAAGCAAGCGCGTGCTGAGGCCGTTCCCTCCTCAGACTCCGTCCTGACTTCCCACAATGCGACTTACCATTACAAACTGAATTCAGGGTTTGAGGTCACTTGGAGCGAAGTGCACGAAGAGCCAAGTCGATCATGGCGTACAGATCCTTCCTGCTCGCACCGGCTTGAGCTTCGACGGCGATGCCGCCAGCAAGGGTCATAATGAACCGGGCCAGCGCCCTGGGATCGGAGCCGGGTGGCAACGCTTCGTGAGCGAGGTCTGCAGAGAATCGTTCCTCCAACCTGAACCGCAGCGCTTCCCGATGACCAGAAAGCCATTGCTTCACAACTGCTTGGTCGCGATAAAGGCCTCTCACGCCATTTGAGTGGGTCGTTCGGGACCACGGCGACTCTGAAGCGGCAAACTTCCGCTACTGCGACTTCTCGGTACCAACCTCCCGCTGGCTCCGAAACGCCATTCCCATCAAGTCGCGTCTGACACAATACGGGTGCCTACTCCGAGAACTTCCGGAGAACGGACGAGAGCGGCGTAAGAACGCGGAGAGTATTACGATCTCTTGTCCGCAGTGAATTGTTGGCCCGCCACAACGCTTGCCGGTTGCCGCTAGGGCTTGAATTGGTTCGCGCTCAACATCTAGACCGACCCTCTTAGTCTCAATGGGATAAGCTGCCGTAATGCTGACGTTCCCGGATGAGTGGCGTTTTGGTAGTCCTGGCGGTGCGCCCGAGGGCGTCAAACCGCTTTTATCGAAGCTCATCTCGGTAATCGCGGCCACCAATCAACGTGAAACATACGAGACATTCAAGTCCAATTTCGCTGCGGCTCTCGGTGAGGCGTCGTCTCGTAGCTCAAGCACGAGCTGGGCGGAAACGGACATGATCGAGTATTTCGAACGATCCTCTGCCGCGAATGAGGCATTGTTTATTCAGGCGTTCTACGATTCCTGCGAACAACTACGTGCCACTGGCGTGCCCGTGCCTGGAGTTACACATCTCAATCGACTTCTTGCGGACGGTGAGTCGCGGTACCACTTGGACCCGCCTCGACTAACGAGAGCTGACGAACCCGTTGAAGCCTCATCAGCGAAGGAGACGTCCTCCACGCCAATGGTGCCGGAAGAGACGTCCACGCTAATGGTGCCGGAAGAGACCATCTACACGCCGATTGCCCCGTCCTCGGAGGAACCGCCCTTCAGCAAACCGACTTGCTTCGTTATCCAGCCGTTCGACAAAGGCCCGTGCGACAAGCGATTCGCAGAAGTGTTGAAGCCTGCTATCAGGAAGGCAGGGCTCAAGCCCTACAGAGTAGATGAAGATGATTCCGCAGATGTCCCGGTCGAGTCGATTGAGGAGGGCATTCGCTCCGCTGTGGTTTGCCTAGCCGACATCAGTACCGACAATCCTAATGTTTGGTACGAGCTTGGCTTCGCTTATGCGAGCGGCACGCCTGTGGTGATGGTGTGCTCAGAGAGTCGCGAGGGCAAGAAGTACCCCTTCGACATCCAGCATCGGAAGATCCTACCTTATCGTGCGGACTCTATAAGCGATTTCGAGGCGCTAGGTGACGGCATCACGAGACGGCTTCAGGCTGCGATGCGAAAGGGAGCAACGATTCGCCAGCTTGCGGACACATCGCAAGTTGTTGCGCCCGTGGCTGGACTGAGCCAACCTGAGATGTCAGTGCTGGCTGTCTTAGCGGGAAGTCTTCAGAATCCGAGCGGAATCTTCCGCCTCTGGAACCTTCGCCAAGATTGCGAACGTGCGCAAGTCACCGCCTTCGGTGTGAACCTTGCGCTTCGCAAGCTCCAGACGAAAGACTTCATCCGAATTGTCGAAGAGGAAGAAACAGAGCATTACGGCGGTGGCACCTACGACGCCGTGGGTACACGCCCGTTCACGACACTCCGTTGAACGAGGAGTTGACGATGCTCGATATCGAGATCACCCCCCTGCAGCCCCGTGATTTCGCTGACGCGAAGTCCGAGGCATTGCGCCACCACGACCATCGTCCGGTACGGTTCAGGCAGGCTCGCCAGAATCGCTTGGAATGTTTCGTTGGTGAGGATCATGGGCCGCTTGCGCCGTTTCGTCGAATCTTTGACACGCACCATGCCGATGGGATTGCGGCGTTCGTTGAACAGCTCCCAACGGGCCGCACACTCGAAGATGACGTGCATCACGCCTCGAATATGCGACTTCGTTTTGGGAGACTTGTCCATCTCTTTAAACCATCCTTCGACTGCCATCGGTCTGACTTGCCCGATGAGGTAGTCGCCCCAGCGAGGCTTGATGTGCAGGTTGATGTTTGACAGGTAGGACTTCCGCGTGGAGTAGCGTTCCGGCAACTCTTCCGCGATGTACCTGTCACAGAGACCACCGAACGTCACGGTTCTAAGGTGGTGCATGGGCTTTTCAGCGTTGAGGTTTAGAAGAATCGCTTCGACGGCTTTTCGGGCCTGGGCTTCGGTTTTGTACGTGTCGGTCGTGCCGATGAAGAGAGCCTTGCGTGCTCGCCCTCCCGCTGCCGCGTCCTCGTAATACCGAAACTCCCATACGTCTGCGCTCTTCGCCCGCTTCTTGAGGGTTAAACTTCCGAATGGTAATATGCTCGTGATTTCAAGGTTTCCTCCCTGACTCACGGCACTAATGGCG
>CALMON010000030.1 GCA_937871785.1 uncultured Granulicella sp.
GCTGGCCGCGGATACCGCGCGGCTCGGCCTGCCGGAAACGCGGCTCGGCCTGCTGCCCGGCTACGGCGGCACGCAACGCCTGGTACGGCTCGTAGGCCGTGGCGTGGCGTTGCGCATGATGCTTACTGCCGCCGTCGTCGACGCGTCCGAGGCGATGCGGCTTGGTCTGGTCGAAGAAGTGGTGCCCGCCGCCGACCTCCTGGCCCGCGCGCAGGCTCTAGCCGCCACCATCACCGAGCTTTCGCCGCTTGGCCTCACGGGAGTGCTGGAAGCCGTCGAACGCGGCACCTCGATCGACGACGGCCTGGCCATCGAAGCACATATCTTCGGTCGCCTGTGCGGCACTGCCGACAAGCACGAAGGCCTCAGCGCGTTTCTGGAGAAGAGGAAACCGAGCTGGCAGGGGGAGTAGAAGCCTGAAGGTGAGGATCGAACGCGGAACCCACCACTGACAACTCAGAACTGATCCGACCACCCAGCAGCGCCACTCATCCGGCGGTGACGTACCTCGTCAGTTCCCGCTTTTCTTTACTCCGGAACTCACGCTTTTGAAGAGGAACTCCTGAATCAAGTTCCCCACTCCATCGAACACGATGCTCAGCAGCCCGTTTTCAAGCGTGAGCGTCGCTCCCTGCCGGTCGCTCGCTGGGTAGTACAGGTTCGAAATCGCTCCCGAGGCTACGTCGCCCAGAATGCTTGAATACGCGACCTGCCACTTCCCATTGTCTCCGCGCTGCCGCACGGCCGTCGAAAGCGCATACAAGGCCCGCTCTTTCTTCGTCCCCGTCCCTTTGTAAAAATAGCGCGGGTCCTGGTGAAACAGTGCCGGCAACACCGCCCCGCCCAGCGTCGTGCCGATTGCGAAATCCGCGTAGCTCGACCCAAACCGCTTGAAATACCCCGACGCTCCCTGGCGGAACCCGGGAAAAGCATTGTCCGCCTGCTGGATGCCCGCGATCCCGGCGTTGATCAGGACGCTTACCGGGTCATACAGGGTTTTCGCGTCCAGCTCAAACTTTTGCTTGCGTGTCAGCGGCTGCGCATCCCAGTTGTAGCTCACGAAAAAGTTCGGCACGAGACCCGCGATCCGTTGCTTCTCCTGTTGGTGGATCTCGGTCTCCGCAATCTCTTCGCGCGTCTTCGTGACATCCACGGTCGTCGTCGCCGAGGCGACATTCAGCACCATCGCTCCCAACTCGAGGTCCTCGCCGGCTTGCAGAACCTCGGCATCGACGACCGGAGCGAGGTTTGTGGCCACGATGGTCAGCCGGAACTCCCCGGCGGGCACGCCTTCAAACCGGAAATCGCCAGTCTCATCGGTAGTGGCGCTGCGCTCAAAAGCCGGCCGCCCACAGGATAAGACCACCCGCGCTCCCTGCAGCAGTCGGCCGTCAGCGTCGGTAACCGTCCCGGTAATCGTGCCGGTCGCCGCCATCTGCGGGGCCTCCGGCAACGCCTGCGCGCGCGCGCCAACCCCGGCCCCTGCCAGCACCGCCGCGAGAAGCAGCCACGCACGCCATCGCCGCCCCCGGTTCGCCTCCCTTAGAAAACCTTCCAGGGTCATGCTGCCAGAATACCCCGCCTCCCCTTACAAGTTGCTATCCTGATGCGGTGAACTTCCAAAATCGTTTCCGTGCCGCAACGCTGCTTCTCGCCGGCATGTTTTCCGTTCTTACCGGCTGCCACGGTACTTCCGGCCTCCCCACCCCGGCCAGCGAGCAGGGGAAAGCGGCTCGGCAGGAGACCCTCGACGGCCAGCGCATGGACCTCGAGCAGATCCCGCCCCCGTCGAAGACCCGCTACCTCGCCGTCCACGACCTCGACACCTGGGAAAACCCCTACCTCACCGTGCAGCCCGGTATGGTGACGGTCCACGTGCTGACCGCCGACCCCACCCCCAACGCCTACGGCGCCGGAGGCATGATGCGCCCGGTCGGTGCGCGCAAGCAGGACTTGAACGTGTCGCTCGACCACCTTGCCGATGCGCTCAGCTCCATCCCGCACAGCGCCTGGCCGTACGGCCGCGTCGCCGCGGTGGAAGAAGCGCATAAGACCCCCGCCGCCGGCCAGCCGCAGGTTCGCCGCAATATGGAAGCCGCGATGAAAACGCTCAACGACCTCGGCATCGTCGCCTATGAGTGGGGTGAAACCGGTCCGCGCTAGGTTGGACGCGTTATGCTGAAAGCTCTGAATCCTTCGCCGTTGGCCTTTCGCTGCTGTTCTTAGCTCCTGGTTCTTAGCTGCTGGTTTTAGCTCCTGGTTCTTAGCTCCTGGCTCTTCGCTCCTGGTTCTTAGCTCCTTCCTCACGGCTTGAAGCTTCTCAGAACCGTTTCCGCTCCTGCTAACAGCTTCGTGCTTCCAGCCTGGTTGCACCGTTACCCAGGGATGCCGACCCGCTGCTACCATCCTTCTACCGATGACCATCCACCGCACCGCCTTCGCTGTCTTCTGCTTTTTCTTCCTGCTGGTCACGGCAGCGGGCTTCTATGCCGTGCGCTGGCGGCGGCCCGCGGCGGGGATGCACTCGCTCGAAGAATGGGGTCTCGGCGGACGCAGCTTCGGCACCTGGATCACCTGGTTCCTGATGGGCGGCGACCTGTACACCGCGTACACGGTGATCGCAGTGCCGGCGGTGCTGTATGGTGGGGGTGCGCTCGGCTTTTTTGCCGTCCCGTATGCCGTGCTCATCTATCCGTACATGATGGCCGTGATGCCAAGGCTCTGGCGCGTGTGCCACCGGCACGGCTATGTGACGCTGGCCGACTTCACCCGCGGCCGTTATGGCTCGCGCTCCCTGACGCTCGCCGTCGCGGTGACGGGAGTGCTCGCGCTTATGCCGTACATTGCGCTGCAGCTCGTCGGGATGCGCGTTGTGCTCGCCGCTATGGGTCTGGCCGGTGAAACTCCCCTGGTGGTCGCCTTTCTGATTCTTGCGGCCTACACCTACTCCTCCGGTCTGCGCGCGCCGGCGATCATCGCGGTCGTCAAAGACATCATGCTCACCATCATGGTCGTTTCCGCGATCCTGATCCTGCCCTGGAAACTGGGCGGCTACGCCCGCGTGTTCGAGCTTGCCAACCGGGCGCTCGCCACCCACACCCCGGCCGCGACGACGCTGCTTCGCCCGGCGCAGTTTCTGCCCTATGCGACGTTGACGCTGGGCAGCGCTGTCGCCCTGATGCTCTACCCGCACACCGCAACGGCCGTGATGAGCGCCAAATCCGGCGCGGTCGTCCGGCGCAACGCGGCCATGCTGCCGGCCTACAGCCTGCTGCTCGGCCTTATCGCTTTGCTGGGCTACGTCGCTCTGGCCGCGGGGGTCACTACGGCTGATAAGAATGCTGCCGTCCCCCTGCTGTTTCTCAAGATGTTTCCGGAATGGTTCGCCGGCTTCTGCCTGGCCGCCATCGCCATAGGCGCACTGGTGCCCGCGGCCATTATGAGCATTGCGGCCGCGAACCTGTTCACCCGCAATATGCTCGGCGAGTTCCGCCGCACGCCGCTCACCGATAAAGGCGAATCCGGAGTCGCCAAATTCGTCTCCCTGCTCGTCAAATTTGGCGCTTTGCTGTTTGTGCTTTACCTCCCGCTCACGTACGCGATCAACCTGCAACTTCTCGGCGGTATCTGGACGGTACAGCTCTTTCCGGCGATCGTGCTCGGCGTCTACCCGGGCGGCTTGCTGGGTTTACGCCTTCGTCCTCGGGCGCTACTCTCCGGATGGGCGGCGGGCATGACTTGCGGAACCGCGATGGCGGCCTCTTCCGGCCTCAAAAGTTCGGTGTACCCGCTTCATCTGTTCGGCCAGACGTACACCATGTACGCCGCCATCCCGGCACTCGCGCTCAACCTCTTCGTCAGCATCGTAGTCACTCTCATCGCCCAGGCCACAAACACCGATACCGCTCGTGACCTCACCGTCGCCGAAGACTACGCCTGACGAGCCGTGATCCTCCTCTAAAACGATGCGGGCGTCCTCCACTCCGGACTGGGAACTGACCACTCAAGACTGATGGTGACGTCAGAGGATACTTGCTTCAGTTTTGATTCACGAGCTCTCGGTCTCGACTGAGCCGCACCGCACAAACCCTATGCGCACCTACCTGTACAAACTCACCAGTGACCGTGGCGGCGCTCCCTGCGCTCCGGAACCCGCGCCTGGAGCTCCGCCGCTGCTGACGCTGGCCATCTGCAAACCCGCCATTCGCCGCACCGCGCAGGCCGGCGACCGCCTTTTCGGTGTCACGTCCAAAGCCCTGCAGAAGGAGGGCTACCCGGCCGCCAGCATGATCTACGCGGCCGAGGTGGCGGAGGCTGTCGACGCCCGCGACTACTACGCCGCCGCGTCTTCCCACCGCGGCCGCCCCGACTGCATTTACCTGTACGACGAGCCTGCGGACACCCTTACCCACACCGGCGCCACCCTGCACGCCGACCCGTACCATGGACCCAAAGACGTCGGTCGACATCCGCTTTACCGCAATGGCCGCGTTCTGCTTTGCACCGATTTCCGCTACTTTGGCACTGCCGCCGTGCCGGTTCCTCTACGTTTCGAGGCACTCCGTCACCTTGCCGAAACCACAGGCGAAGGCCACCGCGTGATCGACGCGAAGTCGAGCCCCGCCCTGCAGCGCGAAGCGGACCTGCTGTTCCGGACGCTTCTCAAGCGCCCCACATCCCACACGCCAAACGACGTCGCCGATGACAGTTACGACCACAGACCCCGGAGCCGCTAAACCCTGAACGAACGCCCGGCTGAGCTACATTGCGAGCCGTCCGCGAAGACCGACGGGGCATGCACCTACTTCGGAGTCGATGGCCTGTACGCTTCCTTTTCCGCCTTGCCTGTCGGGTCGAGGTCCTCATCTTTCACCGGCTTCGGCGCACCGGCACGCTGTGGGATCGCAAACGGCGCCTTGATGCCTTTTTCCGCCGCCAGCCTCGTGTCCGGCTTCGCATCCCGCATGGCCAGCCCCGCCTTGTACTCCGCAAGGGCCTTTTCGCGCTCCGGCGGCCGCGCGGAGTCGTACAAACGCCCCAGGTAAATGTGGCTCCACGCCAACGTCCGAGGATCTTTGCTCAACGCGAGCGTTTCGGTGAAGCCGTCGAAGGCTTCCTGCGGCTCTCCGTCCATCAGGCTGATGCGCGAAAGCACGTACCGTGCGCGGCCGTGGTCGCCCTTCGGGTCGGCCATGGTCTTTTTCGCAAGGTCCTCGGCCGTTCCGCGATCGCCCTTCATCAGCGCCATCTCCGCGCGGTCGAGGTCGTTCAAAGTACGCGGCTGCCGCGGTGAGCCGCGCAGCACGTCGGTTGAACCGGTTTTGGCAAACACGATCTGCTCATCATGGTGCTGCTCGCGAGCCACGTCCATGCCGTAGATCATCGGCCCGATCTCGTCGCGCAGACCGTCGCCCTCGTGCTCCATGGCTTGCAGCTTGTCGAAGAAGTAATCGGTGAGCACCCACCCCTGCCGCTCGTCGAGCCCGACCAGCTTCTGCCGTTCCAACTCGTTCACGCGGTTGTACGCTGCCACAGCCGCCTCGTATTGCTCGGTTTCCGAGCGGTCGCGGACGCCTTTCGGCCTTTGCGGTGCGGGCTCGGGCATGTTGTAGGTGCGCGCCTCAATGCCCTTGATCAGGCATTCGACCAGCAGCGCGACGATGTCGCTCTTGTATTGGAACTCGAGCGGAGCCTCCTGCACGGGACGCAGCAGCGGCAGCAGCCGCTCGGTGGCTGCAGCCTTCGAGTACACCATCGGCTCGACGACGTAGTGCAGGTAAATGTGGCGGATCTGGTCCATCCGCACAGCATCCTTTTCGGCAGGGGTTGGCGACATGACCACCACGTAATCGTTGGCGTAAATGCGCGCGTGCGTCACGGTGGGCGCGATCATCGGCTCCAGCAGCACCAGAAATCGGCGGCCGTCGTAGCTGCTCACCGGCTGATGCAGGTAGATGTTGCTGCCGGTGATCATGCGCTCCATGGGCTGATGCACCTGCGCGAGCAGCGCCTCGTATTCCGGCCGATGCGCCAGCCAGATCGCGTGGAGATGCACGTCTTCGGCAAACGTCCGCACCAGCGGAAGCACGTTGACCACCGCCACGCCGTCTGGAGGCAGGTCGGGCAGAGCGGCGCTCGGCGTCAGCTCCGGAGGAGGCAGCAGGTACAGTGCCAGCGACACGTACTGCCCCAGGTCGCGACCCGGGTCGTTCAGGTGGTGCTCGCTGACATATTGGCAAAGCGCGTCGCGGCTGACGCGCGCCGGTTCGCTCGCCAACAGCGCCTGCTGCATTTCGCCGCGAATGGCGGTGCGCACCGGTTCCGAGTGGTCGAGATCCGCGTCGTAGCCGCACACGTTCAGCGCAGCCGCCAGTTGAAAGAGAGCCTCGCTACTTTCGAGCGTCACCGCCGCTCCGCCTTCTTCCACCTGCGCCAGGTGCGCGCGCGCAGTCTGCGCGTTGTCGGCGGCCCGGTCGCTGGGTGTCGACGACGAAGAGGACGAAGAAGAATCTTGCGCGCAGAGCGGAGTTGCGGGGATGGCCGCGCTCAGCAGCAATGCCAGCAGCAGCGTACGCGGAAAGGGGAGGGCGAGACGAAGCGGGATCACAGTAAGAGTTCGACGCACTAGGCAAGTCTATGGAAGCGCGAAGGCAAAGCGCAATTAGGCCCAGGGGCGGCAAGCGCCGACGGAAAGGCTCTAGCCGCGCACCGAAATGCCCGAATACGTCATCACCACGCGACCGGACACGGGAATGCCGAACACCGTCGCCGGGCGGAAGACGCTGGACAGCAGATTGGCTTGTACGCGACGCTCGACCCGAGGATCGGTCGGTCCGGAAACGATGGTGTAGTCATACACGCGGCCCTGATCGTCCACTTTGGCCTCCACCAGCACCGGAGCCTCGGCGCCGAAGTCGATGGCCTGCGGTGGAACCTCCGAATACAGGTAGTGCGGCGCGGTTACGGCTCCTAAAGGTTCGTCGTTCGCTTCGACCGCCGGAGGCCCGGCGACAACAAGCGTGCTCAGGCCACCCACCAGAAGCAGCGTGGCCATGGTGGCCGCGGCCAGGCGGACAGCCAGAGGGGCGAAAGTCACCTGCCACGCCTCGACAAACCGCCGCGCAGGCGCGCCTGCAGGTCGGCCGGAGCCTTCATCGTTCCAAGCGACGCTAGCGATTCCTGCAGTTCCAGCAGATCGTTGAACTCCGCGGAGCACGCCGGGCAGCCATCCAGATGCGAGGCCATCGCCTGACGCTCATGCCCGGTCAGGGCACCATCGAGATACGGAGAAAACTGCTCGCGGAAAAGGACGCACAGGGTATCGAGATTCATCGTGCCCCCTCTCGCGAAAGCCGGCCAGAAACGCCAGGCGATGCCGCACTTTTCGTCGCCGGAACCGACGTCATCAACGCCTGCCGCAGGGCGGCGCGGCCCCGGGTCAGGCGGCTTTTCACCGTTCCCAGATTGACGTTCAACATCTCAGCGATCTCCTCGTACCCGAAGCCTTCGATTTCCCGCAGCACGACTACCGTGCGGAACACTTCTGGTAGTGTACGAAGCGCAGCCTCCACTTGTTGCCGGGTTTGTGAGCTGGCGCAACTATCGTAGGGGGAAGCCCCGGTTGCTGGAAGTGTATCGCCGAGCGAAAACAGTTCGCCTTCGTCGTTTTCCTGGTGCGCGTCGAGCGTAAGCTCCTGCCGTTTGTGCCGCGACCACCAGCGCCGCTGGTTGCTGGCTTCATGCAGCGCAATACGATAAATCCAGGTCCGCAGGCTTGATTCGCAGTGGAAGCCGTTGATGTGCCGAAAGATTTTGACGAACACTTCCTGCGTCACATCGGCCGCGTCCGCGGGGTCGCGCAGGCTGCGAGCAATAACGGAGTACACGGTATGGCTGTATTGCGCGATCAGCAGCGCAAACGCCCGTTCCGAGCCGGCCTTGAGCTCAGCCACAAGGGCGGCTTCTTCACTTGCCATTCCAATCGCGCTGGCTAAATCGCTCATCGATAGTCCCGCCCGCATTGAGGTGTTCCCTACAGTAAGCGCGTCTTGCCACAAATGGCAACAGCTAATTCCCAACGATGCAAAGAGAGCGAAGGTACAGCGCCCGCGCGGGCCGAGTGCTCGCTCACTCTGGAGATATAGACACTGAGGCCGGTGCTTTTGTTCCCGCCGCCAGAGCTCCGCAAAGGTCCGCAAAAGCTTGCGGTTGACTCCCGGCTCCCTATCCGCGACAATGGACGAAGTCCTTCCTCGAGTGGGCCTGTGGCGCAGCTGGGAGCGCGCTTCCATGGCATGGAAGAGGTCATCGGTTCGATCCCGATCAGGTCCACCAAACAACCCTCATAGGTTAGCTAGTGCAAGAAGGAGTCATCCTTCTTCCGGTGGCCCTTTGTGTAAAACGCGAGCTCGCGTTTTACAGCCCCCGGCGCCGAGCGCCACGCACTGTGCCGGCTGATGCCGACTCCTAGGACCGGAACCGTTCATCCACGCACTTCACGATCGACCTATCTCTTGCACATCCTGCCTCATCAGGCGGTGGAGTCAAAGCTTCAGGGCATGGCGGGCTGCGTCTCGCGCGAAGCCGAGACGTTGATAAAGCGGCCTCGCCTGGTCAGACGCCGAAAGGGTAATCTCGTCAAGCTTTTTCGTTCGAGCCCACTGCAATGCGGCAACCATCAGTTTCTCCGCTAAACCACGACGACGATGAGGCGGGTCTACGTAAACATTCGCCACGTGAGCGCTCTTACCTCCGCCGCTGCAGCCGGGCTTAGGGCCAAAGGTACTCAGGTGCAATCCGCAGCCGCCGACGACGGCTCCGTTGGACTGTACAAACCAGCCCACATACGCCCCTTCCAACAAGAGCCCTGCGATCCAGGCTTCGCTGGTCCTACGAAGCTGTTCTGCTTCAGCTTCGTCGAGTAAACCCATATCGCGGAACATAGATGAACGGTGTAGCGCCACCATGGCTGCGTCTGACACGCTTATCGGCCTGACTTCGTAAAGGTCGTCGAGCATCATTTGGCTTTATAACAGGCTGGCATAACGCGTGAAAAGTCCTCACCCAGAGGTAACGGCCACCGTGGATAATTGCTGTCTTCAAAAGCAACGTAAGGGAATATTTATCCTTGCTTGCCTGAAATCATCGGAAGCGTGGCAGCGTCAGCATGTGGAGGCATACGGGAAGCCGTCCACTGTAGCCAAATCTGTGCCCCGATGAGGTTTGGTACCCAGCACATCCAGGCGATGATCGGGTACGCTGTCTCGAAGCGAAAATGGAAGACCGGAATGAATGCAAGGTAAATACGCAGCGTGATAGCCGCGGCCGTGAGCGCGTAACTGCGAATCATCCAGCGCCTGTGTTCAGAGATCGTTCCACGGCGTACGGCAACGATGCCCATACCGGTGGTGAAGAGCCAACCAAAAGCCAACACCAGAAAGCCTGCGGAACTGACACGGCCTGCGGCTGCATGCGGGGCAATCCAGATGGCGCTGCCGGCTGCCACCAGTAAGGAGACAGCATACGCCCGGCCCAGACGGCGATGAAGTTGTGGGCGGCGTCGGCGCAGACCGGATAAGAACTGCCAAGGACCGAGCAATAGCGCGAACGACGCGGAAACAGCATGCACGATCAGGCCTTCGCGATGGAGGGCGAAGTTGGGCAGCGGCGCAGGATGCGGAACGTGTGGCAGCGCATACCGAAGCGAGACCAGACCGATAAATAGCGCAAAAGAAGTCAGTAGCCACCAAAGCATCCTGGAGACCTTAGCCACACCTTCACCGATGGCGCGGGGCTGCGGACCTCGTATGGACGAGAGTTTAGATACGCTTGCCACTACTGGACTCCTCCGCGATGTCGCTTTAGTATAGCAAACGTACTTGTACATACTAGCAGCACATCTTCTTTCGAGCCCGGAACTGTTGACGCATTCGTAGAAATCAAACCGAGATGATCTTTCTCCTGGTCGCGGCCTCCGCAACTTGTAGTACAAATACGTGTTATATACACGTATAGCCGCGAACTGCTCGATGCGACACACACTCAGTGAGGAAACTAGATGTCCTTCAAGATCGTCACCCCTTCCATCAAGTCTCTCGATCTGGGTATTTGCAATTGCTTCCTGCTCCAGGGCACGTTC
>CALMON010000031.1 GCA_937871785.1 uncultured Granulicella sp.
GGACGCGACGGACGTCGACCTCATCGTCGAGCTGATGGGCGGTCTGGACCCGGTGGAAGGCTGGCTGCGCGCGGCGCTCGGTGCTGGAAAATCAGTCGTCACGGCAAACAAACAGTTGATCGCCTACCGCGGCCCGGCGCTGTTCGGCCTGGCTGCGGAAAAGGGTGTGCATCTGCTGTACGGTGCCGCGGTGGCGGGCGGTGTTCCGGTGATCCCCGGCGTGGCACAGGGGCTTGGCGGCGACCACATCCAGCGCGTCAGCGGCATCGTGAACGGGACCTGCAACTACATGCTTTCCGCCATGGAACCCGGAGCCGGCAACGGCCAGGTGCTGCGCATGGCGCAGCAACTCGGCTACGCGGAAGCCAACCCTTCGGCCGATGTCGACGGCTTCGACGCGCGCGCGAAGCTGTGCATCCTTTCGCGGCTGGCGTTGCGCGCGGAAATCGACCCGGAGTCGGTTCCGGCGCAGACGATTTCACACGTGTCCGCTGTCGATTTCGCGTATGCCCGAGAGCTTGGCTGCACCATCCGGCAGGTGTCGCGGGCGCACGTTGCGGGGGGCACGGTGTACGCGCGGGTAGGGCCCATGCTGGTGCCCAAAGCTTCTCCGATCGCCTGGTCGCATGGCACGCAGAACATGGTGGTGACGAGCGGCCGGTTCGGTGGCGATGTCGTGTTTAGCGGGCATGGAGCGGGCGGGCACCCGACGGCGGTCGCGGTGATGAGCGACGTGCTGGCCGTGGCGCATGACAGCTCGCCGGTGCGGCTGCCGGCAGAAAAGAGGCCGGTATCGGGCGATGTGCGGGCGCCGTTCTACGTGCGGCTGGTGGTCAGCGACAAGCCGGGGATCATCGCGGCCATCGCGGGAGCCCTCGCGAAGGCGGGCGTCAATATCGACTCGATCCTGCAGCGGCGAGGCTACGGCACGGAGCGCCTGCCGTTTGTGGTAACCACCGAGCCTTGCCTGAGCTCGACGCTCGAGCAGGCGATCGCGGATATGGGCGGCATGGAGTTCATGGTGGAGCCACCGATGTGCATGCAGATTCTGGTGGTCGACGACCGCGATACGGACTGAAGCCGCTCCTTGCGCTCGGTCCAGCACTTACTGGATTTTCGTGCCGACCATCTCGCCAAACAGGGTGGTAGCCGCATCCAGATGGGCTTCCAGCCGCCCCGCTTCGTCGCTGCCGAGAGCTGCGGCCAACTTCCTGTTCATCTCGTCGCGCACCTCGACACAGGCCGTTTTCACGGCCTCTCCGCGTTCGGTCATTCGTACGACCTTTGCCCGCGTATCGGTCGCGTCCGGCACTTGCTCCAGATATCCCTGCCGCTCCATCAACCGGACCAGCTGGCTCATGGCCTGCTTGGTGACGCCCCCCCGTTGCGCCAGCACGGTCGAACGCGTTCCACCTTCGTCCATCAGCCAAAGCAGGCTCGCCGAAGCAAATGGGAAATCCTCGTAGCCACGCAGCGCGAGCCGCGCCGTCACGGCGACTACATAGGCTCGGGAAGCCGCCATCATGCTGCGAGCGACGTTATTGGGCGAGGTGGGCATGTTGGTAAATAAACTTGACTACCTTTTCGCGAGATGGTAACTCTGTAGAAACGGTCAAGCTTGTTGACCGTCGACCCAGCGGATAACTGCCCCTGAAAGGAACAGCATGCCAACCCTGCTCAATATCCAGTCTAGTCCTCGCGGCCAGAACTCCCTTTCCCGCACTCTCAGCCAGGACTTCGTCACAGCCTGGCAGGCAAAGCACCCCGAAGGAAAAATCGTCGTGCGAGACCTGGCCGAGACCCATTTGCCCTATGTAGGCGTTCCCTGGATCACAGGTGTTTTTCTTCCGACAGATCAGCATACCGACGAGATGCGGCAGGCCCTGGCTCTTTCCGACGCACTGATTGCCGAACTTTTCGCCGCGGACGAGATCCTGATCGGTACGCCCATGTACAACTTTACGGTTCCGGCGAACCTGAAGGCTTGGATCGACCTTGTCGTGCGGCCTCGGGTGACTCATTCCGGGCCGCCGGACCGCAAGGGCCTGGTCACGGGGAAGACGTGCACCTTGATCATTGCGTCGGGCGGAGTCTACGACGCGGGTCAGCCCGCGGCCGCTTCCGACTACGAGTCCGGTTACCTTAGGCGCGTTCTTGGCTTTATCGGCATCACCGAGGTCGACGTGGTCCTCGCCGGCGGCACGGCTGCGGTCTCCTTCGGTTCGGCGACGATCGATGAATTGGCCGACAAGTTTCGCCCTGCCGTTCGGGCAGCGGTTCGCTGACGCCACGGCAAACGTATCGCCCACAGACTTCTCCACTGCCTCGATCGGCTTAGCACTTGTTTTCAGCTTCAAAACTATCCCATGTGTCCACGTACTCAGGGCGCACACCCTCGGCCAATGCGAAGCCGACGACCAGCGAAGCTACACCCGCTTCGGCTAAAACACGCACGGTCTTGCGCCTCGTGCGGGAAAGGCGCGTGGTTCCCTACACCTTTCGCAGTCATTTCGCGCGCGAACCGTGGCTTGCACGTAGCTGCGCCGCTACTTGCTCCGCTGCGTCATGGTGTCATGCTACTTGAGCTTTGTGAGAAATTCCTCAACGGCCTTGACACCGGCCGGCGACAGAATGACGTCGTTGTGCCCGGCTCCGGCGACTTCCACAAAGGTCTTCGGCTTGGCCGGGCTGTCGGCGAGTATTTCGCGGCCCTGGTTTTCAGGCACCAGGGTGTCGTTAGAGCCGCCGAGCACCAGGAGCGGCGCTTTAGACTTCGCCACCAGGGTACGTTCGGCGAAAATCCGCACGGCTTCCGGGCTTGGGGTCGACGACGCGATCATCGCTTCGGGGTAGCCGACGGCGCGCGCGAAGACTGGGAACTCTTCGTCTGCAGAGGCGATCGGCATGCCGAGGATGAGGCCCACAAGAGGCCGCTCGCTGGCGATATAAGCCGCCATTGCGGTACCCATCGATGCGCCGTACACGACGACTTTGTGACTTGGCGCCTGCTTCAGGGTTTCGTCGTACAGCTTCAGGCCATCGTCGCGGAAATCGGCGAGGTGCGTTTTGCCGCCGGAAAAGCCGTAGCCGCGGTAGTCATAGGCGGTAATGGTGTAGCCCATGGCCGCGAGCGCGCGATACACGCGGTCGGTGCGCAGGACAGTCATGCCATTGCCGTTAAAGAAGAGAACTTCGGGTCGTGTGTCGCTCGGCGTCGTTGCAGGATAGCGGAAGCCGCGCAAGTCGACATCGCCGACTTTGAAGCTGACCGCCTTGCGGCCGGGAGCATCCTTCCAATCGGCGACGGGAAACGTCGGCAAATTGGGCGGGATGATGAGATCGGCGGGAATTTCCTGCTTCTGAGCGTGCAGCGCGGGAAACGAAAGCATGGCGGCGGCGAGAATACACGCGGGTCGGAACAGGCGAAATGTCGGCATAACGTGAGTATACGAGGGGAGCTGTGTTCCTCTCCTGCAACAACAAAGCGGCCCACCCGAGAGGCGAGGCCGCTTCGCGTAAGCCTTTGACGATGAAGGCCGCGGTCTACGCAGTGAGCGACTCGAGCCGAAAGCCGGTAATTCCGCTTCGCTGCGGAATGACAAGCCAGAAAGCAAAGAGCGCCCAGCCTACAAGCAATGCGATTCAATATTTCGGCAGCGACGGGTCGATCTTTTCTGCCCACGCGGTGATGCCGCCGGTGAGGTTCTTCACGTTGGTGAAGCCGGCCGACTTGAGAGCAAGCGACGCTTTCTGGCTGCGCCCGCCGGTTTTGCAGTGGACGACGATTTCGGTGGCTTTAGAAACCGGTATTTCATTGGCGCGCTGGGGTAGGCTGCCGACCGGGATGAGCGGAGCGCCGAGATTCACGATGGCGTACTCATGCGGCTCGCGAACGTCGAGAACGAACGGTTTGTCACCGCGATCCATACGTGCCTTTAGCTCTTCCACCGAGATTTGCGGGATACCGTCGATCTCATTCACGCCCTGCGGCGTAACGCCGTGCGAGCTGACTTCCAGCGGGCCGACAGCCGCCGAAGCTGCGATGCCGCAGAACTGGTCGTAGTCGATCAGTTCCTGAATCTCGTGCGTGCCGCAGGCGGGGCACTCGGGATTTTTGCGCAGCTTCAGCGTACGGAAGCTCATGCCGAGCGCATCGACCAGCAGAAGCCTGCCGATCAGCGGATCGCCGATGCCGAGGATCAGCTTGATCACTTCAGTTGCCTGGATGACGCCGACGAGACCGGGCAGGATGCCGAGCACGCCGCCTTCCGCGCAGCTCGGGACGAGACCCGGGGGCGGTGGCTCCGGATACAGGCAGCGGTAGCAGGGGCCTTCTTCCGTGGCGAAGACGGAGGCCTGGCCTTCAAAGCGGAAAATGCTGCCGTAGGCATTGGGCTTGCCGGTGAGCACGCAGGCATCGTTGACCAGGTAGCGGGTTTGAAAGTTATCGGTGCCGTCGGCGATGACGTCGTAGTCGGCAAAAATCTCAAGCGCGTTGGCTGAGGTCAGCATGGTGTTGTGCTTCACGACGTTGACGTTCTTATTGAGCCCCTTGAGCATGATCTCGGCGGAATCCACCTTGAGCTTGCCGACGGTAGACTGCGAGTGAATGATCTGGCGCTGCAGATTCGATTCATCGACAACGTCAAAGTCGACCAGGCCGATGGTGCCCACGCCTGCGGCCGTCAAATACAGCGCCAACGGCGCGCCCAGTCCCCCGGTGCCGACGCAGAGCACTTTGGCAGCCTTGAGCTTTTGCTGGCCTTCCATGCCCACCTCGGGAAGGATGAGATGGCGGGAGTAGCGGGCGATTTCTTCGTTCGAAAGCTTGGGGAGTGTAGCTGTATCGATCATGGATTTTAGGACGCTTTCAGCAATCTTGGACCACAACTGCGTTTAGAAACTTTCTACTTGCGACCGTACGTCGAATCAGGCTGCTCAGCCGAAAGACCACCCGCGATGGACGGGATAATAGTTAATTCGTCGCCGCTTTGAACGGCCGTGGCTTCCTTTTCAGGAAGGTAGCGAACGTCCTCGTCATTCAGGTAGACGTTGACGAACGACCGCAACTTGCCTTCGGGGGTATACAGGTTCGCCTTCATCGCAGGATACTTGGTGACCAGCGCCTGGAGGGCCGCCTCAACAGTGGCCCCTTCGACCGTGACGGTCTCCTGTTTATCGGTATAGGCGCGCAGCGGAGTGGGGATGTGAATCTGCATAGATTCCATTATGCCGTGTTAGATGTGAGCAAAGGCGAGAGGATGCGTCGAGGGGCAAACCGAAACGAGCTTCAATGCATCGTCGACGAAGCTTACCCTCTCTTCCCGGGTCGCTGTGCCGGCGTTACGAGTAGTATGTTGAAGCTCGGGCCTTCAAGACGTTGCCGTAGACTGTCGATCTGAGGCTGTTCGGAAAATATCCGCGGCCTCTACTGCAAGCCGCCCATCGAACGTGCTCGGCCAGCTCCTGCAATGTGGTGCGGCCCGAACCCATCCAAACCGTCCTCCGCAACATTCCACCCCTTCTTCAGGAAGTCTTGCGCCATGGCAAGACCAAGGCGGCGTGCTGCCACGATAAGAAGGATGGTGGGTGCTGCCTTTTCGAGGACTGAACTGCCATGTCGACTCTCCTTACTGCTCCAGAGCGTCGGTGGTGGTACACATGCGTTCACTCTCCTGCGAGAGTGACTGTTTGCAGCGTGAAGGCCTTGTCGTCTTCGCCGCTTCCGCTCAGGAGGAAGCTGTTTGTGATCTCCGCATGACCTTTGGCGATTGCCGTGATCACGTACGCGCAGCCGAACCAGTGGGCTTCAGCGAAGTCGGTGGAGGACCACTGAGCGGGGTGGTCGGGATGCGAGTGGTAAAAGCCGACGATGTCGAGCCCGGCGGCGCGGCCTTCGCGTTGCGCCTTGACCAACTCGATCGGCGCGATGTGGTAGCGGTTGTGCGCGGAGTCGGTACGCGTATTGCCCGCGCGGACAAGCCGATGGACCGTAAGGCTGCCGCCTTCGGCCGCCTTGCCCAGCATGATCCCGCAGCACTCCTGTGGATAGGTTTCTTCACCGTGTGCGCGAAGCTGATCGTACAGGGTTTGCGAAAGTTGGAGGCTCATGCGCGGCGGCTCCCCAGCTTGCGGGCAAGCGCGTCGTCTCCATCGCCGGGCTCGGTCCAGAAGCGTTCGGACAGGTACTTGTCGGCGGCGTCGCACAGGATCGTGACGACCACAGCTTCGCGGCCGGCGGCGGCTTCGTCTTCGGCCACCTCCAGCGCGGCGCACACGGCGGCGGCGGCGGAAACGCCGATCAGCATGCCCTGGTTGTGACCCAGCCACTTGGCCATGGCGTAGGCGCGTTCGGTGGCCATGTCGATGTTGCGGTCGGCCAGGTGCGGGTCATAGATGGGCGGCACGATGGCCGTGGCCATGTGCTTGAGCCCTTCCAGCCCGTTGAACGGCGAGTCCGGCTGCATCGAAATGCACTGCACGGGTCGCGGCTGATTGGCGCTCAACTCGCGCAAGCGGCGCGTGGTGCCCATGAAGGTTCCGGACGTGCCCAGCGCGGCGACGAAGTGCGTGACGGCCCCTTCGGTTTGCCGCCAGATTTCGTTGGCGGTGCCGTTGTAGTGCGCGAGCCAGTTGTTGTCGTTGCCGTACTGGTCGGCATAGAAATACTTGTCGGGCTCGGCGGCGACGAGCTCCCGCACCTTGCGGATGGCACCGTCGGAGCCATCCGCGGGGTCGGTCCAGATCACCTCCGCGCCGTAGGCCGCGAGAATGCGTTTGCGCTCTATCGACACATTCGACGGCATGCAAAGCTGTACGCGAAAGCCGTGCGCGGCTCCCAGCATCGCGTAAGCTATGCCGGTGTTGCCGGAGGTCGCGTCGGTCAGGATTTTGCCTGCGCCAAGCTGGCCCGTGCGCTGCGCGGCGGCGACGATGTTCGACGCGGCGCGATCCTTGACGCTGCCGCCGGGGTTCAGCCACTCGGCTTTACCGAGAATCTGGATGCCGGAAAGGTGCTGCGTCAGGGCATCGAGCCGGATAAGCGGCGTATTGCCGATGCGCTCGAGCGGAGCGACCCCAAGGGAGGGGGCGGAGACCGCGGCGGTTTCAGGATCAAGGGTCGACGATGGGCTCACGGCGTTGCGGCTCCTGCTCGGTTCCGAGTCACGGTACAAGCTGTTCGATGCATCCATTGAAGCGTCGTCGCAGAATGTGCGACAGTTGAAGTGTTCAGCCCGGCTGCGAGCGCGTGCGGGCGGACTTCAGTGTATCGCCCCGTGCGAATGGCCGGGGCAGAAGAGAGACGATGGCAAAGCGACCCAACCCCCGGACGTATGACGAAGTTCTTTCCCGTCTCGGCAACGAAAAGTTTGATGTATCGCCGGCTCTGCAGGGTGCAAACCGGGCGTCCGGTGCCAACCGGGTGAGCAAACATGGCTGCGCGGCGGAAATTGCGCCGGCGGACGCGCCCGACGCCACGGTGCGGGTGCTCGCCAAGCCGGGCTGGGTGCTGGGCGGAGAAATTTCGCGGCTCACGGACAAGGGGTACCAGAAATTTCTGCGGACATCCAAACTGGAAATTCCCGCGACCGCCGACATCCTGAACGCGATCCACACCTTCAGCGAAGAGCTGAAAGAAGCGACCGGCGCGTTGAACCTGTACAACGAAGCCATGGGCACGACCAGCGACCAGTACGTGTACGACCGGGTAAAAGGGCGCGCGTAGGCCGCGGCGTCGAGCAGCTTCGGGCAAATGTTTCGAACCCTGTGTCCCGGAGGCTGAAGCCTGAGATGTCACCGCGTTTTCAGGTCTGGGCCGAAGCCCAGACCTATCCAGAAGCACCTGCTACTGAACCAACGTTTCTGAAATCGTTTCTGCGGCTTACCGGCGCTTCGCGCTCCGGCGCTGCCACTCGCGATACGCTTCACTTTTGCCAATGCCTCGCGCCCGGGCGACGCGTTTCAAGGCGTCCATCTCGCCCAACGATTCGCTGCGCATCAGGGTAGCGACCTCGTCGGCGAGAGCCGCTGCCGTGCCTGTGCCTGGCTCGGTTTGCGGAGAACGCTCAAGCAGCAGAACCATTTCGCCGCGGATCGATGGACGGCCCTGCAGGTCGGTAAGTATGCCCTCGGCGGTTCCGCGGAGGAACTCCTCGTGCAGCTTGGTCAGTTCGCGAGCCAGAACGACCGGCTGCGATGGGCCGAACACCGCGACGACATCTTCCAGCGCGGCGACGATGCGGTGAGGGGTTTCATAGAAAATTGCGGTGCCCGGCGCATCCGGCGTTTCGGCGCGAAGAGCTTCGAGCACCGACCGGCGCTGGCCTTCCTTCGAGGGGAGGAAGCCGCGAAAGGTGAAACGCTCTGCCGGGAAGCCGCTTCCCACCAGAGCGCTAAGCGCGGCGTTGGCCCCGGGGATGGGGAAGACGGGCACGCCCGCGGCGATGGCGGCGGCGGCGATTTCCGCGCCGGGATCGGCGATGCCGGGCATGCCGGCGTCCGAAACGACGGCGATGCGGGCCCCGGCTTTGAGAGCTTCGACGAGCTCGCCGGCGCGCGAAGCCTCGTTGTGCATGTGGTAGCTCACGGTCGGGGTGCGGATGCCGAAGTGGCCGAGCAGCTTGGCGGTCTGACGCGTGTCTTCGCAGGCGATGCGGTCGGCCAGGCGGAGCACGCGCAGGGCGCGAAGGGTGATGTCTTCAAGGTTGCCGATGGGCGTGGCGACGAGGTAGAGACCGGGAGCGAGAGGCTTGTCCGAGGCTCCGATGGCGGCCTGAGGCACAACGCTGTCCGGCGCGGATTCCTCGTCTCCTGTCGGTGGCGAGGTAGTCATGACCGGGCCCGTCGGACGTTCGCTGGCAGGCGGGTGAGCCGTACCTGTCCGGCGGCGCGCGCCACGCCCCCCGGCGTCAGCAGGCCGAGTACACGGTCGCTTTCCCCGTCGCCGTCAAGCACCGGAACGCACTCGGTCGAGCCTTGCGAGGCCGCTCGTTCGAGCGCCTTGCCCAGCGCTTCTCCGCGGTAGGCCGCGCGGAGTGATCGCGTCATCAGACCCTGGATGTAGTTGTCGCCTTCCTGCTGCAGGTGGCCCACAAGGGTGTGGCGCGACACCGAACCCACCAGCCGGTCGCCGCGAAGTACCGGAAACACCTCCTGAAAGGTGGCAGCCGTCCGTTCCAGCGCGCCACGTATCGTATCGGAGGTGGACAGCGTCGTGTAGTCGGAGGACATCACCTCTTCGACCAGGATGGGATCGCCACCGACGCCGGCTGGGGCTCCCGTCGCGGCAGCTCCCGCGGTGGCAGTTCCCGCCGCTACCTGGCTACGCACCTGCGCATACAGCAGAACGAAGCCGCCCAGGATCAGCAGCCAAAGATTGGCCGTAACGATGCCGGCCAGCAGCATCGCCACCGCCAAGCCGGAAATCAGGCTGAAAGCCGCGACCCCGCTGGCTGGAGCGGTGGCTTCGGGAGCCGCACCGTCGCCAGAAAAAGCAGACTTGCCGATACGAAAACCCTGGCGCGTCGGCATCGTGGCCGTGGGCAGCAGATTGATGGCGGCAATCGCAAACTGCATCCAGACGAAGCTGCGCAGAACGTGCGACGGCGAAATCCAGGGCTGATGCAGCAGGTCGACCGACGGCGCGCACCCATAGCTGAGGCCGAGCAACAGCAGCCCCACTAGAATGTTGGCCAGCGGCCCGGACCAGAGCAGCCCCGGAGCCGTGGCGACCGCCGTCATGCTTCCTGTGGCATCGGACGTGAAGCCCATCACGCCGCCGATGGGCAGTAGAAACAGAACTCGCAGCTTCAGACCGGCGTAGGCCGCGGCCACAGCCCGCGTGATCTCGCGAACCAGTACCGCGAACAGCAGCGCCGCAAACAGGCCGAAGCCGCGCGTCGCGTTGCCGGTGGCGGCCGCTCCGTACAGCACGAACAGGATCAGCAGCAGCGGAAGCGCGAGATGGAGCCGAACGTCGACGCCCATGAACCGGCCCAGCGGGAAGGAAGCGCGCACCATAGGGGTATTGTAGGCGGTCTGTCGCGCAGGATGCAGGGAAGTGCGGGGCGAGGCAGGGCCGGTGGGCATACCATAGCGAGTGATGCGTGTGATTGCCGGAACCTACCGATCCCGTCCGCTGCAGGCGCCCCCGGGCCTGGCCACGCGGCCCACCAGCGACCGCCTGCGCGAAACGCTGTTCAACATCCTGCAGCCGCGCCTGGAAGGCTGCCGCTTTGTTGACTTGTATGCCGGATCAGGCGCGGTCGGGATCGAGGCGATCAGCCGCGGCGCGGCACACGTGTACTTTGCGGAAAACGCTCCCAATGCTCTGGCGGCAATTCGCAAGAACCTGGCGAGCCTGAAAATCGCCGGTGGGTTTGCGCTTGAAGACCGGAGCGCGGGGCGGCTATTGAGCTCGCTTGCGAAGGCCCGGCGGCCAGTGGACATCGTCTTCTTCGACCCGCCGTACGAGGTAGAGGAAGAGTACTCGAACACGCTGCACATGATCTCGCAGCAGCACGAAGCACTGCTGCGGCCGGGAGCAGTGGTGGTCGTCGAACACCGCAAGAAGAGGCCCTTGGCAGCCCGGTTCGGGGTGCTTGAGTTACAGCGCGTGGTGAAGCAGGGGGACGCGGCGCTGAGCTTTTATGCCGTGGCGCACACTGCCGGCGAGCCGGACACGCAGACGGAAGAGGGTATCTGACTTGTCCGGCACCGATTACGAGACTTCCGATCAAGAAACCGGGAGCCGCTAGCTACCGCAGTAATCCTGAAGATCTAGTGCTCCTTGAACAGCAGATTCATGCTGCGGAATGACGACCAGAAAGCAGGAGCAGCTCTACACGACACCGGTATGGCAGGTTCTTTCGCCGGCCGGTGCCTACCCGATCAGCTTCAGTCGTACCCGCGTCACTGCTTCGTCGCGATCGTTGACGAGGTAAACGTTTTATCGCATCCGCCGCCCACCACGAGCAAGGTAATGCGCGTCAGGGTGGAGGCGGTTGTGTCGCTTTCCGCTCCATTCAGCAGCACAGTCGAGCCGTCATCCATCAGGAACTCCGTCAGCGCCTGGTTGCCGATGAGGCTGGCTTCCGGAAAGCCGGTAGTCGTCCTTACGAGGCCGCTCTGGAAGCAGGAAATGCCCCGTACCTGCAGCGTTCCATTCAACACGCTTTGATCGTTGAGGGCCGTAGTCAAGGTGTTCAAACTGGTTGGGCCGCCCTGCGTAAGCGAGGCTGCAAACGAGACTGCTGCGGAAGTATTGTTCAGCACGCCTTGCCCGGCAAAGGTTCCGTTCAGGTCAGCGATCTTTTGTGCTGTGAACGTTCCTGTCTGCGAGGGCGGCACCACGCCGTTGCAACTGGCCTGGGGGGATGCCGCTGTGTAGGTTCCCGACCACGAACCTCCGACGGTAGCAGGCACCGTTCCCTGTACGACGATCTGGTGCTGGGTGCTGTTGCCTGCCAGAACATCGGTAAGCGTGAAGGTGCCATCGGAAGCGACCGCGGCACTCGCAAGCCGGATACCACCCCCAACCACACCGAGCGGGAACCGTTACTGCTGCACGGGGTCTGCGACGACCCGTAGCCCGTCACTTGCCCGTTGATGATGTCCAGATTCAGCGCTAAGCCGAAGGTAAGATTGCTACTGCCCAATGGGGTGCTGAGCGGCATGGTTCCGGCGATAAGCCAACCGCCGCGCAGGTCGGCAATTGTGCCCTTCGAATTGGGCGAAGAAGGATTGTTGCCTGCGCTACTCGCTCCGCCGCCGCAACCGGTAAGCAGGGCGGTACCGATGAAAAAGAACATCGTTGACACGGTGGTTCTACGTATCCACATGGCGGAGTTCTCTTTCCGTGGAAAACCTTGCTAACACAATACAGCTTCTGCCCACGCCGTAGCTCATGGACACCTGAGCTTCCTTTCCTTTGGCCGGCGGGCATCCCTCATCAGCGGAAGCCGCCGCCTTCGTGCTGGCCGGTGCGCAGGTCGATCGTGAACGGGATGTCGCGGTCGGTATGCATGTTCCAGCCGGTGCCGTGCAGGATGCCGTCGTGGATGACGCCCAGTTGCAGCCCTTCCCAGCTCAATTTTGCCGTTTCCCACAGCAGGCCCTCCGCGCCGACGGCGGCCACCGTGTGGAACCCCGCCAGCAGCAGCAGACCGTGCTCGACGGCTGAAAAGACGCGGGTCACCGGCCGTAGCGGCAGGTGGACGCAGCGTTCCGGGGCGGCCGTGTCGGCGAGATAGGCGTAGCCTCCCGCGACGGCGAGCATCGCGCGCGGGGCGGGACAGGCGAAGACACCGGTGGGCAGGGAAGGGTCGCGGAAGCCGAGCGCGCAGGTCACGAGGAAGCTGCCGCCGGTGGCGGGCCGCACCAGAAGGTGCAGCGCGCCGCGCTCCATGGCGTCTTCTTCGCCGGGCACGCGCAACGGATAGATGAACTGCCGGGCAGGCGCGATGAGGGGAGGCGTGGAGAGGATCTCAGCGACCCATGCCTGGGGAAAGCCAGTCTGTGGCGAGCCGGTCTGCGGGGGAGCGTGCGGTGGGGTCGTCATACTGTGCGGAAATGCTCCCAGCCTCCCGGGGCAAGAGGTTCGGTTGTGCCGTCGGGGTAGCGAAGCAGCACGACGAGGGGAGCTCGCGGTTGCGCGGCATCGACCGACGCGGGATCGACCGACGCGGCATCGACCAACGCGACATCGACCGACGCGGCATCGAGCGACGCGGCGGCAATCCGAGGCACTGACTCGGCGTCGGCCATGGCTGCGGTTTGTCCAGCGTTCTGGAGAATGATCCGTCCGATGCGTGTGACCGCCACTCCGGCGATCAGTTTCGGGACGACCGTATCCGCAGCCGCGGTGAAGACGAGTTCGTAATCTTCGCCGCCGTCGAGCATGCAGTGTCTTCGGAAGGCAGGGTCCGCGCGAAGGAGGTTTTCGGCTACGGGCAGGGCCGCGAAATCGACCTCCGCGCTCACCCCGGAAGCGCGGCAAAGGTGCGCGAGGTCGGTCGACAGGCCGTCGCTCAGGTCCATGCAGGAGGTCGCGAGACCGCGTTCGCGCAGAAACTCGCCGACCCGCAGGCGCGGCTCGGGAAACAGGTGCGGAAAGGCTTCAGCACCGCGCGCGGCGGATCGGAAGCGCTGCGGGTCGGCTTCAAGCAGGGCCAGTTCGGCGGCGGAACCACCGAGCCTGCCGGTGCAGTAGAGTCCGTCGCCGGGTCGTGCTCCGGAGCGGCGCAGCGCCGTTCCGCTGGCCGCGGCGCCCAGCACGACGATGTCGGCGAGGATGTCCGTGCCGGGGGCCTGTGCGGTGTCGCCGCCCGCGAGCGCAACGCCGTGCTCCTGCGCGAGGCGCAGCAGACCGTCAAGAAAGCCGTCGAGCCAGGCCGTCTTCGAGGCCATCGCGGCTGGGAGCGCCAGCGACAGGAACGCGGCGAGCGGCCGCGCGCCCATGGTGGCGATGTCGCTCAAACCGCGAGCCAGCGAGCGGTGGCCGACCGAAGCTGCCGGATGCCAGTCGCGGCGAAAGTGGCGGCTTTCAAGGGAGAAATCCGTTGTGACGACGATGTCTTCGCCGGGGCGCGGACGCAGAATCGCGCAGTCGTCGCCGATGCCGAGCAGGAGTTCCGGGGGCTGCGGCAGAGCCGCCGCGCGCAAGCGTATGCGCTCGATGAACTGAAGCTCGCCCGGCGGAAGCGCGGCCGCGGTCGTCTCGTCAGCGTTGTCCTCTCCGGCTAGCTGAGACCCACGGACTGGTCGCTTCGTCATCCTTTCAGCATACGTTGGGCACGCGTCGCGCCGCCGCCCGGGGTTGCTTCCTCCGCCGGGGTCACCTACCATGGTTGAGGGTCATTTTGAGGTATCCGCCGTGATGCCTCCTCCGCAAGCCGCTGTCTGAGATTTCGCTATGAGCACGAGAAAACGATCAATCGTGTACGTCACCAAAGATGCGAGCGGCACCGTCGACCGCGTGACGATTCCAATGCACTACGTATACGTTTTCGTGGCCGCGGCGCTGACGGGAATGTTTACGATCGCCGGGATGGCGGGGTCGTACTCGCGGATGCTGGTGAAGACGGAAAATTTCAACAAGGTGCGCCAGGACCTGGCGATGACCCGCACGGACTACGCGCATCTTGAGAAAAAAGAACATGAAAAAGACGTGCAGGCCGCCAGTCTCGGTTCGCTGGCGAGCGAGGTTTCCGCGATTTACGGGTTGACGGCCGGCAAACTGACGCTGCCGGGCCACGGGCTCGGCTCCACGAAGAAGCCTTTGGTGGACATCAAAGCGCCGCTCAAGGACGAGACCGGTGGCTTCAACGACGACAGCTACTATAAGTCGCTCGATACGTTTTATGCGCTGCGCAAAACGGCGACGGACGGTTTGCCGCAGGCAGTTCCGGAGCCTGCCCTGGGCGTACGTGGAGCGCTTTCGGATTTCGCCGGGCTGGACATCGATCCCGGCGGCAACATCCCCGACATGTGGCCAATTCTAGGGCCAATCAACAGCGGCTTCGGCCAGCGCGAGGATCCCATACTGGGCGTCGGCGTCGGCGAGTTCCACAAGGGCGTCGATATCGGCTCGCCCGACGGCACGCCGGTCCACGCCCCTGCGGGCGGCCGGGTGTTGAAAGCGGGGATGTCAAATGGCTATGGTAACGAGATCGTGGTCGACCACGGCAACGGCATCAAAACCATTTACGGCCATCTGCAGGGCTTCAACGTGGTGGACGGCCAGACGATTGTGAAGGGTGAAGTGATCGGCTACGTCGGTCACACGGGCAAGACGCAGGGTCATCACCTGCATTATGAAGTTCAGGTGCACGACACAGCCGTGAACCCGCACAAATATCTGCGCTCCACGATGGCCGAGCTCGGCGGCGGCGGGGGCATCGGCGGCCTTTGATTCCAGGCCTTCCATGCCCTGTTTCGCGGCACTATTTCGCGCTGTCGGCGGTCCCTTTCGTGACCTTGCAAGCGGACACCTTCACGTTCATGCTGAGCACGTTCTTGATGTCCAGATGAATCGCTGAAGGTAAACGGAAACCGTCCGCCATCGCGTATTGAACGCTGAAGTTCACCTGGACGGGGCCGGCCTCCGCAGACTGTTTGATGGTTGAGTCCACCGAGTCGACGAGAAAGCCCTCGGGTGTGCTGGTGAAGTGCGGCACCGCCAGGACTTGTTGCTCCTTGGTGTCGACTTTGGTCGCCGTTAACAGGCCTTCTTTCGAAAATTCTTCATCCACCACCGTGCCGCCGCCCGCGCCGCGGATGTGGAAGCCTTCGCCTGAGGCGGTGACCACGGTTTCGGCATCGGGCGTCGGGATCATGCTGCCGTTCATGTACTGGTTCCAGGTTTGAAAGAAGCCGCCGACCATCTGCTGCAGGCCGCTCTGTATCTGCGCGACAGCGGTTTGCTTGCCCGCTGGTGCTGCGGCGGCAGTCGCCCAGTCCAGTGAACCTGCGCCGCGAAGATTGTCCGTAACGCCCAGGTGAACCGATTGCAGGTACACGAGCGCCGGGTCGTCGGCTTTGACCGTCGCGCCGCTCACCGTCTCCAGAAACGGTTTCCAGGCCACATCTGCCTCGCAATGGAAGGACCGCAAACCCTGCGTGGTCGGCGTGTAGTAGAGAGCATGCGCGGCGGCAAGGCGCTGAGTGGGGGTTGGCGGTGCCTTCTGGGCGGCTGCGGTCATGCAGGGGAGCAGGGACAGGCCGATGCAGCAGTATGGAAAACGAAGCAGGCGGGGAGGCAAGGGGGCGGGGAACATGCGGGTACTATAGCGGGTTTCGGGAACGCTCGATAGCTGCTTGACATCGATCGCAATCCGCAATACTTTTATTACAGATCGCGATATGAACCTGGCGGACAAAATCCGGTATCTGCGGGAAGTGGAAGGCAGCCTGCGCGGGCTGGGCCGGGCGATGACGCAAGGGGAGCTGATGAAGGCGATTGCGGCGGAAATGGACCAGCCGTTGAGCCAGAGTTACCTGTCGCAAATCGAGAGCGGCGCGCGTCCACACCTGACCAATACGACCCGGCTGCTGCTGGCAAAGTTCTTCAAGGTGCATCCGGGCTACCTGGTTGACGACCCCGAAGGTTACCACGCGGAGCTGGTGTCCGATCTTGGCATGGAAGACAAGCTCGACCTGTGGCTGATCGGCGGGGCAGAGCGCTTTCGGCGCGATCCGGAACTGCGGCGGGCGCTGCTTGCAGTCGCCAAACACGAGGATTCGCGATGCTGTCTGTTGCTGCTTGAAAGCGTACTGGAAATGCCGACCCTGGCGGAACGCCTGCTGGAGCTGTTGCGGCCGGCAAAGCTCGACAGGCCAGCCTCGGTCGGCGGCGCTGCCGGGATCGGCGAAGGCACGTCTTCCGCGGTGCGACTCTTGACGGCGAAAAGTGCGCGGTCGACGGGCGGTTCGGGAAGGAAGACGGCTACAGCTCCGCAAAGGCCACGGTCCCCGAAGCCGCCATCTGAAACACTGCCGGCTGCGGCAAAGAAAACGGCGCCGGCCGGAAAGACGGAATCCAAGGGAGCGCGGCGGTGAGTGCTATGAGTGGAATGAGTTCGCTAGATTGGAACGCGATTTACCTGACCTGCTTTGCGGTGGGCATGGTGCTGAGTGTGCTGGCGTTTGCGGGTGGCTTTCTGCACCTCCACATTGGACATTTTCGCTTTGGCGGCGGCCACGCCCCGGCGGGGCACATGTCGCCGTTCAACGGGTTTACGGTGGTTGCGTTCCTGTGCTGGTTTGGCGGCACGGGTTACCTGCTGCACGACGCCAACATCCTGACGAGCTCGCTGGTGCTGTTGTTTTCGGCGCTCAGCGGTTTGGCCGGCGCGTCGCTGATCTTCTGGTTCCTGGCCAAGGTGCTGCTACCGCGCGAGCGTCTGCTGGAGTCGGCCGACACGGACATCGTCGGCGTGATCGGCCGGCTGAGCGCGTCGATTCCGGCGCACGGCGTCGGTGAGATTTTGTACTCGCAGAACGGTGCACGGCGCAGCGCTTCGGTGCGCGCCGATGGCGGCGAAGCGATCGCCCGCGGCCACGAAGTCGTGGTGATGCGGTATACCCGCGGCGTCGGGTACGTGAAGCGCTGGGACGAGTTCGAACATGGCCTGATGGGGCATGGCAAGGCGGACTCCGTGGCCGGCGACGATGTCGACGAGGTTGACGAAACGACGTAGCGAAGACGAACAGGAAGGCAGCACACGGTGACTTTTGCGAAACAGCGGGGCGCCGGCACGGGGCAGGACCGGGCAATCGATGGCGCCGGCCTGCGGTACGGAACTTAGAGAGGTTGAGATGTCGAACCACCTGGTTGTCATCGCTGGATTGATTGTTCTCTGCACGCTGATTCTGATGTTTGTGATCGCGCGGATGTATGTGAAGGCCGGGCCGAACGAGGCGATCATTCGCTTCGGTCTAGGCGGGCCGAATGTAATCATCGGGCACGGTGCCTTGATCTATCCGCTGGTGCAGCATACCCGCACTCTTTCGCTGGAACTGATGAGCTTCGACGTGGCGCCGCAGCAGGACCTGTACACGAAGCAGGGTGTCGCCGTAACGGTGGAAGCCGTCGCGCAGATCAAGGTGCGCTCGGACAAGGAAAGTATCATGACCGCGGCGGAGCAGTTTCTGTCGAAGGCGCAGGCGCAGCGCGAAGGCCTGATCCGGCTGGTGATGGAAGGCCATCTACGCGGCATCATCGGGCAGCTTACGGTGGAGCAGCTTGTGAAGGAGCCTGAAATGGTAGGCGAGCGCATGCGCGCCACCTGCGCCGAAGACCTGAGCAAGATGGGTCTCGAGGTGATCAGCTTCACGATCAAGGAAGTTCGCGACAAGAACGAGTACATCACCAACATGGGCCGTCCGGATGTGGCGCGCATCAAGCGTGACGCGGAGATTGCGTCGGCTGAAGCGGAGCGCGATACGGCAATTCGCCGGGCAATCGCGTTGCGTGAGTCCGCTGTGGCTAAGTCTGCGGCCGACCAGGAACGCGTGCTGGCGGAAACGATGTCGCTCGGCAAACAGGCCGAGGCGCAACGCGATCTTGACATCCAGAAAGCGCAATACACGGAGCAGAGCCGGCGTCAGGAAGCGCAGGCCGACAAGGCCTATGAACTGCAAACGAACGTCATGCAGCAGAAGGTGGTCGCCGAGCAGGTAAAGGTGCAGCAGGTTGAAAAAGAAGCGCAGGTCAAGGTGCAGGAAGCTGAAATTCTGCGGAACGAAAAGGAACTGATTGCGACGGTGTTGAAGCGGTCGGAAATTGAAGCGCAGCGCATCGGCAACATGGCGAATGCGGAAAAAGCCCGCACCGTGGCCGAAGCTGAAGGCCGCGCTCAGGCCATCCGCGCGCAGGGTGAAGCGGAAGCCGCGATCATCTTCCAGAAGGGCGAGGCGGAAGCGAAGGCGATGAACGTGAAAGCCGAGGCGTACCAGCAGTGGTCGCAGGCCGCGGTCGTCGACAAGCTGATCACCAACATGGCCGACGTGGTGCGCGCGATGAGCGAGCCGCTGGCCAAGGTGGACAAGATCACGATCGTGTCGACAGGCGACGGCAAGAACGTGGGGGCGCACAAGCTGACCGGCGAAATGACCGAGATAGCCGCGCAGGTGCCGGCGCTGTTCGAAGCGCTGAGCGGCATGAAGATGAGCGACCTGATGTCGAACATCAAAGGCATGAGCACGCGGCCGGATGGCGGTTCGCCGACCATCGACGGCGACCGCAAGAGCTGATTCGGAACGATTTCGACCCAGGTACCTCCGGTGTTCGGAAGAAGGCGAGATAACTGGTCTCTTCCGTTCGCCGGACGCTGTTATCCACCGGGCTCACGCCCCAAGCACCCCTACAAAGGAGAACGTCATGGCCCTGATGGAACGAGTAGCGACTCTGTTACGCGCGAACGTGAACGACCTGATCGACCGCGCGGAAGACCCTGAAAAAATGATGAAGCAGTTGGTGGTCGACATGGAAAACCAGTTGCTGCAGGTGAAAACGCAGGTGGCTATCGCGATTGCCGACCAGCACCTGCTCGACAAGAAGCGCGAGGAGCATGAGTCGGTCGCGGTGGAGTGGAAGCGCAAAGCGGAGATGGCGGTCGCGCGGCAGGGCGATGAGAAACGCGATGAACTGGCTCGCGCCGCGCTCGAGCGCAGCTTGAGCCACTCGTCAATGGCCGAAGATTTTGGCCGGCAGCTTGCCGAGCAGAAAACCGAAGCTGAATCCCTGCGCGCCACCTACAACAAGCTGCAGGGCAAGTTGAAGGAAACCGAAACGCAATGCGAGATGCTGCGCGCGCAGCATCGCCGTGCACGCATGGTAAATAGGGCTACGGCCGTGCAGACAGCGGCCGAAGACAGCACCTCGGCGCGGACGTCGCCGCTCGGCCGCTTCAAGGCCAGACTGCAGAATGCCGAGGCAGAAAACCATGCCGGCAAGGTGATGCTTGAAGGCGACTCGCTCGACGAGAAGTTCGCGACCATGGAGCGCGATGAGCGCGTGGAGCGGCTGCTCGACGAGATCAAGGGCAAACAGGGGAGAATGCTGCAGGCGGGCTGATCCGGCAATCGCTT
>CALMON010000032.1 GCA_937871785.1 uncultured Granulicella sp.
AAACGCCCGTTCGGATGCGCCGCCGGGGTCTTCGTTTCGGGCGTCCATGGGTTGCCGCGCCAGTCCAGAGCCTCCGCCGGGGGCGTGTCGGTCATGCCTTCCCACCAGATGTCGCCGGTCGGCTTGCCGTCTTTCGTGATCAGCGCGACGTTGGTGAAAATGGAGTTCGACCGCAGCGTTGCCATGGCGTTGGGGTTGGTCTTGTCCGAGGTCCCCGGAGCGACACCGAAAAAACCGCTTTCCGGATTGATCGCGCGCAGTTGCCCGGTGCTGTCCGGCTTGATCCAGGCGATATCGTCGCCCACCGTCCACACCTTCCAGCCATCGAAACCGGCAGGCGGGATCAACATCGCGAAGTTCGTTTTGCCGCAGGCCGAAGGAAACGCGCCCGCGACGTACGTCTTTTCCGTCTTGCCGTTTTCGTCCGCAGGAGACTCCACGCCGACGATCAGCATGTGCTCGGCCATCCAGCCTTCATCGCGCGCGATGTTCGAAGCGATGCGCAGCGCGAAACACTTCTTACCAGCAGCGCGTTGCCGCCGTAACCGGAGCCATAGCTCCAGATTTCACGCGTTTCCGGAAAATGCACGATGTACTTCGTGTCGTTCTGCGGCCAGGAAACATCCTGCTGCCCGGGGGCCAGCGGCGCTCCCACCGAGTGCAGGCACGGCACCACGCGCTTTTCTTCCTTGTCGATTTCCGCATACACCGGCGTACCGATGCGCGCCATGATGCGCATGTTCACCACCGCATAAGCCGAGTCGGTCAACTGCACGCCGATCTGCGACATAGGCGAGCCGACCGGCCCCATCGAAAACGGCATGACGTACATCGTCCGCCCCTTCATGCAGCCGCGAAACAGCGACTTCAGCTTCTTGCGCATGACGAACGGGTCTTCCCAGTTGTTCGTCGGGCCGGCGTTGTCTTTCGAAAGCGAACAGATAAAGGTCCGGTCTTCCACGCGGGCCACGTCGTTCGGCGAGGAGCGGGCGTAGTAGCAGCCGGGCCACTTCGCCTCGTCGAGCTTCATAAAGGTTCCGCCGTCCACCAGCAGCTTTTTCAGCCGCGCATCTTCGGCGTCCGACCCGTCGAGCCACTCGACGCGCTCCGGCTGGCAAAGGTCGGCCATCTTTTCCACCCAGCGGATCAGGTGTTTATTGGTCGTCGGCAGGGCTATTGGCTGGGAAGCGGCGTGCGCCGCAGGGTAGGGGGCGGTCAAGGTCGGCATGGAATCCTTTCATGCATTGGAGCTGAGACTGTCAGGGTACGTCAAACAGGGCAAGGCGCGCTTTGTGAGTCCGTTATTAGGACACGAATGTCCGAAGATCGGTGAGGCCCTGAAGAACTTACTCTTCACAGGCCGTTCCGCTGTGTAGGAAGGCGTTGACCGCAGCTTGGGTAGAGGGCTACGGTTTCGCTCCCAGTTTGCCGTCGCGAGCGGCGACTGCCAACGGCTGCACCACCGGCACCGCCGCGCCAACAAGTTCGACCAGGTTGCCGTTCACCCCGGCGGGCAGCGTCGGGTTGGCCGAGCTCTGGTCGCTCGGCACCCAGACGTTGCCGGAAAGATCGACCGCTAACCCGCGTGAAATGCCCAGCGACGCTTTTTGGTAGCCTCCGCCGATTGCGCAGCTCGTGTCGATGGCCGTGCCCGTACCGGAGGCGCAGGTGCCCGTGCCGCCGTTTGAAGACAGCGCATTGAAGCTGCCATCGGTTTCCGCAACACCAAACACGCCGTAAGTGGTGCCGCTCGCCGTGTAGTTGCTTCCCGGGTAGGCGACGCCTGTCCAGATGTTGCCCGCGCCATCGACCGCCGTACTGCGCACGCCCAGCACGCCGGCCGCGTTCTTTACGCCCTTGGTAACGGTGCCGGTGACCGTCGCGCCAGAGCCGGCAGGGGATATCCGCAGGTTCAGGTTCGCGTTGGTCGCCGCGCAGCAGGTGTTGCCGAAAACGAGGTTGCCGCCCGCGTCGATAGCCGCGCCATAGGGAGTGGAAAGTGACGTGGTGGAGGTGATCGAGTTGCGCGCGTAGCCTCCCGTAACCGGGGCCCACACGTAGGCCGTCGACGTGGACGAGCCACCCGAGCTCGGCGACCAGATGTTGCCCGCGGCATCGGCCGCTACATAGTAGAGGTTGTAGCTGTTGGCGGTGTTGACCGCCGTTCCCGCGATGACGGAGTTGGCCGGCGTCGTCGCTCCCTGGGCCGCGGCAAATTCCTGCAGCATGCCCCCCGCGACGACGGTGTAGAACACGTTGCCCTTGCCGTCGGCAGTCAGCGCGGAAGGCGCAAAGGTGGTGGTGCCGTCGGTGGTCGGCCAGTTCGTCGGGCTGCCGGTGCCGTTGGACTGGTAAACATTGGTGCTCGTCGAAAGCCAGATCGCGCCGGCGGTGTCGTACACCACGGACCGTCCAGCGGTGGCCGCGCCGAGCTGGCAGCTTACCGGGACGCCGGTCGGGCTCACCTGGAAGAGGGTGTCGCCGCTGGCCGCGCCGTTCAGCATCGCCACGTTGCCCTGCAGGTCGATGGCGGCAGACTGCGGCTCGGAGCTCAGGAACGCCCCGGTGGTCGGGTCCGTTCCGCAGGTGCTGGTGGAGCTATAGGAGATCGACACGGTCCAGTCGGTAGGCTGCGCGGTGAGCGTCGGCTGGAAGTCCGAAACACCGGAAACCAGCGCATACAGCTTGCCGAGATTGGTGGCGCTTCCTGCTGTGGACGCGCCGTACGCGGTGTTGTTCGTCGGGTTGGTGGACAGATAATAGGCAGCCTGCAGCGTATCGGTCGCAGCCGGCAGAGTGACGCCGGCACCCAGCGAGGTAGTCGCCGAAGAGATCGGCGGCACCGTCAGCCCGAACAGCGTCGAGCACGAGGTCGAGACCGAAGCCGGGGTCGTCCCTTGCGCCGCCGTATCGGACGAGTTCGTGCAGGTGGAAAGGATATCGGCGAGATGGTTCACCTTCGCCTGCTCCGGCGTTCCGGTCAGCGTTACCCCGGTCACAGTCGGCGCGGTGCCCGTCGCGTTGAACGCCGCGACGGCGTTTCCTTGCAGGCTCGCCAGCCTCGCGGAGGTAGCGAAGGCGTTCGCCAATCCTGTATAGCCCATCGGCGTCACCACCGTGGCGGCTCCCGTGCCGGTGGCCGTCAGCCCACCCTGCAGGGCGGAGCCGTAGCGGGTCTGGTAGGCGGTGCTGGTGCCCAGCGCACCCCCCGGCAGTGTCATGGACGTGCCGTTCACGGTCGCTGTGGGGTATACCGGGCTCAGATAAGGAGCCAGCGCAAAGACACTCGCGACGGTCGTCACGGCGTTGATGTTCACGAACGGCTCGTTCGCCGCCAGCGCCTGGCAGTCGCCGAGAGCCGCCAGCAGAACGCTGCCGGAGTTGTTGTGCGCCGTGCCGGAGCCGTCCTGCGAGTCGCCTCCGACAGCCACGAGGTAGATGTACGAGTCGCGTGTCGCCGTGGTCGTCCCATTGGCGGCTGTGAAGGTGTAGCTCGGGCAGCTATATTCGTTCGAAATATTGCTAAGCGCGTTGACGTGCGTGGCAACCTGGCTGAACGAGAAGCTTCCGCCTCCCGTGGTGGTGGTGGTGGTCCGTGCCAGCAGCGTCGCCGCCGAGCCGTACCCGCCCACCCCCGCCGCATAGAGGTACACCGTCGCGCCCGAAATCGGAAGCGCGGTCAGCGGGCTGAAGCTCCCGGTGCCCGCCTTCTTCGCCGTCGGCATCTGCACCGTTCCGCTGATCGTATACGCCGCCGCAGCGGTCGGGTCGCTTACGGAACTGTTAATCAAGCCGGTCCCGCAGCCGGTCATGCCGAGCACGGCCGCTCCCGTTACCAGAACTCCTACCCAGCCTGCTGTCTGCCTTACGCTCTTTTGCCCATCCATCCTCTGCATAAAACCTCTCCCGCACATTTGCCTTCGAGGAGCCGTAGAGGCCTTCTGAAAAGCGGTCCCATCAGAGCACACCGCACGCTCCACAATCCTGAAGTTTTTCCGAATCCGGTAGGAGGCACGGGTGGAAGCAGCGGGGTGACGGCTCGTCCGTTGCGACCGAACCTCATCGACATCCGCTTCGCGAGCTTGGGATCGGCAGCTAAGTCTTTTGTTTGCCGCATTAATATTTTATTTAGAAAACAAACAGTACAGCCCTGCACAGCTGTCTCTACGATTCGCGGGTCGATGGAGCTGCACACCGCCCGTCCGCAAAGAGGTTTCTGTTCATGGCATTTACCGCAGTCGCTGCTTCCCCCACACTCTCCGAAACCGCCGCTACATCACAGGCGCAGCAGCCGCAACAACCCTGGCGGGCGGCCTTTATGGCCGGGCTGGCCGGTTGGACGCTCGATGCCTTCGACTTTTTCCTCGTGGTGCTCGCCCTTACGGCCATCGGCAAGGATTTCGGCCAGTCCGTTCCGCACATGGCGCTGGCCGCCTGGGCGACGCTCGCGCTGCGCCCGGTGGGGGCCTTCATCTTCGGTTTCGTGTCCGACCGCTTCGGCCGCCGCCTGCCCCTGATCGTCAACCTTTGCCTGTTTTCAGTCGTCGAGCTCGCCACCGGCTTTGCCCACACCTTTACCGCCTTCCTCATCATCCGCGCGACGTTCGGCATCGTTATGGGAGGCCAATGGGGCGTGGGCGTGTCGCTCGCCATGGAAAAAGTGCCCGCCCGCTACCGTGGCATCCTGTCTGGATTGCTGCAGCAGGGCTACGCGATCGGCTTTCTGCTGGCGGCGGTCGCCTATTTCACGCTTTTCCCGCGATTCGGCTGGAGACCCCTGTTCTTCCTCGGCTCACTTCCGGCACTGCTTTCCGCCACCTTTGTGGCGATCTATGTGAAGGAGTCCGAAACCTGGAAGCAGAATCGCAGCTGCTCGTTCGGCGCGGTCGGCCGCAGCCTCGCCTCCCACTGGAAGCTGTTTGTCTACTTCACGGTATTTATGATGGCGATGCACATGTCGTCGCACGGCACGCAGGACATGTACCCTACGTTCCTTGAGAAAGACTGGCACATCGCCGGCAAGGAAAAAGCCGTGCTCACCGCCATCTCCATGGTCGGCGCGATCCTGGGCGGGCTGTCCATCGGCTGGATTTCCGACCGCATCGGCCGCCGCCGCGCGATGACGTTCGCCCTCGGCGGCGCGCTCGCCGTCATCCCGCTGTGGGCCTTCGCGCCCAACCTGCCGCTGCTGGTGCTGGGCGCGGTGCTCATGCAGTTCTGCGTGCAGGGCGCCTGGGGCGTGGTTCCGGCGCACGTCGCAGAAATGTCGCCGGACTCGGTCCGCGGCTCACTCCCGGGGCTCGGCAACCAGTTTGGCGTGCTGCTCTCGGGCGGCGTCGGCTTCCTGGAAGCCAGCATCGCGCACAACCGAACCTACTCCGCGGCCATGGCCATGACCGCGGCGGCGGTGTTCCTGATCGCCATCCTGATGACCCTGGTAGGCCGTGAAAAACGCAACGCCGTCCTTGTACGATAATCCGTCCGCCAAGCCGTCCGTAATCCACCGCACTCGCACCTGTACCGGTCCCAGAACCACGGAGTTTCCCGCCATGAACTACAGCTTCCCGAAACGATTTGCCCGTTCGCCCCGCAGCCTCGGCCTCGTCGCGGCTCTTTCCTGCGCCGGCCTCGCAGCCGTCCAGCTTGCCGCGCCTTCTGCCCTGCACGCGCAGACCACCGGAGCGCTCGTCGGCACGGTCACCGACCCCGGTGGCGCGGCAATCCCCGCCGCGAGCGTCAGCGTGCGCAACATCGCGTCCGACGTCGTGCGTGACAGCAAATCCAACGGCTCCGGCGAGTACGCCTTTCCGTCGCTCGCTCCCGGTGACTACGAGCTCACTTTCAGCGCCCCCGGCTTTTCAAACCAAATCCAGCGTGCCACGCTCAACGTGACCGATCGCATTGCCGTCAACGCGAAGCTTTCGGTCGCGAACAGCAACGTGACCGTCGAGGTGGTCGCGCAGGACCCGCTGCTGCAAACCGAAAATACCGCGCAGGGCCGCGTCATCGACGGAGAATCGATCCGCGACCTGCCGCTTGCGACCAACAACTTCACGCAGCTTCTCGCGCTTTCGCCGGGAGCGTCCGCCCCGCTCAACGACGCCACCGCGCTCGGACGCGGCACGCAGAACATCTCGTCCAATGGCGCGCGTACCGGCTCGAACGCGATTTACATCGATGGCGTCGACGCGATCAACGTCCACGTCAACTCCGCCGCAAACAATTCTTTCGCGTCGAACGGGACGGTCATTCCGCCGACCGAAGCCATTCAGGAATTCAAGGTACAGACCGCGCTGTTCGACGCCCTGACCGGCCGCTCCGGCGGCTCCAACATCGCGCTCATCACGCGTTCCGGAGGCAACAAGCTCCATGGCTCGCTGTACGAATACTTCCGTAACGACATCTTCAACGCCAACCTGTTTTTCGTGAAACAGACCGGCCAGCCTCGGCCCAAACTCAAGCAGAACCAGTTCGGCGGCACGGTAGGCGGAGACATTCTCAAAGACAAGCTTTTCGGATTTTTCTCCTACCAGGGCACGCGCCAGATCAATGGTGTGCAGGGTACGAACTTCCTCAACCTGCCGCAGATCACCAACGACCGTTCCGCCGCCGGCATTGGAGCGTACGCCAGCACGCTCGGCAAAACGTCGCATTCCGGCCCGACCATCCTCGCCAACGGATCGAACATTTCTCCCGTGGCGCTGGCGCTGCTGCAATACAAGCTGCCGAACGGGCAGTACCTGATCCCCACACCGCAAACTTCCAACACGGCCGGCGTGAACTACACATTTTCGATCCCGTCCACGTTTAACGAAGACATCTATACCGGCTCTACCGACTACCAGTTCCGTGCCAAGGATCACGTCGCCTTCCACACCGTGGTGGCGCAGCAGCCGCAGTTCAACGCCGTTCCGAACGGGACGCTGGCCGTCGCCGGTTTCGGCACCAACCAGCTCTTCAAGTCGCGTCTATACTCCATCGCGGAAACGCACATCATCAGTTCCAATGTCGTCAATGAGGCTCGCTTCGGTCTTTCGCGGCTGATCGGTACAACCGGCTTTGAAAACCAGATTCCCCTCGCGTCCATCGGTATGACACGCTTCAACTCCTCTTCCTTCGCCGACATCCCGCAGATCAGCGTGTCCGGTCAGTTCCGCCTCGGCTACTCGGTCAACGCCGACCAGGCCGACACCTCGAACACCTGGCAATATTTCGATAACCTGTCCGTCCTGCGGGGTCATCACAACCTGAACTTCGGCGCGGAAATGCGCCGCTACCAGGACAACTACTTTTCCAACAACCGGATGCGCGGCTCGATCGACACGCTCTCGTTCCAGAACTTTCTCCTGGGACAAAGCGGTGTGCAGAACGGCACGGGGTTTTCCGACCTGTACACCACTTCCATCGCCGCCGGCGTCGTCAAGCGCAACGACCGCATTCGCGACTTTTCCGGCTTCGCGCAGGACTCCTGGAAGGCGCTTCCCATGCTGACCCTCAACCTCGGCCTTCGCTACGAGTACCTGGGCCTGCCGGTCGACCTGTACGGCCGCAACGGCGCGTTCGACCCGCGCTTCTACCAGGCTCCCGTCGCCGGCGGCAGCACGTCGCTCGGTTTCACGCAGGAATCGAACGCCCGCAACCCCGTCCCCGGCATCGCGAAGGTGTCGAACACCCTGACCGACAATGTGAACCACCTCAATTTCGCGCCTCGGTTCGGCATCGCCGCGCAGGTGCGTCCGCGTGTCGTCATTCGCGCTGGCTATGGCCTGTTCTACGATCGCCTGTCCAACCAGCTTGGCCTGCTTGAATCGCTGTCGCTACCCAACTACGTGCGCGCCGATGGTAAAAATTCGAGCGGCGGCGCGACCGCGCAGATCAACGCCAGCGGCTCCCTCGCCAATCCGTTTCCGACGCTTCCTCTGGCCAACCAGTTCCCCGTGCTGCCAGTCGTCTACTCGTCGACCTCGACAGCAGCCGCAGCGCTGAACCCTCTTTCCCTAAAAGACGTCGACCAGAAGATACGCACACCCTACTACCAGCAGTACGGCGCCAACGTCCAGACACAGATCACGCGCGCAACCCTGCTCGAGGTAGGCTACGTCGGCGCACGCGGCATCGCGCTGCCGGTCGAAACCGAGATCAACCAGGCCCTGATCGCCACGCCCACCAGCCCCGTCAACGGCCAGACCACCACAACGACGGCGAACGTCGCCGCGCGCTCTCCGTACCAGGGCTTCTCGAACAACGGCCTGCTTTTCCTGCAGACCACGTCGTCTTCGAACTTCAATTCGCTGCAAGGCACGCTGACCTATAAAACGGGCCACTCGGAAGCGGTGGCGACCTACACCTGGTCGCACTCGCTCGATACTGCCTCCGGCACCGCCGACGGCTCGAACTTCAACAACATTACCGGTGACCAGACCAACCCTGCCGCCAGCTACGGCCCGTCGGACTTCGACCGCACCCACCACCTCGCCGTCCGCTTCCTGTACGACGTGCCCAACGTTCACGGCTTCTTCGATCGCCACGGCCTCGCCCGCCTCGCCAACGGCTACAGCTTTTCAGGTGTCGTGGTGGCGCAATCGGGTTTGCCCTTCTCCATTACGAACTCCGGAGGCGCCGCCTTTTATGGCACCGATACCTCGCTTGCCAGCTTCGCCCTCGGCCGCAACGCGGCTTCGGCGGTCAAAACCGGCAGCCCGGTGCCGCGGCTGAACAGTTACTTCGACACCACCGCCTTTGTCGCCGCCGGGAATGTGTATGGCAACTCCGGTCGTAACATCCTGCGTGGGCCTTTCCAGCGCAACACCGATCTCGCTCTGAACAAACGCACGCAGATTCACGACAGCCTCACAGCGGAGTTCCGCGCACAGGCCTTCAACCTGTTCAACAACGTCAACTTCGCCAATCCCGGTAGCGCGCTCGATACCCCCGCGACCTTTGGTGAAATTTTGAACACCACGGGCAATCCGCGCATCCTGCAGTTTTCTTTGAAGCTCGAGTTCTAAGCGAGCATCGGGTATCGCGCCACCGCGCGCGACGCCCGCGACCCAGCCCGTACATCCCCTGAAGTTTTCTGTCCCAGGCAAAAGCCACCGAACGCCGCACACCTCGCCGGAGCCACACCATGCCGTCTCTCAAGTCCGTAGCCCTTTCCCTTCTTGCCGCCGCCCTCCCCCTCGCCGCGATGCCCGCAGCCGCCCAGGCGACCAGCGCGCCCACGGCCGTACCCGACCCGGTCGCGCAGGTGGCCGCCGGCACCGGCACCGCCAGCACGCCGACCTGCACGACCGGCGTCGCGAGCACCTCCGGCGTCAATCTCGGTGACGGCTGCGCCCCCGCCACCGCCGGCGTAGCGGCTCCGCAGGGCGTGTCCGTCGACCGGCTCGGCAATCTGTACATAGCCGATTACAACGACCGGCAGATTCGCGTCGTTTACAACGCCGGCACGCAACTTGCCGCCGCCATTACGGCCGCAAATTCGGGCTACGCGATCTCCTCCACGCGCAACGCCCCTGCCACCGTTCCGGTGGCCGGTAATATTTACACGCTGGCCGGCTTCGGCAGCACCGCAACCTCTTCCATCACCGCCGCCGGCACGACCTATCCTTGCGCGAACTACGCCGCTACCGGCCAGCCCACGGGCCTCAACGCGCTCGGCGACGGCTGCCCCGCGGCGTCCGCGCCCATCGGACCGAGAGCCGTCACCCCGGACGCCGACGGCAATCTGTTTCTGATCGACTACGCCAACTCCCGCGTCCGCGTCCTGTGCGTCAATTGCGCGACCACGACCGCCGCCGCGCAACTGATCACGCTCGAAAACCCCGGCGTCATGCCGGTGAACGGCGCCATGTACACCATTGTCGGCTTCGCCGGGGGCTACCGCGACGCGGCTCCCGGCTTCGCTTCCGCCACAGCGGCGACGGTAAACGTGGCGCTGCTCCGCTCGCCTACGGCAGTCTCCATTTCCTCCGCGGACGACGTGTACATCGCCGACCAGGGCAACAATGCGATTCGCCTGCTGTACAACGGCGGCGCGCCGGCGCTCGCTCTCCTTTCCGCGCAAGGCGTCACGCCGACGGTCGGCAATGTGTACACCATCGTCGGCGCGGGCTGCGTGTCCGCCGCCGTCGGCAAGACCGGCTCGGTGTCGTCGGCAAACTCCTGCCTCACGCTGACGGCCGGTGCCGACGGTACCCTGGGCAGCGCGTCCGGCGTGAACACGCCCTGGTCCATTTATCTCGACGTGAACGGGAACCTCTACTTCGGCGACTCCGGCAACTCCCATTACCGCGCTCTGTATGGCGGCATTCTGAACCCGCTCCCCGTCACTGGAACGCTCACGCTCGGCGCGGTCTATAACGTGGCCGGCGGTGGCACCTCGACCGCCAACGGCATCGCTCCCAGCCAGCTTGCGTTGGCAGCCACCGCGGCGCAGGGCATCTCTGGCGATGCCTCCGGCAATCTTTTCCTGCAAAGCTTCACGGCTCCGTACGCGATCTACGAGCTGTACGCGAACACGAATACGCTGACGGCCATCGTCGGTCCCACGGCCTCCGCCACCACATTCACCGCTGGTGTCGCCTGCGGCGCTTCCGCCACCCCGGTTTCAATAAACGCCTTTGGCGACGGCTGCCCCGCGACGCAGTCGAAGCTCCTCAGCCCGCGCGGCAGCATCGCCGTCGACTCCGCCAATAATCTGTATTTCGGCGACTCCGCCGATAACATCGTCCAGAAATATACCTACCCGGTCTTTCCACAGACCTCCGTGGGCGCCACCTCCGCCGCGCAGCTTGCGGCCTTCACCTTCAACGCCGCCGCGACCACGATCCTCAACGCCACCGCCGACTACACTGCCAGCGCCGGCCCCTGCGCGGGAGCCAACGCCGCCGGCGGCACCTGCGCGGCGACCGTCGTTTTCACCCCGGCGCACCCCGGCCTGCGTCCCGGAGCCCTGCGCCTGACGCTGGCTGACGGCACCCGCACCGCCAACGAGCTGCTCGCCGCCACCGCCACCGGCGCGGCCCTGAACGCGGATCTCGCCACCCCGGTCACCGTCGGCACCGGCCTGCAGCCAAACGCCGTCGCCATCGACGCGGCCGGAAACCTCCTCGTCGCCGATCTCGCCGGCAAGTCCGTCGTCCGCTACGCGGCAACGACCTCCACGACGGTAGCAACCGGCTTCACGACGCCTTCCGGCATCGCCGTCGACGCGGCCGGCAATATCTTCGTTGCGGACTCCACCACCAACCGCATTACCGAGATCCCCACGCTTGCCGGCACGACGCCCTTCACGCTGGTCGCCAACCTCAAAGCACCGCGCGGCCTCGCCATCGACGCGGGCGGCAACCTGCTGATCGCCAACACCGGGACCAACCAAGTCCTGACCGTCGCGCCCAACGGCACGATCGCGTCAGTGGTTCCCTTCACCGGCCTGAACGCGCCCCAGGCCGTCGCGGTCGATGCCGCCGGCAACGTCTACGCCGCCGATACCGGCAACGCCCGCATCGTGCGCCTGAGCCCCGCCGGCACGCAAACGGCTGTCGCGTCCACGGCTTCCACCGGCCTGGCCGTCGACCCGGCGGGCGATCTGTTCGCCTTTTCCGGCACCGCGCTGAACGAGTACCTGCCCGGATCGACGACGCCCATCGCCGTTCTCAGCGGCCTCACCTCCGCGCGCGGCGTCGCTATCGACGCGACCGGCAACCTCGCCATAGCGGACTCCAGCCAGACCGGTCTGCTCACCCTGAACCGCACCGTGGCCGCCTACACCTTCACATCGAGCCCGTCGTCGACCCCGTTTACACTCACCTCGTCCGGTAACGCCACCTTCGTTCCCGCCGCCACGTTCCTCACCAACTCCGATTCCACGCACTTCACCGTCACCCCCGCGACGACGAACGGCTGCAGCGGCTCGCTGCCTTCCGGTACCTCCTGCAACCTGACGGCCACGTTCGCGGCCACGATTTCTGGAACCTATACCGATAGCGTGGTCTTTAACGGCAACGCCACCAACGCCCCCGGCCTGGCACTCACAGGCACCAACACCGCCGAGCAAACCACCACCACCTTTACCACCAGCGCGACGACCGTCACCTACGGCAAATCGATTACGCTGACCGCCACCGTCAAAGGCACCGCGACTGTTCCGTCAACCGGAACCGTCGCCTTCCGCAACGCCACCACCACCCTGGCGACAGCGAACGTCGGCTCCACCGGCATGGCAACGGCCACCGTGATCCTGCCTGCAGGCGCGCAGTCCATCACGGCCGTCTACACGCCGTCGACCATCAACTACCAGCCCAGCACCTCTGGACCCACCGTCATCACCGTCACCCCGGCCGCGCTCACGGCGACGGCCACCAACACCTCGCGGCAGTTCGGCGTCGCCAACCCGGCCTTCACCTACACGCTCAGCGGCTTCGTCAACGGCGACACCCAGGCCTCGGCCACGACCGGCACCCCCACCGAAACCACTACCGCCACAGCCGCCTCGCCGCAGGGCCCGTACCCTATCGCCATCGCGCAAGGCACGCTGGCCGCAGCCAACTACACCTTTGCTTTTACCCCCGGCACACTCACCGTCACCCCGGCCGTGCCTGCGGTCGCCTTCACCGCAAGCACGACCAACCTCTTCGGCGGCCAGTCTGTCACGCTTTCGGCGACGATCACCTCCACCGTCGGAACACCGACCGGTTCGGTCACCTTCTTTTCCGGTCTGACCAGCCTCGCCGTCGTTCCGCTCACCGGCAACACCGCCACACTCATCACGACGGCTCTGCCGGTCGGTACAGATTCCGTGACGGCGATGTACAGCGGCGACCCCGCCTTTGCCACCAACACGTCGGCCGCCATCCTCATCACCGTGGGCGTTCCATTCAGCATTTCGTCCTCGTCGACCGCGCTGACGTTCCCGCACAACTACCAGGAAGCGCAGTCGATCCTGACGATCAACCCCGGTGGCCGCACGGACACCTTCACGTTCTCCTGCAACGGCCTTCCGGCGAAAGTTTCCTGCGCCTTTTCTCCGGCGACCCTGGCGCTCAACGGTCTCGTTGGCCCGCAACCGGTCACGCTGCTCCTGTCGAACTCGTCGGCGACGGCCAGCAACCAGATTGCCTCGCCCGGGGCCTTCGCGGCGGGCATTGCCTTTCTGCTTCTGCTGGCAACGCGGCGACGCAAGCTTCTGCCGCATCTGCTCGGCCTGTTCGTCATCGCGACCCTGGCCGGCTGCGGTTCGAGCTCAACCGCTACCCAGCAGCAAGCTGGAACCTACACGTTCAACGTCGTCGTGAGCTCCGGCTCGGCCACCGTGCAGACCCTCCCGTTCACCCTTACCATTCAGTAGGAGCTCGACTCGATGCGCAACCTCCTTCTTCTTCTCGCTCTCGCGGCTCCGGCGGTCGCGCCGGCCGTGTCGGCCCAAACCACTGACCGGACGTCTTCTGCCGCCGCCGTAAAGGCGATCGCTCCATCGAGCCTTCACGTTGAAAAAGGCGGAGTCAGCGCCGTGCTGCCGTTGTACGTGTCGGCCGACTGGGCGCATCCTCAGCCGCAGATTACTCGCGCTCTGCTGGTTTTTCACGGCAAGCTGCGCAACGCCGACGAGTACAACCTGTCCGGCGAACGAGCAATCGCGACCGCCAAAGCCGGCGCGACCACGCTGCTGGTGACGCCACAGTTTTTAGGCCAGCAGGATATCGACGCCTTCCACCTGCCCCCGAACACGCTGCGCTGGGCCCCCGAAGCCTGGATGGGCGGCGACGACGCCATCGCCCCCGGCCCCATTTCGTCGTTCGACGCCATCGATGCCATTCTGACTCACCTCGCCGACCGCACCCTGTTCCCGAACCTCAAGACCGTCGTTATCGCCGGCCACTCCGGCGGCGGTCAGGTGGTGCAGCGCTACTCCATCGTCGGCAAGGCTCCGGAGCAGCTTGCGCGGGCGGGTATCAGCACGCGCTACGTCGTCGCCAACCCGTCTTCGTACTTGTACTTCAGCCCGGACCGTCCCTTGCCCGACGGCAGCTTTGGGACACCCGCCAAGTCGTGCTTCGGCAAGTACAACCACTGGAAGTACGGCGTCGAAGACCCGCCACCCTACGTCGCCAACGCATCGTTTGCCAATCTCGAAACGCGCTTCATCACGCGCGACGTGGTGTATCTGCTTGGCACCAGGGACACCGACCCGAACCATCCGGCGCTCGATAAGACCTGCTCCGCCGAGGACGAAGGGGCCTTCCGCTACATTCGCGGCCACAACTACTTCCGCTACCTGACAGACCGCCACCCGGCCCTGACGCAGCGCTTGTGGGACGTCGACGGCGTGGAGCATGATGGCGACAGGATGTTCAACTCCCCGTGCGGTTTATATGCGCTGTTCGGCGTAGGCTCCTGCCCCACGGCCGGGCAGAAATAGCCAGCCATCGGGCCTCTGAACAGACCGAACCGGACCGAACCAGGCGAACCGGGCATTCACCAAGGCACTCGGTTTGCCTGTTGGGAGCCCAGCCGTGTCGTACCGACGCAAAATCTTTGCCTAAAAACGCATTCCCGCGACAATCGCCTGGAACTGAGGGTCGCCCCGCAACGCGTCGAGCGACGGATCGATCTTCGCATACACCATGGAGGTCGACCGGTCGTCCGCCGCCTGCGCCAGCGCTGTAAGCGCTTCCTGCTTCCGGACCAGCCCGAGTTCCACGAGCGCCAGCGCAAACGGCGGAACGTATTTCGTCCCGGCCTTCGCCTGGAGCTCGTGCAGAATCTTTTCCGCCGCCGCCGTATGTCCGCCTCGTCCCAGCGCTTCGCCCAGCAAGCCGCTCACGTAGGGGTCGCCGGAAGCTTTCGCGGCCACTTCCAGATCCGCGGTAGCCCCGTCCAGGTCGCCGGCCTGCAGCTCCGCAATGCCGAGCCGCGTGCGTGCGCGCACAAACGACGGGTCCAGTTCCAAGACCTTGCGGAACTCCCCGACGGCTTTATCGTTCTGCCGGTTGAGATACTCGATCCACCCCACGTTGGTGCTGATGATCAGCGACAGCGGGTCGAGCTCCTGCGCGCGGCGAATCTCATACAGCGCCTGCGGAAAGCGCCCCATCGCCGCGAGATCCAGGGCATACCAGTGGTGCGCCGTCGCGTAGTTCGGGTTCAGCGTGATGGCCCGCGCAAACTCCCCTTCGGCCGCCGGGCCGTTCCAGTCGGTGAAAAAGTAAATCATGCCCAGCGAAGCGTGCGGCTCGGCCAGCGTGGGGTCCAACTGGATCGCGCTCAGCGCGGCGGCGCGCGCGTCCGGGTTGGCGGTGCGTCCGCTTTCGACGGAAAAGGACGCCAGCAGCGCATACGAGTCCGCCAGCCCGGCGTACGCGGGAGCATAGTTGGGGTCGGCCTGAATGCTTTGGCGGAAGGCGTCGATACTTTTGCGCAAACCGTCTTCGGTGCGGCGGTTCCAGAAATACCGGCCGCGCAGGTAGAGCTGGTACGCCGCTGGAGTAACCGACGTTTGCGGAGTCGGCGGCACCTTCGCGCCCGGGTCCGCCACCATGGGCCGTAGCTCGGCGGCGAGATCGCGGTCCGCAGCCGATTGCATGGCTGCCAGGTGATCGGCGCTGTCGGCATAGGTCTTCGACCACAGCAGCTTGCCATCGCTCGTGCGCAGCAGGCTGACCTTCAGCGAGGCGTTGCTGCCGGTCCCCTGCGTGCGGGAGGTCACGACGGCGTCCGCTCCCTGCTCGCGCCCGGCGGCCTGCACGTCCATCGGCCCAGCCGAATACCGCAGCACGGAGCTCATCGGCCGCACCGCCACAAGATTGCCAAGATAGCCGATCATTGCGTCGGTCATCCCCAGCAGGGCCTCGTCGTTCATGCCTTCGCCAGACATCGGCAGCACAGCCACGGCGTGAATGCGCGCACTGCTCGCCCGCGCCTTCCCCATCCGCCACGCTCCCGCCGAAAGGAGAGCGAAGCCGAGCACCACCCCTGCGGCAACCCAGGACCAGTTGACCCGGCGCGGCGGAGGAGCAGTGTCGGCGCGGGCGCCTTGCGGTGAAAGCTCAGGGGAAACAACAGCGGTCGGCGGCTCCGGCACGAGGGCGACGGGGTCGGCCGCGGCCTCGGCGAGGGCAGTCCGACCAGGAGCGGCGGCGCGGTCGGAAACGTGAACGTCGCTGATGAACCGGTAGCCGCGCCCGGACACTGTTTGAATGAATTTGCGGTCCTGCGGGTCTTCGCCAAGCGTGCGCCGCAGGGTCGAAATCGCGACCGTCAGGTTCGACTCTTCCACAAACGAGTGCGCCCACACGACGTTCAGCAGGTCGCTCTTGGTCACCAACTGGCCGGGATGCTGGACCAGGACAAGCAGCGTATCGAAGGCCCGCGCCGGTAGCGGCAGCCCTTCTCCCGCACGGGAAAGCAGCCGGTTGTCCGCATCCAGGCGAAAGCCGTCGAACTCAAAGACTTTACCCGACCCCATCGGCGGGGCGACCAGGCGATCCTCGGCTGCAACGGGACTGGTGGTTTTCACAACGTGCCAATTTATCACGCCGACCAAACGATGGGGAACGCCCCCGCTCCCACGCCGCTCTGCGCAGACGAGGCGAGCAGCCGCATCCAAGCTGCTATGGGAAGCCTGAATACCAGCATGGCGGCGCCGATTCGCTCGTTAGCGCAGCCCGACGAGCCGCACGATGGGGAACGCGATTCGGTGCGCGACGTCACGCTGGCGCGCTGGACGGGGGCCGGCTTCGAAGAGCGCAGGGACACGCTTGCGGTGGAAGAGCCGCTCGAAATGCAGCTTGGCTTTGGTCCCACCGGGGATCGTCAGGTAAAGTCGATCTCCGTCACGATGCGGACTCCCGGTGACGATCTGCACCTCGCGGTAGGGTTTCTGCTGACCGAAGGCGTGGTCCGCGAAGCGGAGGACATCGTTTCGGTGGCCCACGTCGGCGAGCAGGCGCATGCCGGTGCCGCCGGCAACGTCGTGCGGGTCGAGCTGCACCCGGCGGTCGAGGTCGCTCTGGCTACTTTGCAGCGGAATTTCTATACGACCTCAAGCTGCGGCATCTGCGGCAAAGCCTCGCTGCTGGCGCTACAAACGGTTTGTCCGCCGCGGGCGCGAAGCCGCTTCCGCATCGCTCCCGCAACGGTCCTCTTGCTGCCCAACAAGCTGCTGGCAGCGCAAACGGTGTTCGCGCGAACCGGAGGGTTACATGGCGCCGGTTTGTGTAGCGCCGATGGCACGCTGCTCGCGGTCTGCGAAGATGTCGGCCGCCACAATGCGGTCGACAAGCTCCTGGGCCGCGAGTTCCTCGCGGGAACCACGCCACTGCGCGGCCGCCTGCTGCTGCTTTCCGGCCGCTGCAGCTTTGAGCTGATGCAAAAGGCCCTGATGGCGGGCATTCCCGCGGTCGCCTCAGTGGGTGCTCCTTCAAGCCTTGCCGTCCAGGTGGCGCGCCAGTTCAACATCGCGCTGGTCGGCTTCATTCGCGGCGAACAATTCAACATCTACAGCGGTGCCGAGTACATCGAAGCAATGGGAGTGACACGATGAAGTTGCGTTTGAAGGGAAACGAAGGAAACTCGTTGCGGCTGCGGGTGTCGCGTTCGGAGATGGAGCGGCTGCTGCGCGGCGAGGCAGTCGTAGAGGAGGTGTGCTTCGGCAACGGTGCCGGCACGACATTCCGCTACGCGCTGATCGGATCGGCGGCAACGGCAGACATAACCCTGGAAACCGGTGTCGGCACGGTTACCGTGCTTGTGCCCGCCGCGACACTGACACTCTGGGGACAGGAAACCGAGGTGGGCATCTACACGGAGATGGCGGTGCCGAACGGCAAGCTCGCTGTCGTGCTTGAAAAGGATTTCGCCTGCCTCGACCGCGCCGACGAAGACAACGCGGATATGTTTTCGCACCCGCATGCCGAGGCGGCCTGTTGAGGCTGACGGCAGTCGGCGACGATCCTCTCGCCTATACTTGAGGATGACTTTTGGCGGTCGGTAGGCCGCCGTTCGGAGAAATGCATGGCAGCGATGGTGGAAGCGATTCACGTAAAACGCAAGATGATGTTTGAGTACGAAAATGAGCCGTACGCCTGTCTCGACTCGGACATCAGCACACCGACCGCGCGCGGCGGCCAGACGCTGGTGCGGCTCAAAATGCGCAACCTGCTGACGAATGCGGTGTTCGACAAGACCTTCAAGGCCAACGACAAATTCAAAGAGCCCGACCTGGTCCTGGTGCCGGCCTCGTATCTGTACAGCGACAGCGAGGGGTCCCATTTTCTCGATCAGGAAACCTACGAAACCATGACGCTGAACGAAGCGATGGTCGGCACCGCGCTCGACTTTCTGGTGGAAGGCGCGATGTTGCAACTGCACAAATACAACGGCAATCCCATCGGGCTGCAACTGCCGATTTTCGTTTTTTTTTTTTATGATAATTCGTAAACGGAGTTGTTCTGGTATTGTGTGTTCGGCAGCGTCACCAAGGCGGCGAAGGAACTGCGGCTCGCGCAGCCATCGCTCACCCGG
>CALMON010000033.1 GCA_937871785.1 uncultured Granulicella sp.
CAAGCCACGTACCACCTCAAGCTCGATCTCGTTGTGCTCGACCGCCCCGACCCGGTCGGCGGGCTGGCCGTGCAAGGGCCGCCGGTGGACGCCGCGCACACTGGCTATGTGGCCTACATGGCCGGCATCCCGACGCGCCACGGCATGACCTACGGCGAGCTTGCCCGCTACATGAACGCACAGAAGAGCCTCAACGCGCCGTTGACCGTCGTGCCCATGCGGAGTTGGCAGCGCGCCGACCTTTGGGCCGACACCGGCCTTCGCTGGACCCCGCCAAGCCCCAACCTGCGCACGCCGGGGGCCGCCATCCTGTACCCCGCGCTTGGCTTGATCGAAGCGACGAACCTCAGCGTTGGCCGCGGCACGGAGCACCCCTTCAGCTTCTTTGGCGCTGGCGTTTCGGTTCCCAAAACCGGCAATTCCGGCCCGGATGACGTGTGGTTCACCGCCCTGGACGTAGCGCGCACCCTGACGGACCGCCACATTCCGGGAGTCACCTTCACGGCAGGAGCCGAGACCATCGCCGAAGACGCAAACCGCTACCCGTTCCACGGACAGACCATCGAAGCCGTGCGCGTCACCTGCACCGACCCCGCCGCACTCGATTCTCCCGAGCTCGGCATTGAAATCCTTGCCACTCTGCACAAACTGTACCCCACAAAATTCAAGCTCGCCGGAGCGCTGCGTCTTGTCGCCAATCCGGCCACGGGGGACGCAAGCGCCCGTGGCGACGACCCGCGGGACATCGCCCGCTCCTGGCAGCCTGCGCTCGACGACTTCAAGACCAAGCGATCTGCCGCTCTGTTGTACCCGTAGATCGCGGGTACTCAGGGGATACAAGAGTTGTGGTTTCCAATGATGAGTTTGAGTACACCGTTCCGCTGCAGAGTTGGAGCAAGCCCGTTCCATGCGGTACCCTCACGAAGACGTGAAAGCCGCAAGTTCCTTCGACCAACCTTCGCCGTTCCGCAGCTTCCTGATGGGCGGCTTCGAGTGCGCCACCCATCGCCGCCGCGACCTGACCCGCATGGACGTGACCGCCGCCTGCGGCCACGACACCCACTGCGCTGAAGATTACCGGCTGCTCGCCGAAGCCGGCGTGCTCACCGTGCGCGACGGCGTCCGCTGGCACCTGGTCGAGGCCTGGCCGGGCACCTACGAGTGGACCTCGCTCCTACCGATGATCGAAGCCGCCAACGCGACCGGCACGCAGGTGATCTGGGACCTGTGCCACTGGGGCGTGCCCGACTGGGTCGACCTGTTTTCCCCGGGCTTCATCACGCAATTTGAGGCCTTTGCCGCCGCGGCCGTTCGCTTTATTCTCAAGCATCGCCGCCTCGCCGACCCGGCCTTTCCGGACCTGTTCTGCGCCATCAACGAAATGTCGTTCTGGGCCTGGGTGGGCGGCGATCAGGAGCACTTTCACCCCTACGGCGGCAACCGCGGGCCCGCGCTCAAGGAGCAGCTTGTGCGCGCGTCCCTGGCCGGCATTCGCGCGGCCCGTGCTGTTGAACCGTCGCTGCTGTTCGTGCAGCCGGAGCCCGGCATCCACATTTCCGCCGACGACATTTATCCCGAAGACATCGAGCCCTCGGCGATCCACACCGAGTCGCAGTTTGAAGCGCAGGACATGCTGCTGGGATTGCAGGAGCCCGAGCTCGGGGGCTTTCCGGAAGCCACCGACTTCATCGGTCTGAACTACTACTGGAACAACCAGTGGATTATGAACGGGCCGCGCACGCCGCCCGGCCACCATCTGCATCGTCCGCTGCACCTGCTGCTTCAGGATCTTTGGCAGCGCTACGCGAGACCGGTTCTGATTACCGAAACAGGGGCGGAGGCGGACGCGGCGGTGGGCTGGCTCGGCTACGTGGCGACCGAGGTGCGGCAGGCGCGCAGCCTCGGCGTCCCCGTGCTGGGCAATTGCCTGTACCCGGTGATGGACTACCCCGGCTGGGACGACGAGCGCCACTGCCCCTGCGGCCTGATCGAGGTAGCGGAAGGCTGGGTCGACCGGAGTTTGCGCGCGGACCTTGCCGATGAGGTACGCCTGCAGGAGCGTCTACTGAGCGCGACCGAGCTCGCCTGACGCTCCAGCCAGCATCCGTTCCAAGGCAGCGACAGCTTCTTCGATCGGCGAGTCCCGGGTGCCGGACCAGCCCTCGTCGATCAGGCGATTGCAGTCGATTTCCGCGAGCCATTCGCCGCAGGTCCGAACGCGGTTACGGGCCGCCCGAAGTCGCTCGATGGTCTCGGCACCATAGCGGCTGAGCAGCGCTTCGTCACCCTGGCGGTAAAAGCAACGCAGCTCCCGCAAAGCCGTGAAGCGATGGCGCAGAAACTCCGCCGCGGGTACCCGATGCGCATCGCCCTGCCCGGTCATCGCCTGCCAAACGCGCAACTGCCCGGAAAGCCCCACCTCGACGCGGCCGGCCATACGCGCCGACGTCGTGACGCGTACACCCGGCTCATGCCGGATGCGCGCGTCGATGCGCCGCAGCTTGTCGATAAACGCCACATCTTCAAGGGGGGACACCGGAGGCACTCCCCCGGCCTTTGCGTAGATTTGCGGCGTACACGCCAGCGAACCGCCGAAGTGGTGCAGATGGCGCGGGCAAGGGTCGCCGTCCTGCGGGTCGACGCGATCTTCAAGCTCACTAACGAGATGCTGGTACGTCCCATCGCGGCGGTAGGCCTCGCGCACGGCTTTGGGCAGCCCTGAATCATCCATCTCGATAGCGCCGCCCACGACATCGGCTCCGGCTTCAAGCGCCTGTAGAGTGCGAAAAATCCAGTCAGGGGCGATCACCGTGTCGGCGTCGGTAGTCAGAATGCCGCAGACAGGCGCGCCGTCCGGGCGCTGCCCGGGCGCGAGCCGGTGCCAGGCAGAGTCCATCAGCAGGCGCCGGGCCGTGCCCACGTGCGCTTCCCCGGTGGGAAAGGTACGCTCACAAACGTGCAGCGTCAGCTTCCGATTGTTATCGCGCCAGCGCTCGGCAACCCTCGCCGAAGCGTCCGTGCAGTTGTTGAGCAGCAGAATGACTTCAAAGGAGTCCGGCGGGAGCGGTCTGCCCTTTCCGTCCTGCTGCTGCAGCAGACTGTCGCATGTCGCCGCAAGCGAATCTTCTTCGTTACGCGCCGGCACCACGACCACAGCGCGGCAGGAGAGCGGAGCCACACCTTCGACGATTGAAGGTTTCGGCACAAAGTCGTTCAAGAAAGCTCCTGATTCGGGCATGGTTCGTAGGAAAGTCGCGCTGCGGGCGAACGGGCGCACTGTTTTTGTACTGTCGAACAAGCGCCGTTGAGCCGCCTTCCACTGTACTACGCACTCGCGCCGCAAGAGTTATTTCCAGACTCGCTTTCGCAAAAGTGCGTATTGTAAGCTACATAACATTGTGACCACATGAAACCCGAGCGGCCCCTGGAAGGGCGCGATGTCGCGCATCCAACTCTGCGCCAGCTACCATCGTCATACAGTCCCAGTACATAGAACACCGATCAGAACGAACGACGCTGTCCTGAATGAGGCCAATTTTTGAAGAGTTCCGCCGCAGCACCTGCCGATAACGATCTCCCAGTTTCCAGCACGACCGCGAACGAGCCCGACATCCTGTGCTTCAGCCATTTGCGCTGGCATTTCGTCACGCAGCGCCCGCAGCATCTGCTCACCCGAGCGGCCAATACCCGCCACGTCTACTACTGGGAAGAACCGACCTGGCACCATGATGAAAACGAGCTCCCGCGCCGTGCCGACGGCGGGCTGGGCATGCACCTCGAGCGCACGGAAGTGAGCCCGTCGCTAACAGTGCTCGAGCCGCACATCTCCTGGGGTATCGACTTCGAGGACGGGCAGCGGACGCTGCTGATGGAGTTTCTTCGGTCGGAAAAGCTCGAACGGTACGTCGCCTGGTACTACACGCCCATGGCTTTGGGCTTCACATCGGATCTGACACCTGCAGCCACGGTGTACGACTGCATGGACGAGTTGAGCGCGTTTCTGGGTGCGCCTCCGGAACTCATCTCGCGGGAGCACGACCTCATTTCGAAAGCGGACGTGATGTTTACGGGAGGGATCAGCCTGTACGAGGCGAAACGGGCGAAACACCCGAATGTTCATGCATTTCCCAGTTCGATTGATGTCGCGCATTTTGCCCCGAAGGCAGCGCCTGCCTCCATGGAACCGGAAGACCAGGCCGACATTCCGCATCCGCGGGTTGGCTTCTATGGCGTCATCGACGAGCGCTTCGACGTTGAGCTACTGGGCGCGATCGCTGCGTTGCGGCCTAACATGCAATTTATCGTCCTCGGCCCGGTGGTGAAGATCGACGAAACGACCTTGCCGCAAGCGAGCAACATCCACTACCTTTCCGGCAAGCGGTACGACGAGCTACCGACCTACCTGGCGGGTTGGGACGCCGCCATGATGCCGTTCGCGCTGAACGAGTCCACGCGCTACATTTCGCCTACCAAGACGCCGGAGTTCCTGGCGGCAGGCAAGCCGGTCGTTTCGACAGCCATTCGCGATGTGGTGCGCGGATACGGTGACGCCGGTCTGGTGGCCATTGCCGCGGGTGCGGAAAGGTTTGTCGAAGCGCTTGACGCGGCGCTGCTGCCCCAGTCGCCGAGCTGGCATAATACGGTCCGCCGTAAGCTCGAGGAATCTTCGTGGGACAGCACCTGGACCGCCATGAACACGCTTCTGAAGCAGGTTCAACGGCCGACCGGATGTTCGGCAGAACCGTGCCTTGCCGACTCGGCGTTTGAGAAGCATGCCTCGGTTTCTTACAAACCCACACCGGTACTTGCCGCGAAACGGCTCGAACCCATGCGCCTTCACGTCACTGTCGGCGCGGCGCGGTCTTCGAAGCTCAAGGAGCGTTTTGACTACCTCGTGGTCGGCGCGGGCTTCGCGGGCAGCGTGCTTGCAGAAAGACTAGCGAGCCAGAGCGGCCACCGGGTTCTGGTCGTCGACAAACGAACGCACATCGGGGGCAATGCGTACGACTTCCATAACGCGGACGGCGTTTTGATTCACCAGTATGGCCCGCACATCTTCCACACGAATTCAGAAAAGGTTCTGGCCTATCTCACCCAATTCACACAGTGGCGCCCCTATGAACACCGTGTGCTGACGAGCGTGGACGGCAAGCTGGTGCCCATGCCGATCAATCTGGAGACGATCAACACGCTTTACGATCTGGAGCTCGACGCCGCCGGTATGGAAGCGTTTATGCGCGCGCGGGCAGAGCTGCTGCCGCAGGTCGTGACCTCTGAAGACCACGTGGTCAGCAAGGTTGGCCGCGAACTCTACGAAAAGTTTTTCCGAAACTACACGCGCAAGCAGTGGGGACTTGATCCCTCGCAGCTCGATGCCGCGGTTGCCGCACGAATTCCTTTCCGGCTCGACGCAGACGACCGCTACTTCACCGACGAGTACCAGGTCATGCCGCTTGAAGGTTATACCCGGATGTTTGAGCGTATGCTCGATCATCCGCTGATCACCGTGCGAACCGGAGTCGACTACAAGGACATAGCGCGCAGCTATCCCAACGTGAAAATCATCTATACCGGTCCGGTCGATGAGTTCTTCGACTTCCGCTACGGTCCGCTTCCTTATCGCTCGCTTGAGTTTCGGCATGAAACGCATGATCAAGCGATCTTCCAGCCCGCCGCGGTGGTCAACTATCCGAACGAGCATGACTATACGCGGGTTACGGAGTTTAAATACCTTACCGGCCAGAAGCATCGGAAAACCAGCATCGTCTATGAGTACCCGCGCGCCGAAGGTGATCCGTATTACCCGATTCCCCGCCCTGAGAACGCCGCTCTGTACGCTCGCTACAAGGAACTCGCAGATCGCACGGTAGATGTTCACTTTTGTGGACGACTGGCCAATTACAAATACCTCAATATGGATCAGGTCGTCGGACAGGCCCTGGCAACCTACAAGCGCATTGCAGCGCGGCAGGAAATTACGCTGCCGCAGTTAGCCATGTCTGCGGAAGGCTTGTCGCAAAGCACATCGGCCTGAGCAGGCCTGAGCAGCATCGCTCCAGCTACATCAGAGTCGCAATACCTTTTCAAGACGGACCGGTCTGCTCTTTGCAGGCCGGTCCTTTTAGCTTGATCAGGCAAGAATCCTTATTGCGAATGTGATATTGTCTGACGTTCAGGTTTCTTTTGCCGATACTCCTCATCATTCCGGTTCTTTCCACGCTTGCCGGCGGTCTGCTTGCCGTTCGGATGCGCAAGTCGATCACCCTGCTTGTCGCGCTTGGTGCCGGTTTGTTGCTGGGCGCCGCCTTCCTTGACCTGCTTCCCGAAGCCATTTCGCTCAGTGCCTTTCCCGAGCACGCCGTGGCCAACGTCCTGGGCATCACGCTGCTTTCGTTTCTCGGATTTTTCGCTCTCCAGGGTGTGCTTGACGCTGCCGCCGAGCGTTGGGGCATGTCGGGAAGCGCGTCAGGAAAGCTGGGCGGGGCCCTACTGATCTTTCACAGCTTGCGCGACGGCATGGCAATCGGCCTGTCGTATGCGGCGTCGCACACCGCCGGGTACGCGGTGGCGGTGGGGATTGCGGCGCACGACATTGGCGACGGCATGAACACGATCCTGTTGACAACCCGAGGCAAACACCCGCGCCCAGCCGACTACGCCTTTCTCGCGATGGACAGCATTGCGCCCTTTCTTGGGGGCTTGCTGACCATCTACTGGCGCTTTTCTTCCAGGAGTTCGGTGGTGCTGCTGGCAATCGCCTCGGGGTTCTTCCTGCAGATGGCTACGGGGGACTTTCTTCCCGTAGTGCGTTCTTTCCGCGGTGACAGAAAACTGATTCTTCCCGCCGTTCTTGCCGGTGCTGCCGTCATTTACGCCGCTAACCTGCTGGTTGGGCGGCTGCACTAAGCTGCGTCGCTTTTGTTAGCCTGAGTCCTGTGGACATAGCCCCGACTCCAAATCCCTCATCCATCTTTCGCGCAGGCTCTTATAGCCGCTTCTGGTCGGCGCGCGTTTGTTCGTCGATGAGCTACCAGATGCTGGGCGTCGCGGTGGGCTGGCAGATGTACGCTCTCACGCACAGCACGTTTGCGCTCGGCATGGTGGGTCTGGCGCAGTTCCTTCCCCTGCTGTTGCTCATGCTGCTGGTCGGGCACGTGGCCGACCGCGTCAGCCGCAAGTCGATTCTCGCCGTGTGCCAGGCAGTCGAAGCCCTGGTCGCGCTGAGCCTGGGCATGGCGACGCTGCTGCACCATCTTCGCCCCGCGGGCATCTTTTGCGCGGTCGCTTTGCTGGGTGCGGCGCGCGCGTTTGAAGCTCCGTCGACACAGGCTCTCGTGCCCACTCTGGTGGAGGAGCCGCTGGTTCCGCAAGCCATCGCGTGGTCGTCCTCGGCCAACCAGACGGCGTCGATCATCGGCCCCGCGCTGGGGGGTCTCCTCTTCGTAGCCGGGGCGCAGGTGCCGTTTCTCACCTGCACGGTGCTCTATGTAGGAGCCTCCGTTCTTTCAAGCACCATCCGCCCGTGGCGCGCGGCTGCCGCAGTGCTGGTTCCTGCCGCGGCGCTGGCGCCCTCCGCCCCGACCGCCGGCTCCATCTTTGCCGGCATCGGGTACATCCGCGCGCACAAAAACATCCTTGGCGCGATCTCGCTCGATCTGTTTGCCGTGCTTCTGGGTGGAGCCACCGCGCTGCTGCCGGCCTACGCGCGCGATGTGTTGCACACCGGCGCATGGGGGCTGGGTCTGCTGCGCCTGTCTCCGGCGCTGGGGGCGCTTACAACTTCTATCCTGCTGGCCAGGCGGCCCATCGCAAGCCATGCGGGCCTGCGGATGTTTACGGCGGTGATTGTCTTCGGGCTTGCGACCGTCGCGTTCGCTCTTTCGCGTTCGTTGTGGCTGTCGATGGCGATCCTGACGGTTCTGGGAAGCGCCGATGTGGTGAGCGTGGTGGTGCGCTCGTCGCTGGTGCAGTTGGAAACCCCCAACGAGATGCGCGGCCGCGTCAGTGCCGTCAACTCGCTCTTTATCGGCACATCCAATCAGCTTGGCGAGTTCGAGTCCGGCACCACGGCGGCGTGGTTCGGCCTCATCCCCGCAACCATCATCGGCGGTATCGGCAGCGTCGTCGTGGCGCTGCTGTGGATGGGTCTGTTCCCCGGTCTTCGTAAGCTGGATCGGCTGGGCCGATCTCCGGTGTAACTCATTAAAACCCTCCTGCCACCCCAACACCCTCGTACATATCGCCACAAGGACCTTTCAGGCTGTGTTCCGCGCTCTGCCTCTTCCCGTAACTCGCCCCGGCGCAGCTACATTGCTTTAGTAGTTCAACCGCAGGGAAAACTGGATCAACCGTGGCTGGTTATTCTGCGTCGTGATCACCCCGAAGAGAGCACTTGCGGAGTTCACATTGGGATCGCCGAACTGGACACGGTTTATCAGATTGAAGGCCTCAGCGCGAAAGACCACGTTGACGTTCTCATGGATGGCCGTTGTTTTCGCCAAAGAAAAGTCCCAGTTGTCGATGCCGAAGCTACGTAGCATGCCGTCAGTGCGAGGCTCATTGCCGAACGCGTTTAGTCCGGGCGCCGTAAAGCATGCTGCGTTCAAGGCCGGCGATCCTGTCCGCGCCTGGGAGACGGCGGATCCGCCGAGGCGCTTGTTGCAGCCCACCACGACATTCGGGCGGATCTGGCCGGCGCCGTACAGGTTGGCGAGATTGTTGTTCGTGGCGATGATCGCAAGTGGGAAGCCGCTCTGGAACGTGTTGATTCCCCCCGCGTTCCAGCCACCCACCAGCCGGCTAACGATGCCGCTCGAGTGAGCAAGATAGCGTTTGCCGGGACCGAACGGCAGGTCCGCGATGTAGCTGACCACCAGGCGATGCGGCACGTCGAAGCTCAAGTATGACTTTTCCGCGCGCAGATTCGTATAGTCCTGGATCATGCCTTCGCTATGGCTTTCCACCTGCGATTGTGTGGATTCGGAATTGGAAAGGAACTTCGACCAGCTATAGTTTGCGAGAAAGGTGCCGCCCCCGGCGAAGCGCTTCGTGAAGGTCACCTGCGCGGAGTGGTAGTACGAATCTCCCATGTAGGGGGACTGTGCGTTGACGTTCTGGTAAAGCGGATAAGGCCGCAGCGACTGGCTGGGAGCGGCGTCGTACTGGTCGGGCAACTGGTTGATATCCACGGTGCCGAAGACCGGAAGATGGTCGCCGCGGGCACCGAGATAGGCGAGTTGGATGGCCGTGCTGGCGTTGAACGATTGCTGGACGTTGGCGTTCCATTGCTGCAGATAAGGAAACCTGGAGTTCGCAATGCGGCTGGTGATGGTCTGGCCCGCAAAGTAGAATGGATTGTTCGCGTAGGCGCGGCCGATGGGCTGCAGCAGCGAACTCACTTTTCCGCTGAACGGATTCAGCAGCGGATTGCCCAGGGGCGCGCCCGGCACGACGAACGTGATTGGCGCGTTGACAGGCGAGGCATTGGGGCCGGCCGAGTACACCGTGTCAACAGGCAGGAAACCGAGGCTGTAACCCGCCCTGACCGACGTGCCGGTGTACGGCTGAAAGGCGAAGCCCACGCGCGGCGAAAAGAGCGTCAGGTGTGTTTGCAGATCGCTCCGGCTAGGGTACGCCGGCGTATTCACCAGCACCAGTGGATTGCTGAGTTGAGGCAAGAGAACCGTTTCGCGGTCTTTCTTTTCAGTGAAGCCGCCGGGAAGTTCGTAACGGAGCCCGGCCGTGATCGTCAGCTTTTCACTCAGGCGGAAGGTATCGGTCGCGAACACGCCGCCGTAGTAGTTGATGGCTCCCGGGATGGCGGCTTCCTGAAAGCCGAGCGGAGCGACGGTGATGACGCCCGTGAGGAAGTCGGCCAGAGGCGTTGCGCCAGCGCCGGGAAGAGTGAACGGCGCGACTCCCGCGCCGTTTGCGGTGCGACAGGTGGCCGGTCCCAGGTAGGGTATGCACGAGGTCGCCACGCCAGCGAAGACAAAGAAGCCGGAAGACGACAAAGAAAAGTCGAAGTAGTTCTCGCGGCGGCGGGCTTCCCCGCCGAAGCCGAACGAGTGCCGCCCCGCGATTCTGCTATACACGCCTGAGAGGACGTAGTTGTCTTCGATCGACTGCGTCGTGGGATTCTGGTTCATGAAAGGGTTGGCGATCAGGTTGGTAATCAGCACGTCGGGAAATTGCGTTCCGCGGATTTGCGGAGCAAGCGCGGCGTATGCCGGCCCGAACTGAGCGAGGTTCGCGCCGCTCTGCGGGGCGATATTCTCGTTCGAGCGCAGGTAGGAAAGCCGCACATCGAGCACCGACACCGGGCTCAAGACAACCGAGTCGCCCAGGACGAATTCCTGCGCATGCGTCGTGTTCGCCGGGGTCGAGGTCGGTCCAACAGGATTGTTGAGGAAGCGCGTTCCCGGCTGGTTGCCGTCGAAGCGTGTATAGCGGCCAAAGAGTTTCTGCCTGTCGCCGTAATTGCTGTCGACGCGAAACGTGTAGCTGTTGTTGCTGGCGCCTCCCTTGCCGTTCTGAGAAAAGTTGATGCCCGCACCGGCGGTGGTGGTGTTTGGTGCCGGGAAGTACTGGAGTGTATTCGCGACTATGTTGGAAGTGGGGTCGATACGATTGGGGCAAATCACATTTGCGACGCCGTTGCAGGAGAACTGGCGCTCCGCGGCATACACGGAGCTACCCGGAAAAATTGGAATAGCGGTGGCGGGATCGAAGATGGGGGCATCGGCTGTGAAGTCGCCGCTGCGCTCGGCGAGCGTCGGCACGCGGCCCACGTTCGGCACGCCAAGAGCCAGGCGGAAACCCTCATACGACGCAAAGAAGAACGTGCTCTTCGCTTTGTTGAGCGGGCCTCCGGCAGTGGCGCCATACTGGTTTTGGGTAAACTCCGGCCGGGGTACGGGAGCGCCGTTCACCAGCGTCTGGTTGTTGAAGAACGCGTTTGCGTTGAAGCGGTTGTTGCGCAGGTATTCATAAACCGTGCCATGAAGATTGGCCGTACCGGATTTGGTCGCGAAGTTGATCACGCCGCCGCCAAACTCGCCGTACTGCGGATTGATCACGCTGGTTTCGACGCGGAACTCCTGCACGGCGTCTTGCGGAACCACAAACGGCAGCGTGTGACCGACCGCCAGATTCAGCGGAGTGCCATCCAGGTACACCGAGGCGTGGCCCGCGAGACCGCCGGCGATCTGGTAATTGTTGAAGGCGAACGGGTTGGTGAAGGCGCCGCCGTTGGTGTTGTTGCTGGTGTTGCCGTTTGTGGAACCCTGCGGGATCACCCCCGGCGTGAGCGAAACAAGGTTCATCACGTTGCGGCCATTGAGCGGTGTATCCTCCACCTGCCTGCCCTCGATCACCTGGCTCACGGTGGGGGACTGGGTCTCCACAAGCGCGGTCGACGCATTGACGACGACGTTCTCCGACACCGAGCCTACGGCGAGGTTGAAATCGACCGAGGCCTGATCTTCCACATGGAGGTCGATGCCTTCGCGCACGGCGGTCTTGAAGCCCTCGAGCGATACCGTCGAGCGGTAACTACCCGGCAGCAGGCCGGTGATCCGGTAGATGCCGGTGCCGTCCGTTTTGGCGCTTTGCGAAACATTCGTCGCCGTATTCGTATACGTGACGGTAGCGGCAGCCACCTTCGCGCCGGATGCGTCAGCGACATACCCGGACACGGAAGCCGTTGTCCCCTGCCCCCAGGCTGAGAAAGGGAGCAGCAAAAGGAAGGCTGCCCGAAGTGCTGCGAGGAGAGTGAAACGGCGAAGGAAGCGGGTCATCATGGTCGGGAAGTCTCCGGTGCGGCTCCTGTGCTCCACCAACGGGCGCAAGCGGAACGGAGCAGCGAACAACTTGTATGCTCCGCGGCGTATTGTCGTCCAATGCATTTTGGTAATATGCGGAATGCACACGACGCAACTTCGCCAGGCAGACCTGAATCTTCTTGTTGTCTTCAAAGTGTTAGCGGAAGAACGCAGCGTATCGCGCGCGGCCAAACGGCTCAGCCTAACGCAACCCGCCATGAGCCGCGCCATGCAGCGCACGCGCGAGCTGTTTCGCGATGACCTGCTGCTTCGGACAAACGGCGTCTTTCATCCCACACCGCTGGGCCAGCGCCTGCTCGCGGAGCTCGAAGACATCTTGCCGCGCATCGACCATCTGCTCAGCGGCTCCGGCTTTGACCCGACGCGCGAAGAACTGACCTTCCGCATCGCCACCAGCGACTACGGCTGTTCCGTGCTGTGCGAGCCGTTGTGCCGGCATTACCTGCCCGCTGAGAGCCGCGTCGTGTTCGAGTTTCTTCCCCGCAACGAGGACTCGTTCGACTTGCTGGAACGTGGCCACATCGACCTTGTGCTGCTCGTCGACGACGGCGTAGCGCCGGCCAACCTGGTATCGGAGTGTTTGTTCGAAGACGAGTTGGTCTGCGTCGTCGATAAGGATCTGCCGTTTTCGGGAAGGTTCTCGCTCAGTGACTACATGGCGCAACGCCATATCGGCATCTATGGCTCGCAGGCCTCCTCGGATCGCCGCCTCTCGAAGTCAGGTGTGCGTCGGCATTGCGCCATGCACGTGCCGTACTTTACCGCGGCGATTTCCGCGGTAGCGGAAACCAGCTACGTGGCCACGGTCCCTCTCCGCATCGCGCAGTATGAGGCGAACCGACCCAACCTCAAACTCCTGAAGGCCCCCAAGGAACTCTTTTCGTTTCGCTACATGATGTACTGGCACCCGCGTCTGGGACGCGATGCGTCTCACCTGTGGCTGCGGGCAACGCTGAAAAGCGCCGCGGAAAGCGTGACGAAGCCGAAGAAAGCTAGACCGAAGGCGAACCCTGCGCCCCAACCGTAGGCATATGCTGACGGCGCATACAGAGTATGCCCAGTATTCATTGGACATGCTCCGGTCGCGACGATAAGGTTTTCGTGCGCGGCAACAGCAGGCACCCGCGCAGGAGCCGGTGGAGCTACCATGAATCTTTTTCCCAATCAGGCAGGAGCCGCCGGTCAACCCGCAGGACGCTGCCTGGTTCTGAATGGTGTGTCCGTCGTGGACACGAGAACCGGCAAACTCACGGCGAATGCCTCCGTGGTGATTCGCGGCGGTGTCATCGAACGCATCGTCACTGTGGGGTCGCCGGTGGAGGGCGCTGCGGAGCCCGTCGACTGCGCCGGCAAGTTTCTCGTTCCCGGCTTTCTCGACATGCACACGCATCTGCTGCAGGAAGAGGCAGGCCCCGAGCTAAGCGGGATGCTGATGCTTTCGTATGGAATAACCGGCATTCGCCAGATGGCCGGCACCACCGAGATGCTGCGCGCGCGCCGAGCCGGTACGCTTACGACCGGCAAACACGGACCGGAACTGCTGAGCCTGCCAGGAGAAATCCTGCTGCCCGGCAACGCGCCCACACCCGAGGCCGGAGTGCAGGAAGTGCGGCGGCAGAAGGCCGAGGGCGCGGACTTCATCAAGACGATCTTTGTGCATCCGAAGGTCTTTTTCGCGACGCTTGCGGAGGCACGCAAGCTGGGTCTTGCCTATGATGGGCATCTCTCACCGGGAGTGGACGTGCGCAAGGCGTCGCGCGAAGGCATGACGGTGATCGAACACCTCGGTCCCACGGAACTGCAGTTGATCGCCAGCTCTACGCGAGGCTGGCTGATCAACTTCATTCTGCGCATGAAGCCGCCCAAGCCACCGGACCTTTCGCCGGAAGCGATGAAAGTCGCGGGCAAGATCATGATCGCGAACCCGATTCTCGGACGGCTGAATGGAGAGCCCGACGCACTCAAAAAAACGCAGAGCCTCATCGATACCTTCAGCGAGGCGAAGGCCCGTGACCTGGCGCAAACCTTCGCTGCCAACGGTACCTGGCAGTGTCCGACGCTGATTCGGGACGTCACGATGCGGTTGGGCGACGACCCGCGTTTTACCGAGAGCCCTGACCTGCAATATGTGTCGAGCGCAACCCGCAAGTTCTGGTCACAGGTGGGTCGCAGCTTTACCGCGAAGATGACGCCGGAAGGCCGCGCGACCCTGAACCGAATGGGCGAGCTCGAACTGAAGCTGACCAAAATCTTCGCCGAAGGCGGGGTCGGTATGCTGGCGGGCAGCGATTACGGCGGAGGCTGGGTCATCCCGGGCGTGTCACTCCATCAGGAATTTGACCTGCTGGAGCAGGCGGGGCTCTCCCCTCTTCAGATTCTGCAGATGACGACGCTGAATGGCGCTCGCTTCCTCGAACGCGAAGGGAGCATGGGCACCGTGGAGCCGGGCAAGGAGGCGAACCTTGTGCTGCTGGACGGCGACCCCACCGTAAGCGCGCAGAATCTGCACAAAGTGCACGCAGTCATCCGGCAAGGAGCGTTGTATGCGCCCGAAGATTTGCTTGCCATGCAGCAGCAGGTCGTCAATCGCATCTCGCTCCCCTTTCCTGACGAGCTCGACGCGGTCGACCGGGTTATTCCGTAAGTCGTCCGGAACTCATTGCGCGAAGATCCTTGTAGTCTGTATCTTTGTCGCCGAACAGCAGGAGAACATCATGGCAACCAACACGGGCAACACCTTATTCGCCGGCCTTTCCGGTCGTTTGCGCATGTCCACAGCACCCGGGAATGCCGGTTCGCCGATGGACCTGCCGCTTATCGTTGCGCTGCACGGCGGTACGTATACTTCCGCGTATTTCGATCTGCCCAACTACTCGCTCCTTGATCGCGCAGCGGCTCTGGGCATCCCGATTCTGGCGGTGGATCGGCCAGGGTACGAGGGCTCTCCCGCCCTGTACGGCGAGGACGCCTCGATCCAGGGTCACGCCCGGTTCCTTACCGATGCCTTGCAGGAAGCGTTCGTGAAGTACGGCAGCGCGACGAAAGGAATCGTGCTCATCGGCCACTCCATTGGCGCGGCCATTGCGACCTCCATCGCGGCCGAGCCTGGCGACCTGCCCATCCTTGGGCTCGCCATTTCCGGAGTGGGCCTGCATACGCCGGAGGCCCTCGCGACACAGTTTGCGGCCAGTCCCGAGGCCCACACGATGGACTTTCCCGTGCCTCTAAAGGACCAGGTGATGTTTGGCCCTGAAGGCAGTTTTCACCCCGGCATGCCCCAGGCTTCGCATCCTGCCAATGGCCCAGCGCTGCGTCGGGAAGTTCTCGACATCAATCTGGTCTGGCCGCGCGATGTCCGCAAGATCGCTAGCACCGTGACGGTGCCGGTGCATTACCGCCAGGCGGAAGGCGATCGTCTCTGGATCGTCAACGACGAGGAGGTCCACTCTTTCGCCGCAGCGTTCACGCACAGCCCGCGAGTGGATGCCGCTCTGCTGCGTAACACAGGGCACTGTATGGATTTCCATCGCATCGCTGCCGCCTTGCAGGTGCAGCAATTGGGATTTGCCTTGCAGTGCGCCGCCGAAAGCGTATGAAAACTATTTGGAAAGCGATACCCTTTACGAAGAGTAAAGGAGATCGCTTTGCCGGACCCATTCGCCTCACCGAAACGAGCACCCTCGCGGGTGGCTCTTCACAGTACGGAGACCCTCTCTGACGAGCACTTCCTGTTTGAGCGCTTGGTGCTGCAGAACGAGACCTTCGACGGGAGCATGTCCCGCATCCTGACCCGCGAGGTACTTCGCTCCGGCAAGGTCGTCGTGATTCTGTTGTACGATCCTGTGGCCGACCGGCTGCTCTTGACGCAGCAGTTTCGCATCGGCGCCTACCTCAATCAGCTTTCGAACCCGTGGCTGTTCGAATGCGTCGCCGGCATGGTCGACAAGGGGGAAGCCAGCGACGCAGCCGCGCGCCGGGAAGTGCTGGAAGAGACCGGCCGCGACGTTCGCGATCTGGAACTGATTGGCGAATACCTCACCAGTCCTGGGATTACGGACGAGTTTGCAGCCCTGTACCTGGCCCGAGTGGATATGACAACCGCTGGCGGCGTGCACGGTCTGGCCGGCGAGGCGGAAGACATACGCACCCATATTCTTACCCGGGAGGACGCGGTCGCGGCGTCGGCTGACGGCAGCGTTCGCAACGCAATGACCCAAATAGCCCTGCTATGGTTTCAACTTCACGGCGTTGAGGTGAAGAAGAAGTGGCTCGACGGCACAGTCTAGACCATTTCCGTTCAGGTCGAATCTGTCGGGCTAACCTGCCGTACCTTCTTTCCCTGTTATCGAGGATTGATGGCGACAGCCACGGGAGAGGAGCCCCCCGTCGGAAATGAGGTCGTCGCTGTGACGGACGTGCCGGACGCGCTTACCGAAGTAACGCTGTTCGATCCCGAGTTCGTCACCCAGATCAGCCCTTGCCCGTCGATCGCCACGCCACTCGGCGCACTCAGGGTGGTAAGAGCGACCGTTCCTGCACCGGCCGGAGTGAAGACGCTCAGGACCGAATTACCCTTGTTGGGAACCCAGGCGTTACCCTTGGCGTCAAATGCGATCGCGGAAGGCGCGTTCAAACCTCCACCCGAAAAGATCGTGGGCACGCTCGTCACGGAGTTGATCACCGTGATGGTGTTGTTGCCTGAGTTCGTTACCCAGACGTTACCAGATGAGTCTACCGCGGACGCCGAAGGTGTCGAGAAAGCACCGGTCGGGGCGTACCGAATGGACACCGTATACGCCGAGGGCGCAGTGGTGAGGGTGGGCTGAAACGGAGCCGTCGACGGAGCCAAACCGAAAAGTGCCGTCGTATTGTTGCCCGGAAATTTTGCGATGTTGAGAGCGGCGGTCAGCGTGTCGGTTGGCGCGGCACCTCCGGGGGGCGTCGCGTTGGCGAAAAGAGTCGAGCAGTTGGTGCTGCTGCCACCAATGCCGTTGGTGTTGACACAGCTCGCGATGATGTCTGCCAAAGTATTCAGCAGAGAAAGGGGCTCAACGGCGCCCGAGGGGAGAGTGCTACCGGGCAACTGTCCGTTCGCCACGTTTACAAGCTTGTTGACGGTCGCGAACGCATTGGTAAGGCCGCTGACATTGGTCGGCGTCGTGCTGAGTTGCGTAGGCGAAGTCATGAAGCCGGAGAGCGCATAGGCCCCGGCCACCGTCGTGAGTTCGTTGATAATGACGAACGTAGACGAAGTCAGGTTTCCGCAAGCGCCCAGCGGCGCCATCAAAGCAAGATTTGCGTTGGTTCCCGATCCGGAATCGCCGCCCACAGCCGTGATGTACACCTGTGAGGTCGCGTATGGGCAGGTGTACGTGCCGCTGATACCGAAGTTGCCGTTGGCATCGCTGGTGACGGTCGCCGCAATCAAGGCTGTCGCTGGGGTGTTATAGCCGATCTGACTGCCCGCGTAGAGCTGGATCGTGGAGCCGGAGACGGGCTGTTGCCCGCCGAACACATGGCCCTGCAGCGCGACCTTGGCGGCAACCGGAGTTGCCACAGTGGTACCGACGGACGAGACACCGCAACCGACTGTAGCCAGAGTTACCGCGGCAGCGGTAAGCCCTGCAAACAATCGACCGAGTCGAGAGATGTTATGGCTGGTCTGGGTCTGCATGATCAATCTCCTTCAAGCTTCGCTGAAGTCGCTTAGGGCTTGGTAGCCAGGGTATTGTTCGTCACGGCCGTGGTCATGGGCGTGGAAACCGGCGACGCGGCACCGACGACTTCGGTCAACGAGCTATCGCCTGCGTTCGTGAGCCACAAATTTCCGGATGCATCGATGCTTAGCGAAGTCGGGGTCGAAGTCAGGCTGGGGTAGCCAGTCGTGCCGGAAACCGCGGCGCCGGTGGAGCTCAGCACAGAAATCGTGCTGTTGCTGTTGGCGATCCAGACCAGGCCGGAGCCGTCTATCGCGAGAGCCGTCGGCGTGGTGATTCCGGCGCCGGTGTACCCGCTGTTAATCACCGTGCCGGTGTTGCTGAATTCCGCCACGCTGCTAGCTGACCTGTTGAGCGACCAGATATCCCCCGCGTTGTCGATGGAAATGCCAGTACCGCCGCCCGTCGTGCTGGCTACGGATGTTCCCGTAGCGCTGATGCCGGTGACGGAGCCACTACCGTTGGCGATCCAGACGTTGTCCGGTGTGACCGTCAAGGTGACCGAACTTGACGTGGAGGTAGCAAAGTTGTTGTCGCCGCTGTACACCGCCGTAAGGGTATGCACGCCACGCGCAAGGGCCGCAGTCGACCCGGTCGCAACGTAGTAGTAATAGCCGCCCGGCAGGTACACCGGAGTTGCCGAAGCAATCACTGTTGTGCCGTCGTAAAAGGACACCGTTCCCGTGAGCAACACCGTCCCGGCAGAAGTTTGCGAGGGGCTGCGCGTGACGCGGCCGTTGAGCGAAATGGTTTGCCCCGCGATGGAATAGGCGGGGGCGTCCAGGTACGTCGTGGTGATGTTCTGATTCACATTGACGGTAGCCGTCCCGCTGCTTGCCGTGTACGCGCTGGTGCCCGCAAAGGAGGCGGTGAGGAAATGCGAACCGGCCGTCAAGGCGGAGGTAGTGAGCGTCGCGATACCGGTGGAGGATGAAGACGTCGTCGTGCCCAGAAGCGTCGAACCGTCGTAGAAACTCACGGTCGCCGCAGCTGCCGGGGTTACCGCGGCTGTGAGAGGTACCGAAGAAAGGACGTAATACGTACCGGTGGCTACCCCCAAGGCGGTCGTAGTAGACGTGAGCGAGCCGACCGTGACCGTCGTTGCAGCGCTCGCAGCGGCGGCGTAGTTGGTGTCACCGCTGTATGTTGCGGTAATGGTGTTTGCTCCGGCGACGAAAGATCCAGAGGTACCGACATAGAGAGCGGTGGTCACATAGGAAGCGACGCCGACGCTGTTGAGCGTTGCGCTCCCCAGGGCCGCGCCCGTCGTCGTATCGGTAAAGGTGCAGGTACCGGACGGATAGGCTGCTGTCGTGGGCACAAGACCCACGCGCGGCACGCTGCAACCCAGCGTCACGTTAGTGCCGTTGGTGACAAACGCCGCAGATGAACTGATCGACACCGCAGGCGTGTTTGGAACGATCGTGAAGCTGATGGAGTTGTTGCTGGTGCTGAAGCTCGCGTCGCCGCTATACGTTCCCACTACCGTGTAGCTGCCCGCGGACAGCGCAGGGTAGTTCGGCGCAAGAAGAAGGCTGCTGTATCCCGCACCCGCCACGAGAGCCGCGTTGCTGGAAGAGTCGAGGGTGGCTGCAAATGGCGTGAGAGCTACGCTGTTATCGACCGGAGCAAACGTCAGCGTACCGCTCGGCGTGCCGGTGCCGGACGCGCCTTTTACGCTCCCGATCAGATCAATGGAATACCCGTAGGGGATGCTTGTAGAGCCTGTTTGCACAAACCCGGGATAGAAATCGGTAAGCAGGAAGGAGACCGCGCTCGACTCTTTGCCGATCGTGACCTGGATAGCTGTGGAGTCGCTCGGAGCGAAGGTTCCGTCACCTCCGTAATGGGCATGGACGTTGTAGGTGCCTCCTGGCAACCCGGCCAGGGTTCCACTATAAACGCCGCCGCTCAGCGTGTAGCGGAACTGGGTGCCCGGGGTCGTTGTCGCCGCGATGATCGAGAAGTCGCCCGTTGGCGTACCCGCTGTGGAAGAAACGGCGACAGTGAAGGCCTGTGTCGCGCCATGCGTGGTGACGGTCGTCGGGGATAGCGTGAACGCTGTCGTCGTGGCGTTGAAGTTGACGCTGCTCCAGTTATTCGCCACATTCGTAATATTCACCGAGCCAAGCCCGGAAGCCGCGTCGAACCCGGTGCCAGCGTAGAAGCCCAGGCCGGTCGTATCGGAGGCGTTCTGTTTGGAGCGGTTGTCACCCGCGACGATATCGTGGAAGTTGCAGTTGGCTGCGGGCAGCGTTACGGTGGCGGATGAAGCCGTGCCGTTCACCGCCTTACAGGCACCGGAAACGTAGTCCGCATTGGCCAGCGGGTAATAGTAGTAGTTGGCATTGCCCTGGCGGCCGCCGTTTTTCTGGTTGATCAAAGCTTGCACGCTGGCCATTACAGGGGTCGCGACCGACGTTCCGCCGACCGCACCGATGCCGTACCCCGTGCTGGTGTTGTAGCAGGAGCTTTCCGCGCAGAACACCGTGGCGTCGTGGCCCGAAGCCGCAATAAAGGAGATGTCCGGCACCATGCGATGCACGGCGTACCCTGTATTATTCGCCGCGATGCAGGTTCCCGAAGAGCAGGTGGCATCCGCCGTGGACGAAATCCCCGACCCGGTCTGCCACGCTGGGCGTGCGGTGTAGATGCTAAGGCCGCCGCCCCCGCCTACGATCCCAGAGCCGCTCTGCAGCGCCGTCGATAGCGTGTTCAGGTAAGTCGTCGTGAGATAGCCCTGGTTCCATACCGCTTCGGGGATGTAGCTGAGCGCCGTTGCAAAATTGTAGCCTGCGGGCGCAGGCGCGGCGGAGCCCGCCGTCCAGTATTGGTTCGGACCCCAATCCACGAACATAGACCCGCCGACCGCGACGTTGTAGGCCGAAGACCCGAGCGCATTGACGCCGTACGCGGTCCCATAGGTCGCGCTCGAAGCCTGGCAGCCTGTCGCGTTGCTGTCCCCCGAGGAAACAAAGACCGTCTGGCCTTGTGCGGCGGCCTGCTCCCACAGGGTGTTCCAAAACGCTGTGCCGCTGGCGCCGTTCGAGGTTTCGCAGCCGCCGTAGCTCAGCGTAATGATGTCGGCCAGATTGTTATCCACCGCATACAGACCGGCGCTGGAAATGCCACCGTTGGTTTCGTAGTCGCTACCGCCAACGATGAAGTTGACGCTTGCCGCAGGGGCCATGCCGCCAGCCCACTCCACGTCGAGATAGGCTTCAATGTCGTCGGTGTTCACCCCGGGGTCTTCGCCGATGATCGTGAACGTTGGGTCGTTCTTCTTAAGGCCGAACATGGAGCGGAACTGCTGCACATCGCTCAGGGTGATGTCGGTTCGGCCGATGACGGCGATGGTCTGACCCGTGCCGTCGATGCCGGCTTTCAACAGCGGGTTGCCGTTGAAGATGGTCTGCGCATCGCCCGGGGTCACGTAATGAGACCCGCTGGAGGTCGATGTATACAGGGGAGTGCCCTGGTTGCCGAAAGGCGTCGTTCCGTTGGGTCCATTCGGGTCTGCCGAAACCACGACTTTGCGAGGGTCTGTCGCGTTTGCCCGGGGACGAAAGTTGTTCAGTGAAGCGATCCCTCGAACGACGCCGGTGAAGGCCTTCGGGATCGCGATATCCGTGGTGTTTGAGATATGCGCTTCCCCGTCGACGGTCACATGACGCATCTCGGTATGGAAAGCGCCTTCAACCTGCCCCGCCGTGCCGGAAAAGGTAATGATCCGGTTACCTTTGGCCACGCTGTTTACGGTGAAACCCTGATCCTGCAGCCAGGCTGATATCTGCGCGACATCGGCTGATGCCACGCCGAAGCTCTGCGCGTAGGTTTCGGGCGTGAGCCACTTATGGAAGTTGGGCGAGGTCTTGTCCTGCTGCTGGTCAAGCAGCGTGCGCAAGGCGGCGACCTGGTCGTCACTGGGCGCCAACACCAGCATCATGTGCGGAAGCGGCGTCGCCGCAGCGAGATGGCCGCCGACCGTCGCGCGATCCACAACCGCCGGATGCGTTCCGGCCAGGGTGGCTGTCGCAGCGTTGTCGATCTTCTGCGTAATGCGCACCACGGGCCGGGAAAAAGGCTGCACCTGCTGCACCGCCTGGGACGAGGCCGCGACAGAAAGCAAGGAAGCTGCGGCAAATGTGGTGATCGTGCCAGGAAAAAATCTTAAATACATCGAACCCCCTTGGCGCGTGCCGCACGTTCTCGCGGACTTCGAGAAAATACGCGTGTACATGGTCGCTCCCCGCGCGATGCGGACTCGCCTGCCCGCGCAGTTACCAAATGTGATTGCAGTGACACCACCGTACACGAAAGTTGTAGACTTCGGCAACTTCGCTGAGGGAACGATAGTACTCGTGGCGCGGCTCCGCTATGAAACGGGAACCTCGCTGCGGGACGCTCCTGGGGAGACGCCTGGTTACGCTCGTTTTTGCTGTCTTTGTGTTGGGTCTATCCGGA
>CALMON010000034.1 GCA_937871785.1 uncultured Granulicella sp.
GATGCGGCACACTGCTAACTAATCAATTAGTTCGTCGTCGAAAGCGATGTAGGCCCGTGAGGCCGCAGGGCCAAGCGTACCCGATTGAGATGCCGAGAAAGAAATCCAACACGCTGACCGAAGCCGAACTGAGGCTGATGAAAATCCTGTGGCAGCGCGGCGAATGCGCGGTGGCCGACCTGGTGGCGGCGCTGCCGGCGGGGTCCGCGCTGGCCTACACCTCGGTGTTGACGACGATCCGGATCCTTGAAACCAAGGGCTACGTGGAGCATCGGCAGGAAGGCCGCGCGTTTCTCTACACCGCCTGCGTGGTGGAGCAGGAAGCCAGCCGGTCGGAAGTGAAGCATGTGCTGCAGCGCTTTTTTGGCGACTCGCGGGAGCGGCTGCTGCTGGCGCTTATTGCGGATGAAGAGATTACCCCGGCCGAGTTGAAGCGGCTGAAAGATGCCGTCGCCGCCGCGCCCGAAGACCGGGAGGCGTCGCGATGACCGAGAGGGTTGCTTTCGAGTCTTTGCTGCGCGTCGCCGAAGCAGGCACGCTCGCGCTTGTGTCGAGCCTTTGGCACGCGGCGCTGCTGCTGGCTGCGGTGATTGTGGCGCTGCGGCTCTTGCCGCGCCTGTCCGCCGCGATGCGCTCGCTGGTGTGGACGGCGGTGCTGGGCCTGATGCTGCTGGCTCCCTTCTGGCCGCAGGTTGCGGCGGGGGCTTCATCCGCTCACGCCGTCCGCGTCGCGCCCGGAGTGAGCCTCGCGATTGCGGGACTCTGGGCGGCGGCTTCGCTTTTTCGTCTGAGTCAGTTGCTGACGGGCATGGTAGGGCTGCGCCGGGTGTGGGCCCGGGCGACACCCGTCGCGCGCGCGGCCCGGCTGCAGGTGCGGACGACCTTCCGGGTGTCGCGGACGGCAGAACTTTGCACCTCTGCCGACGTGTCGCGGCCTGGCGTACTCGGCTTTTTTGCGCCGCGCGTACTGATCCCGAAGAACTTGTATGAACAACTTTCCGAGCAGGAGCTCGCACAGGTGCTGCTGCACGAAGGGGAGCATCTGCGGCGCTGGGACGACTGGCGCAACCTGCTACAAAAGCTGGCGCTCGCGATTGTGCCGTTGAACCCTTTCCTTGCTGTCGTTGAGCGGCGGCTGTGCCTGGAACGCGAATTGGCCTGCGATGAAAGCGTCGTGCTGGCGACGCGCGCGCCGAAACGCTATGCGGCCTGCCTGCTGCGCCTGGCGGAAGAGCGTGGTCTGCGCCGGCCGGTGGCTCTGGTGCTGGGCGCGTGGGAGCGGCGGCCGGAGCTGGCGCGGCGGGTGTCCGGCATTCTGGCGAGCTGCGAACGGCCCCCCTTGCGGGCGCGTCGCGGGGCGCTCGTGGCAGGGGCGCTCCTGGCTGGAACCGTTGCGGTTACGTCGGTGACGGCCCATGCTCCGGCGCTTGTTTCCTTCACGGCGGCGGCGGCTCCGTCGAGCAAGTCGGCGTCGTTTGCGGAAGCGCTCGCGGCAGCCCCTGCCGCTGCCTTCACGCCCGTCAGCTTCCAGGCTCCGGCTGCGCAGCAAGCGACTTCACAGCCGCACATGGTGAAGACGCTGATGCGCCTGCCGGTCTCGCCCGTACCGCAGACACGTCCTGCCTATGCCTCGCGGCGGGCTGTCTATGTTGCGCGGCGGAACGGGCATCGTGCTGCCCGCGTCGCCGCTCCCCTGGCCGCGGACTGGGTCGAGCAGGACCGCGACATGGTTTCTGCACCCGCGCCGGCCACCATCCGGTTTACACGCATTACGTTCACGGTGTACGACACCGCGTACGGCTTCCAGATCATCTCCGCCACGGCCGCTCTCCCGGCTGCGGGTGGCGTGGTCTTCCTTCAACTCTAACCGGCAGTACCCCTTGTGAGGATGTGTGTCATGCGTTTTGAAACTAATCAATTAGTAGTTGCTCCGCGCCGGTTGGCGGTAGCGGGTGGATCGATAGTGGCTCTGGTGCTGGCGGCGAGCTTATGGGCGCAAAGCGGCGGCAGCCAGGGTGCGGCCGCGGCGAAGGTGTCGCCGCTTGATGACAACAGCGTGCAGTCGCTCGTGGCGCTCGACAACGCGGTAGAGTCGGTGGCGGCACATGTGTCGCCGGCGGTGGTAAACGTGGCGGTGACCTCGCGCGGCAGCGAGCACGAGGCGTCCCAGCGCGGGCAGCAGCAGTTGCCTCCGGGGTTCGAGCAGTTTTTCGGACCGCAGGGCGGCGGCGGGCGTCCTCAACAGCAACAGATTGAGCACGGGATCGGCAGCGGCATCATCATCTCTCCGGACGGCTATATCGTGACGAACAACCATGTGGTCGACGGCGCGGTGGCCATCAAGGTGACGCTGAACGACCGGCGCGTGCTGAACGCGAAGGTGATCGGCACCGACAAGCTGACCGATGTGGCGGTGATCAAGGTGAATGCGACCGACCTGCCGAGTCTCCAGTGGGGCGACTCCGGCAGCCTGCGCCCGGGACAAACGGTGCTGGCGTTCGGCAGTCCGTTCGGCTACTTCCAGAACTCGGTGACGCGCGGTATTGTGAGCGCCGTCAATCGGCAGAACCCCTATGAAAGCGACGCTCGCAAGCCGGGCGGCTTCATTCAGACCGATGCGGCGATCAACCCCGGCAACTCCGGCGGAGCGCTGGTGAACGCGCATGGCGAGTTGGTGGGCATCAACAACTGGATCGCGACCGACAGCGGTCAATTTGCCGGCGCGGGCTTTGCGATTCCGTCGCAACTGGCGCAAGCGGTGGCCAACCAGTTGATCAAGACGGGCAGCGTGCATCACGGCTACCTGGGCATCAGCATGAACGACGTGACGCCGGACAACGCGCAGTTCTTCAAGCTGAAGGATGCCAGCGGCGCGATCGTGGCGCAGGTCACGCCGGACTCTCCGGCGAGCCGGGCGGGTCTGCAGAACGGCGACGTGATCGTGTCGCTGAACGGCCGCGCGGTCCTCAATGGAAGCGCGTTGCAGGTGGCTGTGGCGGAGGACGCTCCGGGCACGAAGATCGCTCTCGGCGTGTTGCGCAACGGAAGCTCGCAAACGGTGAACCTGACGGTAGGTGAGTACCATGCGGAAGGCGCGCAGGAAGCCGGCAACGACGGTCCTGCAGGGGCGCAGCAGGGCAAGCTGGGCCTTGCGGTCAGCAACCTGACGCCCGACGTGCGGCAGCAGTTGCGGCTGCCGGAAACTCTGCAAGGCGTGGCGGTCGAAACGGTGCGGCCGGCGAGCGCGGCGGAAGACGCGGGACTCGCTCCGGGCGACGTGATCCTGGAAGTGGACCGGAAAGCGACGACCTAGGCCGAGCAGTTTGTGAAGGAGGTGCACGCAAGCCCGGCGGACAAAGATCTGCTGCTGCTGGTCTGGTCTAAAGGCAACGCGAGCTACCGCGTGGTGCGGCCAGACGAGGTGCCTCGCGGCTGACGCTACGATTTCGCGGCGGGGAGGTGCAAAGGGTGCGCCAGGAGGGGCCGGGGAAGACCTGGCGCTTCCGGGCGCTCTTTGCGTTGATGCTTTGGTCGTCGGCGAACGGTTGATGAAGGCCCGGGAACCGATTTTGGGACGCCTGCGTATACCGCGGTGTCCCGATCGAGTCTGTCTGCCCGAGGTTGCCCATGCCTGTGTCGTCGCTGCTGGTGGTCCATGGAACTGCGGGTGCTGTCGCGCTGCTGGCCGGAACGGTGGCGGCGGCTGTGCGCAAAGGCGGCCGGCTGCACGCACGGGCGGGCAACATGTTTACCGTGGCCATGCTGGGGCTGGCGGGCAGTGGCGTGTGGCTGGCGCTGCGCAAGGCCGAAACCGGCAATCTGGTTGGCGGTTTGCTGACTCTGTACATGGTGGCGACGGCCTGGACGGCGGGGCGTTCGGCCAACGGCCGTGCGGGCGCGGGTCGCTGGGGTGTGCTCGATGGCGTGGCCATGGTCTTCGCGCTCGCCGTCGCAGGCGCGATCCTCTGGTACGGCGTGCTGGTCTCGCTCGGCAGGCCGGGCGGCGGCGTTCCGGCGGGGATGGACTTTTTTCTCGGCGGCGTGTTGCTGCTGGCGGCTGCGGGCGATGCGCGCATGTTGTGGCGTGGCGGCATCCACGGTCGGGCGCGGATTGCGCGGCACTTGTGGCGAATGTGCTTCGCCTTGTTTGAGGCCTCGGGGTCGTTCTTTATGGGGCGGCAGCGATTCTTTCCAGTCGCGGTGCAGCGTTCCGGCGTGCTCCTCGCGCTGACGGTCCTGCCTCTCGGCGTGCTTTTGTTCTGGATGGTGCGGGTACGTCGCGGCTGGCCGAAAGGCTCCGCCGGCGCGCTGCGAGACGGCACGCTGCGAGACGGCACGCGCGAGGCTACGCTAAACTAAGCGCTCACGCAGAAAGTCACTTCAATTCTCTGGAGAGCGATGCTTCTTTCTTCCGACTTCGATATCCAGTTCTATCTTCCCGCTCCGGCGGCGGTGGTCGCGTTGCTGCATTTGCACCCCTCCGTCGAGCCTCTGGTCCGCTCCGGCAATGAGCTTCTGGTGGAGCACCTCGGCTTCGCGTCCACCTACGAAGGCGAGCAGATGCGCGTGCCCGTGCCCACGACCGACTACTTCGACGCGTTCGGCAACCGGTGTTCGCGCTTCATCGCGCCGGCTGGCCACCTGAAGGTTTCCGGCGTGAGCACCATCGAGATTGAGGGTAAGCCGGATACGCTGTACCCTGACGCGAAGCAGGCCGCCATCGAAGACCTTCCCGACGACGTGCTGCAGTTTCTGCTGCCGAGCCGGTACTGCGAGGTGGACCGCTTCGGCGGGATCGCCAACGATCTTTTCGGGTCGATTCCGGCGGGCTGGCAGCGCGCGACCGCCATCCGCGACTGGGTGCACGCGAAGGTCACCTTCAACTACAACGCCGCACGGCCCACCAAGACGGCTATGGACGTGTTTACCGAGCGGGTAGGCGTTTGCCGCGATTTTCAGCACCTCGCCATCACGCTTTCGCGCTGCCAGAACATTCCGGCACGCTATGTGACAGGCTACATTGGCGACATCCGGATGCCGTATAGCGGGCCGGGGGACTTCAGCGCGTGGTACCAGGTGTGGCTGGACGGTCAGTGGATTGATCTCGACGCACGCCATAACTACCCGCGACTCGGCCGCATTCTGATGGCAACCGGGCGCGACGCGGCGGACGTCGCCATCACGACCAGCTTCGGCGCGATGAACCTGACGTACTTCCGGGTGGATTCAAATGAGATCGACGCCGAGGGCACCAAGGCGGTGCTGCCGACGAGCGCGGGGGCGCCGGTCGCCACCAACGCGGCACCGCAGGAGCGCAACACGCCCACGCAGTCCAACGGCAGCCAGACGAGCCCCAGCCAGACGCAGCCCGCGACCACGTAGCCCTCGCGCCAGGCGGGCCCTTCGCTGAAGGGGGCTTGATACTAAGGAAGCACGACGACGTTCGGCGCACGAGGGTGGATGGCGATACAGGTTGAGCTGCAGCACGAAACGCGGTACCGGTATGCGCGGCCTGTCGCGCTGGGGCCGCAGACGATTCAACTGCGCCCCGCGGCGTATGGCCGCACGCCGGTGCTGTCGTACGCGATGGTTGTTACTCCCGCCGAGGGCCGTTTGGCCTGGCAGTTCGACGCGCTGGCTAACCATGTGGCGCGGTTCGGCTTTGTCGGCAAAACCGCGGAGTTCGGTGTCCGCGTCAAGCTGGTGGCGGAGCTCGCACCGGTCAATCCGTTCGATTTCGTTCTGGAGCCCGGCGCGGTTACGCTGCCGTTCGCTTACAGCGACGACCTTCTTCGCGATCTCGAACCCTTCCTGAAGGTAGACTGCCACGGTCCGCTGCTGGACAGCTTCGTTGCGGATTTGCAGCCGCAGGGCGAGCCCACGGTGGGGTTCCTGGTCGGGCTGAACGCGCGGGTTCGCGACGAAGTCGGCTATACGACGCGGCTGGAGCACGGCGTGCAAAGCTGCGAAGACACGCTGCGGCTCTGCACAGGCTCGTGCCGCGACTCGTCGTGGCTGCTCGTGCAGGTGTGTCGGCGACTCGGCCTGGCGGCCCGCTTTGTGTCGGGCTACCTTATTCAGTTAGCTGATGAAGACGACCCCACCGCTCCGCCCGCCGATACCGCCGACCTCCACGCCTGGGCCGAGGTGTACCTGCCCGGCGCGGGGTGGATCGGGTTCGATCCGACCTCCGGCCTGCTGACCGCGGAAGGGCACATTCCGCTCGCGGTCAGCTCGACGACATCGGGCGCCGCGCCGATCAGCGGTACCGTCGAACCGGCTGAGGTCGACTTCAGCTTCAGTCTGCTCGTAAGACGGTTGAACGAGACGCCAACCCTGCGCATGCCCTACAGCGAACACGATTGGACGCGCGTGCGGGACGTGGCGCATCTTGTTGATCGCGATCTGAAGGCCAACGACGCGCGGCTCACGATGGGCGGCGAGCCGACCTTCGTTGGGCAGGACGACCCGGAAAGCCCGCAATGGAACATTGAGGCGCAAGGGCCGGAAAAGCGCGCCCTGGGCTTGGCCCTGATCCAGACGCTGCGGCGGCGCACGGCTCCCGGAGCCCTGCTGCACCTGGGCCAGGGCAAGTGGTATCCGGGCGAGCCGCTGCCGCGCTGGGCGTTTCATTGCGTGTCGCGGATGGACGGCGTCGCGGTGTGGGAGGACGGCGGGCTGTTCGCGCTTGACGATCGCGACTACGGTTTCGCCGACCGCGAGGCACGAACCTTTATGGAGGCGCTGACGAGGCGGTTGGGAGCGTCTCCGCGCAACATCCTGCCGGCCTTTGAGCCGGAGTTTGACGGCTTCCCGGTAACGATTCCAGCGGGCTACGTTTTGCCGCTGCGCCGCCGGCAGCCGGGCGGGGTGCTCGCCTGGTCGAGCCAGTTGTGGTTCCCCCGGCCGGAGCGGTTTGAGCTGTCCGTGGGCGACTCGCCGATCGGCTTCCGGCTGCCGGTCGAGACGATGCCGTTTGTGGCTCCCGATACGTTGGCCTACGCGTTCGAGCGGGAAGAAGCCGAAGGCGTGGCCGAGCCGCTGACCAACCGCGTCGCCCTGCCCGCCGCCCCGGCGCGGCACCCGGAGCGCTTCGCGGCGGAGCCTGCCGAGGACACCCTGCCCCCCATCCCCGCTGACGCGCATCTGGCTCCGGAGCTCATTCGGCCCTCGCTGTGCGTGCAGGTCCGCGAGGGCAGGCTGCATGTGTTTCTGCCCTATGCCCCGGTGCTGGCAGATTTTCTGGACCTCGTCGCGGGGGTCGAAGAAACGGCCGCGCACCTCCTGCTGCCGGTGTGGGTTGAGGGCTATTCGGCCCCGGCGGACCCTCGTGTGCGCAGCTTCAACCTGACGCCGGACCCCGGCGTTCTCGAAGTGAACCTGCCGCCAACCAGCGAGTGGGACGACCTGGAAACGCTGAACCGCGTGCTGGCCGAGGAAGCTGAAGCGCTGCGGCTGGTGCCCGGCAAATTTGGCTTCGACGGCAGCCACCTGGCCACCGGGGGCGGCAGCCACATCACGATCGGCGGCCCCAGCGTGGCCGGCAGCCCGGTGTTGCGGCGCGCCGATCTGCTGCGCAGCATGGTGACGTTCTGGCAGAACCACCCGTCGCTCTCGTACCTGTTTTCCGGCATGTACGTGGGACCGACGAGCCAATACCCACGCGTCGACGAGGCGCGCACCGACGCGCTTTACGAGCTCGACGTGGCGTTCCGGCACATCCCCGAAGGCGACTGCCCGCCGTACATTCTGGACGGCCTGTTTCGCAACCTGCTCGTCGACTCCACCGGCAACACGCACCGCGCCGAGTTCTGCATCGACAAAATGTATCCGCCGGAAGGGCAGGGCCTGCGCGCCGGTCTGCTGGAGCTGCGCGCGTTTGAAATGGCGCCGCATTACCGCATGGGGCTGATGCAAACCTTGCTGGTGCGGGCGTTGGTAAGCACGTTCTGGAAGCAGCCGTTTCAGGGTGAGCTGAAGCGCTGGGAAACGGCGCTGCACGACCTTTTTATGCTGCCGCACTTCGTGGAGAAAGACTTTGCGGAAGTTCTTGAACACCTGCGCGCCGCGGGGTACCCGTTCGAGGACAAGTGGTTCGCTGCGCAGCGGGACTTCCGCTTTCCGCTGATCGGCACCTTGAGCGTCGAAGGGGTCACCGTCGAACTGCGACAAGCGCTCGAGCCCTGGAACGTTCTGGCTGAGCAGGCGACCGCGGGAGGCACAGGCCGCAGCGTGGACTCATCGCTCGAGCGTATGCAGGTGAAGGTGTCCGGCCGCACCGGGAACGTCGTCATCGTTTGCAATGGTCACCGGGTGCCGCTCGGTGCAACGGCTACGCCGGGGCAGGCCGTCGCCAGCATCCGCTACCG
>CALMON010000035.1 GCA_937871785.1 uncultured Granulicella sp.
ACGGAAACCCTGGCGAACGGCACCCGGCAGGCGTTTCTGCTGCAGGGCGACGACGTGTTTCTAGCAGCAGCCGGCGACATCGTCGCTCGCAAATACAAGATCGTTTCGATCGGCACAAATTCGATCCAGGTAGAAGATCTCGGCAACACCAACACGCAAACGCTGCAGCAGACCAACTAGAGCGACGGCTGGTGAGTCTATCTACAACAGGACGCTTCTCCCTATGACCCATCGCGAACAACCCGCCGTTCCTACCCGCCGCGACGGCGAGCAGGGGTTTGCGCTCGCGTTCGCCGTGGTGATGGTGGCTTTGGTGCTGATCGCCCTGTCGGTAGCGGCACCCGTCGTAGCGCGCGATTTACGGCGTGACAAGGAAGTTGAAAGCATCCATCGTGCCGACCAGTATGACCGCGCGATCCGGCTGTACTACCGTAAGTTCAAGTCGTACCCGCCGTCGATGGAGGCCTTGGAAAAGTCCAACAATATCCGTTTTTTACGTCAAAAATACGTCGACCCGCTGACGGGTAAAGCGGATTGGCGGCTGATCCATGTGGGTCAGAACCAGACGACGGTCAAAGGCTTCTTTGGCGAGCCGCTGGGCGGCTTGAACGCTACGGGAGCCGGAGGCGGTTTAGGATCGGCTTCGACGCTGGCTTCGGGAACGCCGGGAACACCCGGGAGTTCAAGTACTATCGGCCAAACGTCGGGCCTGGCTGCAGGCTTTCAGGGCGCGACGGTCGGCACGGACCCCACCGCCGGGACGCCAGGCGCTTCCGGGGCGACGGGAAGCTCGACAGGAACATCCGCGTTCGGCGCAGGTGGAGCGGGGCCGATCATGGGCGTCGGCACGTCGCGCACGGGCGATTCGCTTTCCACGCCGAACGAGCAATCCACCTACGAAACATGGGAGTTCCTGTACGACCCGCGCATCGAGGCCATGTATCAGAAAGGCGCTCTAGGCGGAGGCATCGGATCGACGAGTGCGACGGGTGTCGGAAACAGCAACGGTTTGAATGCCGATCCGAACAACCCGAACAATCCGAAGAGCCCGGCTATCGGGACCAGCGGTGGTGGTACGACAGCCCCAACACCAGGAACGACGCCACAGTAATTCCTTCCCACCGTAGCTTTGCCTCCAAGGCTGAAGGCCCGACACATACCAGCCCAGGCCTAAGGCCTAGGTGTAACGACGGTAGAATGTCGAGCGCTGAAGGCGCGACAAATGGTCCAAGCTAACTTTGCTCGGAATAGAGCGGTTCTTACGATCTTCAGGGTGCTGAGTCCCTTGGCGAAAGTTGGGCTCATCGCTTCGTCTTGAGGTCTGGGCTAAAGCCCGGACGTATCCAGAGGCAAAGACAGCGGCAACGGCAGATCGTTATGGAAACGACTTTATCTGCTTTGGTTTACGTCTTCAGGCAGCTGCGTAGCGGCCAAGTTCCTTGATGGCTCGGCAGTGGGACGCGAGCGCGGCGAGCGCGCGGTCGGCGGCGGCCGCTCCGGTAAAACGAAAATCCACGTAAAACATGTATTCCCAGGGCGTCCCCGGTACGGGGCGCGACTCGATCTTGGTCAGGTCGGCGCCGGCGGCGGCGAGCGCCTGCAGCGCGGCCACTAGGGTTCCGGGGCGGTGCGCGACCGCAAAGGCGAGTGAAAGTTTGTTGGCTTCGGTCGCCACCGCAGGCGCGTCGGCGCGGCGCAGCAGGTGGAAGCGCGTGTAGTTTTCTTGGTTGTCCTCAATGCCGTCAACGAGGACGCTCGCTCCATACTGCTCGGCGGCAAGGGCAGGGGCGATGCCGGCGGTGTCGCGTAAACCATTCTGCATCAGGTGCTTGACCGACCCAGCAGTGTCGTAGAACGGCATGGCCACAGCCTGCGGATGGGCAGCAAGGTAGCGGCGGCACTGCGACAGCGCAACCGGGTGCGACAGGATGTGCCGAATCTCCGCGAGCGCCACTCCGGGCGCGGCGATGACGTTGTGTCGGATGCGGAGCAGCCCTTCGGCGTCGATGCGAATGGGGTGGTCGAGCAGCAGGTCATAGTGCTCGGCGACCGAGCCATGCAGGCTGTTCTCAATCGGGAGAATGGCGGCCGACGCGCGGCCGGTCAGCACAGCGTCAATCACCTCCGCGGAAAGCGCGCAGGGGAGAATGACCGGAGCCATAGGATGCCCGCTAAGCATTTGCAGCGCGGCGAGGTGGGAGTTCGAGCCGAGTTCGCCCTGAATAGCGATCGTCTGGGGGAGGGTCGGCGAGGCTTCCGGTGCGTTGAGCGGATCAACAAACATATATCCAGTATGTAGGACAACCCACTTCCATAGAGGTGCAACTTACCATAACGAACGCTGTGCAGCTTGGCGGCGCAGTTGAGGCCGATTTGAAACGCCTTGGCTCTTCCAGGAGATCGACATGCTTTGGACAATCGCGGTAATTCTCTTTATTCTCTGGCTTCTCGGCTTCACGGTGTTCCATCTCGGCGCATTGATTCACATCGTTCTGGTAATCGCCGTGATTGTGATCATCTTTAATCTGCTTTCGGGCCGCCGCGCACTCTGACCCTGGTTCTCAAACCTATCTACCTGAAGCGGTGCGGTGATGTTACCTGCACCGCTTTAGGAATTTTTTGCGAAGAAGGAGATCGACGATGAGCGTACCGACAGATAGCACCATCAAAGGGAACGTCAACGAAGCAACCGGCAACGTGAAGCAGGGTGTCGGGGAAGCGACCGGCAATCAGAAGCTGGCCAACGAAGGTGCCGCCGACCAGGTGAAGGGCAAAATGCAGGAAGCCTGGGGCTCGGTGAAGGAAGGCTTCAGCGACATGAAAGCGCAGCACGAAGCGAAGGCTCCCGGCGAAGCGCACGATTTTCGCGAAGGTGTAACCGAAACGGCCGATAAAGTGAAGAATTCCATCAAAGAGGGCATGGCGCACCTGACTCACAAGGAGTAGGTTGCCGGCCTATGTTGCTAATGGTCCGCTGCGGCGGACCGTTTTCTCGTCAGACAGTGCCGAAGCTAGGAGTGCAGGAAAACGTTCGTCGCGACGGCGAGGAAAAACACGATTGCAATGACGCCGTTCAGGGTGAAGAAGGCAGCGTTCATGCGGCGGAGGTCGGTGGGGGAAATCAGCGTGTGCTCGTAGAGCAGAAGCGCCGCGACCATCAGGACACCAGCAAGCGCGATCGCTCCCAGGCCAAACAGCGGAACGAACCAGAAAAGTAGAAGAACGACGCCAACGTGCATGGCCCGGGCCAGATTGAAGGCGGCGCGAAGGCCAAACGCCTGCGGAATGCTGTTGAGCCCGGCGGCACGGTCGTGCTCGAAATCCTGGCAGGCGTAGAGAATGTCGAAGCCTCCGACCCACAGAATCACCACCACGGTGAGCAGCACGATGCGTGGAGACAGGCTGCCTCGTACGGCGATCCAGGCCGCCGAAGGGGCAATGCCCAGCGCCAGCCCCAGAACCAGATGCGACCAGCGCGTGAGGCGCTTCATATAGCTGTAGAGCAGCACCACCGCGAGCGCGACCGGGGACAGCAGAAGCGTAAGCCGGTTGAGCATCGCCGCACCCAGGAAGAAGATGGCCGAGGAGGTCATCGTAAACGCCAGCACAAAGCCGGGGCTGAGCAGACCGGCAGGAATAGCGCGGTTGGCGGTGCGGGGGTTGGCGGCGTCGAGTCGCGCGTCGACCAGGCGGTTGAAGGCCATAGCCGCGGTCCGCGCAGACACCATGCAGACGACAATCCACAGCAGAGTACGCCAGGCGGGCATGCCGTTTGCCGCAAGCACGGCGCCCGTAAGAGCAAAGGGGAGCGCAAAGATCGAGTGCTCCCACTTGATCATTTCGAGCGTGAGACGCGTGCTGCGGAGAAGGCTCGGCATAGCTTCTAGTGTATGGGTTCGGCGGTGGACTCGCGAACGGCGGGCGTTATGAGCGCAGAGCGGGGGTTCAGACCTGAAGGAATGCAGAGGAGCACTCCCCTTCAACTCCGCTGTAAACCGAACGGCAGATTGCTACGCTTCGCTGCGGAATCACAACAAGAAAGGCAAGAACGGTTAACGCCAGCACCGAATCTGCTCTAGCGGTAGCGCTTGCGAATTTTGTACACGATCGAAAACACACCGGTTTCGTCGCGCGTGGCGACGAGCGAGGTATTGTCATTGATCTGGTACTGCACCTGGATAAGCTGCTGCGAGCTTTGGTTGACGTTGGTGGCAAACACCAGCGTGATCTGCTTGGTGATCGGCTCGGATACCGTGATGCGGGCCGACGAGGTGCCAAGCGTGCCGACAAACGAGGGGTCGATCTTGACCGAACCCGCGCCAAACAGCTTGCCGACGCGGCTTGACACGGTGGCATTGAGCGCACCGCCTAGCAGCGCGCTGGTCGTCGGGTCGGTGCCGGCCTGCACCTGCTTTTCCTGGTAAAGCTGCGACTCTTCCTGCGTGCGGCCCAGTGCCAGCAGATTGAAGATGTCAGCTTCGGTTAGCGGCGGCTCCGAGCGGTAGGTCGGCTTGATGTTGGTGGCGGTGCCGTGGACGCCGATGGTGATGTCGTAATTCGATACGCGGGCGGTCGCGTCGAGGTCGATTACCGGGTCGATGCGCACAGGATTTGTAAAGTAGATCGTGCCGCGCTGGAGCTGGTAGGTCGTTCCGGCGAACGTGGCGGAGCCGTCGGTAATCTGGATTTTGCCGAGCACGGCAGGGTCGGCGAGCGTACCGCGCAGCGTCAGGTCGACGTTGCCGGCGAGCTTTGCGTAGCTGTTCTGGAAATCAAGTTGCGGCGCGCTCGCGATGTGGACGTCGAGACGAATGTTGTTCGGCGCGGAGTTCGGGTCGGGTGGAGCTTCAACGCCGCCCGTACCGGCAAAGGCGGCGAAGTCGACATCGGCACCGACGCCAAAACGCGTGATGAGCACGTTCCCGGAAAGCAGCGACGATTGCGGTCCGCCCTGCAGGCGGAAGTTGGCTGTGGCCGTCGCGGAAAGGCCGGCGTAGCGAATGCGCACCGCGTCTCCGGTGGCCGTAAGGTCGGCCACGATGCCGTTTTGCTGATAGCTGAGCGAGCCGCCGATGCGCAGCTTGCCGCCGCCGGTGGTGCCGACAAGGTCTTTGACCTCAAGGCGATTCTGGTTGAACGTCAGTGAACCATTCAGGTCGGTAAGGCCATTGGGGATACCGTCGAGCGCCAGATTGACGTGAACGAACTTCACGTCGCCGCGAAGCTGCGGCGCTTTCAGCCGGCCGTCCGCTGCGACCTCGAACGTAACCTTACCGGAGGTGATGATGTCCGGGTCGAAGGTGTGCGCGAGCGCCATGCTGACCGAACCCGAGGCGCTGACGTTGATAGGCCCGCCCTGCGGGTTCGGATCGCCGAAGACGGTGGCGGTGCCGCCGACACGGAGGTCGGTATCGGGGCCCGTGATGTGGAGGGCGTCCGCCGTGACGACGCCGTTGCGCAGCGACGCGCGGATGGGCTCGGCGGATTTGAGCTCGATGCCTTCGAGCGTGACGTCGAACTGGCCGAAGTCGGCGGTGCCGGCGAGCTTGGTGGGGTCGGCAGCAGGGCCGCTGACGTTGATGGTTCCGCCGATGTTCGAGGTGCCCTTGAGCGTGCTGCCAAACAGCGCGAGCGGCTTGGCGATATCGAGCCCGGAAAGCGTGAGCTTGGCCTGCGTGTCGTATTGACCGGTGAGTGAAGTCTGGCCGGTGGCCGCGATCTGCGCGCCGACAACATTTGAGTGCAGGTCGTAGAAGACGGTCGACCCGGTGGAATGCGCCGTGGCGTTGAGGTCACCGAGGGCTTTGCCGCCGTACACGATGTTGGCGAGCGTAAACTTCGCGTTCAGGTTGGGCTGCTCGACCGTGCCGTCGGCGTCGAGGTTCAGGTTCAGAACGCCGTCGGCGTCGGGACTGGCTTTCTTGACCGTGTCGAATTTCGAAAGCTGCAGGTTGTTGCCCTGGATGTGCGCGGCAAGGTGCCTGGACGCGAGATTGTAAGCACCGTTCCCGGTGACCTGCATGCCGTGCAACGAGATGAGGAATTTGGACGCGGTGATTTGCTGACCGAGAATGGTCGCATCGACCGAAACCGTGTCGAAGGATTCGCCATACGCCGCGCCCTTGTTGACCGTGATATTGCCCATGCCGTTCAGGTTGCCGAACGTGCCCGCGACGTGGCCGTTGATGTTGGCGACACCGGTGAGCTGCACTTTCTGCTGCTGCCCGGCGAGCTGCAGCAGATCGGTGACCTGCGCGTTGGCGAGCTTGATGTCGGCGTTGATGCTGGCGTCGTTATCGAAGAGGTACTCGGTGCCGTTGCGGCGGCTGTAGACCTTGTGCGGCTTGACCGCGCCCGTAAAGTTGAGCACGGCGGTGTTGCGCTTGATGGTGGACGTGGCGACCGCGACACCGGTGCTGGGCGAATACTCGGCGTCCGCAACAATTGAGTCGATCAGCGTATCGAGCTGCGTACCGAGCTTGACTTCAACGGCGGTCGCGGCCAGGTGGCCTTTCACGTCAAGGTTGCTGATGGGGCCGCGAGCCGTGCCGTTGAAGGCAAGCTGGCCGTGCAGAACGACCGGGAGCGCGGCGCTGCCCTTTTTGCCGCCGTTCTGGAAGCCCAGGGTTTGCAGTACGCCGTCGAACTCGCCAAGGTCGTTGGCCTGCAGGTTGAGCTGCAGATTCGTCAGCGGGTCGCCTCCGCTGACGCCGAGAATGCCGGTCGCGACGACATGCGTCGCAGGCGTGTTGATGTTGACGTTCTCGATGCGCACTACCTGCGTGGCGCCTTCATATTTCGCAACAATGTCTCCGGTGACCGGCACGTTGCGCAGCGCGCCGCGGCGAGGCACGCCGCTGGGTGAAAGGTGCAGGTTGGCGTCGACAAGGACGGAGCTGGCAATATCCTTTGCCGGGCCGCCCCATTCCGCGGTGACCGGGCCGCTGATCTGCGTGTCGAGGCCAAGATCGCCGAACTTGGCGGGGCCGGTGATGTCGAGAATAGTGCGAAGGGTGATGCGGTTGACCTTGACGGTCAGGTAGGCGTGCGCGCGGCCAACCTGCGTGATGTTCAGGTCGGTAACGACGGGAGCGGCCCCCGCGCCCTTGGCGACGTTGTTTGCCGTTTTTGCGGCGGCGACGGTAGTCGCGGACGTAGCAGCCGAGTTGGCGGGAACTTCGCCGAGCCAGTTTTCAACTTTCAACTCACCGGAAATGGTGCCGCCGCCGGGAAGCGTGCTGGTAAGGGTGCTGAAAAGGAGCTCGGTGGGTGTGACGCGGAGCTGTGCGCCGGCGTCGACGTCTACGGCGCGAACGTCTCCGGTGACGTAGCTGGCCTGGTGGATCTTGACGTCGCCGGCGAGCAGGTAGCCGGACTTGCAGTCGGTGCTCGGCGGCAGCAGCTTGACCGGCTCGGGGACATGGTTCTTGTTGTGCCGTTGCCAGAAGCGCGGCTGCTTTTGCGCCACCTGCGGCGTCACCTCGCAGTTGCGCCCATGGATGTCGAGCTCGACTGTACCCGCTTTGAATCCGTCGACGTTGGCCAGATAGCCGATCTGCCTCAGGTCGAGCTTGCCGTTGACGGAGGTCTGCCACTCGGGTTTGGCGAAATGGTTGAGCAGCGCGTTCGCGGTAAGGTGCGAGTCGTTACCGGTGTCGAAGGTGAGGCTCGTGAGCTGCGCCATGTCGCGGCCGAACTCGGCAACGACATGCAGATGCGACTGCACCTGCGGCTGCGTCGCGATCCTGGTGCGGAGATCGCCAAGGTCGACGGTGATGCCGTAGCGGTCGTCCGTGGAAATGTAGTGGAGCTCCGCGTTCAGGTTGTTGGCGGCGAGATCGAACGGGATGGCGCGGTCGTTGACGACAACAAGACCGTCGGCGAGCTCCACCTTGCCGGCCTGGAGATCGAGCAGCGTGTTCTGCACGGGGGTGGTGCTGGTGGAGGGTTTTTTCGGAACGGGCTGGTTCGTCTTACCGTCGGCCGTGACGATCAGGTGAACGTGCGGCTGCTCGACGCGCAGGTAGCTGAGGCCGATGTGCGACTGCGCTCCCGTGCCCACCGTGTGCGAGATGAAAGTGTTGATCTTGACGCGAACGAAGATCCTGGCGGCGGACAGGTAGGGCGCTTCGCCCGGGCCTTCCGTTCCGTGGATGACGAGGTTGTCGGCTTCAATCGCAAGGTGCAATAGGGAGAATGAAATGTGGCCGAGCTCGACTTTGCCGCCGGTCGAGTCTTCCAGAACGCTCACGACTTCCTTGCCGACGCGGTGCTGGAAGTCGGCCGTGGTGGTGTAGTACCAGGTGCCGAGGAACAGGACGATGAACAGCGACGTGATCGCGATAAACGTCCAGCCGAAAAAGCGCAGCACGCGGTGGCTGGGCTTGTGGGCCTTCAGCTTCGCTTCGAGCTTCTCAAGTTTCGGGTGCTCGCGCCCGGGGGTGTTTGGTTCGCTCACGGAGCCACCTCCCCCTGCTTCAGCAGCACGACGCTGCCCTGCGCGCGCAGGCTCTTGAGCCAGTCGCCAAGCAGATTCGAAACCTGCTGTTGCAGCAGCACTTCTTGAATGCGGTCGGAAATGGTGTCGAGCCTGGGCGGGGCGGCATGCTGCTTGGCGTACTCGGGCAGCATGGTGTTGTCGTAGTACGCCTTGATCTCGGCGGGCGTGATGCGGATGCCGGCCCGGAAGCGCTCTTCAATGAAGCGGAGGCTTTCCATGCGGACTTTCCAGCGCGCCGCGAGCGTTTCTTCCGTGAACCCCTTGGACGCGAGGAACCGCTGCCAGCCAGCCTCGGTCTCGCAGGCATACTGCTTGCATTCCGGAATGGTTTTGCGCAGGGCGTCGAGCTCTTTCGCGACTTCGGCGTCCGACACGTCGTCTTCGGGCTGAAGCTTGGCCTGCTGCAGGATCAGGTCGCGATTGATGAGGCGTTCGATGGCCTTGTCGCGGGTGTAGGCGGTGCCGTCGCGATAGGGCTGCAGGTCATTGAAGCGGCGTTCTTCGTCCACGTCGCTGTCGAGGATCACGTCGCCGTTCACGACCGCCACAATGCGGTCGAACTCCTGCCCCTCCGCGGGTGGCGGTGCCGGCGCGGCCGGCGTCGGCTCGGCGGGGGCGGTCGACTTTGCCTTTTGCGCCTTCATCGGAAAGGCGCAGCACAGCACGAGCGCAAGGGTCGCTACACCCGCGAGGAGTGTGCGGCAGTCGGGATGGAGGCGGCGGGTCGTCACGGTTAGAAGCTCTGGCCGATCGAGAAGAAGAACTGGAAGTGGCTGGCCTGGCCGACGTACGGCAGCACCGACGTGTAGTCGAAGAAGACGGGGTAAATGGGTGGGTTCAGGTTATAGCTGAGGTCGAGCCGGATGGGGCCGACGGGCGTCTTGTACCGCGCGCCAAGGCCGACTGCGTGCGAATAGTAGTTGAAGTTACAGGTGCCGGTCTGGGTTGAGTAGAAATCCTGCGGCGACTGCCCCGGCGGAATCGGCGCGGTGGTGAGATTGCGGCAGGTGTCGCGGTTGGGCTGCGAAAAGTTCTTGATGCTCTTGAAGATATCGCCCGTGTGCTGGAAGACATTGCCCATGTCGTGGAAGAGGACGAACGAAACGCTGTTGCCGACGTACGGCAGCGTGGGCGGCGGCAGCCGCAGCTCAAAGGTATTGACCAGCACCCCCGAGCCGCCGACCGGGTAGCCGGTAGTGAGGTCGCGCGGGCCGGCGTCGTTGATGCCGAAGCCACGATGCGAGGTGGCGCCGCCGGCGTAAAGGCGCTCGGCGATCGGGATGGGGTTGCAGGTGGCGTTCGTGTTGCGCAGCACCCCTTGGCAATTGGTGATGCCGAGTGCGTCCGTGGTGCCGTTCTGCGCATTGCCGAAGGTGTTTTCAAAACCGACGCGCAGGTTGCGGGCAAACACGTACTTCTTCTTGCCGAAGGTGTAGTACGTGCTTTGCGAAGCGTCGATACGATTGAAGTTGGTGTCGGAACCGAAGGTCTTGGCGGCGAGGAACTCGTTGATCGAAAAATACTGACCGCGGCCAGAGTCGAGCGGGCTGGGGTCGCGCGTGTCGTGGAACCAGGTGATGCCGGGGCCGCCAACGGTGACCGGCTGCGAAAGCTGAGGGATCAGGTTCGGCGTCACTTCCAGCGAGTTGGGATCGACGGCGACGCGGCGGAACTGGAAATCGTAGATAAAGGTGTCGGCTTTTTTGTAGCGCTGGGACACGCGGAAGTCGGCTTGCTCGGTGGACGCGGAGAAGGTCGTGATGTTCTGCACGTTCGAGTAGCCACCCGAAAGCGTCGCGGTAAGCTGCGGCTTATTAAGGAAGCGCGGATCGGTGAAGCTGAGCGTCGCGATGCGCTCGAGCAGGCCGTACGACGCATGCAGCGTGAGTGAGTCGTCCGTGCCGCGCAGGTTGATGCGCGATACGTCGATGCTGGCGCGGGGGCTGACGCCGGCTTTGCCATTCTGCGCAGCGGTGGAGCCCTGCCGGCTGCCCGGAACGACCGCCGGCGTGCCGGTCTGGGCTTCGAAGCCGAAGCCGTAGGTAACGTCCCAGCGACGGGCCTCGGTAATTTGCACCAGCACGTTCTTGCGCGGGGCGTTGCCGTCGGGGTTCTGGACAGCGGCGTTGACTTCGTTGAACAACGCCAGATTGTAAAGGTTGCGCTGCGTTTCGAGCAGCGCCGCCTGGTCGAGCGGGGCGCCGGCGTGGACGGTCAGTTGCCGGTCTACCACGGCAGGCTTGGTGCGGACGACGCCCGAAACCAGAACTTTGTCGATAAAAACCTGCTGGCCTTCGGTGACGTTGAAAGTGACGTCGGTCGCCTGCTTGTCGTCGCCTTCGATCTCCTGCTTGAGCTCGACTTTCGCCTGGTCGAACCCGTTCGACACGTAGTACTCGAGAATGGCGTCGCGGTCGCCTGAAAGCGTGAGCAGCGAGAAGGGCTGGTTTTCTTCAGCGGAAAGCAGCCCCTTAATGAGCGAAAGTCGCATGGGGTTGACGCCGGTCACTTCGATGTCGCCGAACTTCTGCTGCGGGCCTTCTTCGATGGTGTAGGTGACGACGATGCCGGCGACTTTCAGGTCGCGGCCCTTGGCGTCCTTGTCGGTATCTTTCGCGGCTCCGGTGACCTTGGCGGCATTGAAACCGTTTGCGCGGTAGAGCGACAGCATGGAGCTGACGTCGGCCTTGACGAGCACCTGACTATAGCGGCCGGAGCGCTGATACAGGTCGGCTTTTTTGACGCTCAGGCGCTCCAGCAGTGTGTCAGTGTCGAAGTACTTGTTGCCCTTGATCAGGACGTCCTCCACCTTGTGGCGGATTCCTTTGTCGACCGTGTATTGCACGGTGACGTTGTTCGTTCCCGCGCCGAGAAGATCGACCTTGGTCTTGACGTCGAAGTAGCCCTGCTGCTCTTCGTAATCTTTGATATTGAAGGCGCCTTCGTTCAGCAGGTCGTTGTCGACCGCGCCTTCTTCATACACCGGGACAAGCAGATGCAGGCGGGCTTTGCTGAACTTTGCTCCAAGCGTCGTGACCTTGACGATCGGCCCCTGCTCGGCCTGGAAATCATAGTCGAGCTGCGTTTTCGTAGGCTCGTAAGTCTGCTTCTGCAGGCTGACCGTAGCTTCCAGACGGTCCTTCTTCTGGTAGCCAGAGCGGACATTGGAAAGCGCGTTCGACGTGGTCTGGCGATTGACGCGGACGCGGCAATGCTTGTTGACCGCGTGGACCAGGCGCGAGCAGTCAAATTTGGCTTCGCTGCGGAACGTCGGTTTCGAGATGCCGGGGTCTTTGCCTTCGAGCGTCACATCCCCGATAAACGCCTGCGGCCCGGTGACGACTTTGAAAACGAAGTTGACCTGGCTGTTCGGGATGTCCTTGGTTTCGGTGAACTCTACCTTGGGCTGGAAATAGCCATTGCTGGCAAGGGTTTCTTTGACGCCTTCGACAGCAGCGGGCACCTGCGCTTCGGTGTAGGCGGTGCCGGGGTCGAGCTTGGTGGCGAACTCAAGCAGCGACGCCAGCCGCTCGCTGCGGGCGCCCTGAATCTGCACGCGGCCGACGTAGAAGCGCGGGATGCCGGCGTAGATGAGCGTGAGCGCGGAGCCCTGGCGCACGCCGCGGACGCTGATGTCGCGATATCGGCCGCTGGCGAACAGGCGGCGGAGGTCGGCGCGAACCTTTTCGGGGTCGAGCGGGGTTCCGGCTTTCTGGGTAAGCTCGCCCAGGAGTGTGTCGTTTTGCGCGAAGGTGACGCCCTCAAATTCGATACCGGCGACGGGCGCGCCCTTTTGCTGCCAAATGCTGTCGGCGAGCGCGGGGCGAAGATCTTTTAGCTGGCCGGAGTCTGCCGCAGCCTGGCCGTTGGTGCGGACGCTGGGGGCTTCCGGCCCTGGGGCGACCGGCGCGGAAGCGGCGGTCGCCGCCGGCGTGGTGGGGCTGCCCCCGGGAACGGTGACGCCGGATTGCGCGAAAGCCGGGGCCAGTGCGAGCAGCAGGCAGGAGGTCGCGGCGGCTGCACGGCGGCAGGCACGATCGAACGCGAATGAGAGATGCGAGCTTCCGCCTGGCACTGCCAGCTTCCTCCACATGGCTTTCGGGCCAGGGCCTTCACACACATGCGAAGAGCCCAGGTCTGAAACGCTGAACGGTTTCCCGTTGTTGATCTTAGGTCATTCTATAGATGCATGGTGGTTGCGGGAAGTCCGCCGGACGGCAGGCTGAAAAGTGTGTTGGTAAGGCTGGTTCCGAGGCGGCTTCGTATACTGAAAACGGATGGGTCCTGAATCGATGCAGCAGAACAACAGGCCGGCCGCAACGATTTCCGACGCGGAACGGTACTCGCGGCAGGTGCTGTTTGCAGGTATCGGCACGGCGGGCCAGGCGAATCTGCGCGCCGGGCACGCGGCGGTAGTCGGTGTGGGAGCTACCGGGGCCGCCACGGCGAGCCTGCTGGCGCGCGCCGGCGTGGGCCGACTGACGCTGATCGACCGCGATTTTGTGGAGCCTTCGAACCTGCAGCGGCAGGTGCTGTTCGATGAGGCAGATGCGCTTGCAGCGCTTCCCAAGGCTGAGGCCAAGCGGCACATCGCGGCGTTCAACGGCGGCGTGGGGGTTGGGGCGCATGTGGCCGACCTGGTACCGGCGAATGCGGCGGAACTGCTCGGGGCGGCGGACCTCGTGCTCGACTGCACGGACAATTTTGAAACCCGCTACCTGATCAACGATGTGTGCGTACAGGTCGGCAAGCCCTGGATTTACGCAGCCGCCGTGGGGGCGTATGCGGCGACGATGAACATTCTTCCGCGCGTGGAAGACGAAGCCGGCGCGGCCTGGGAGCCGACCGGGTGCCTGGCATGCGTATTCCCGGCGGCTCCGACGGGCGTGGTGGAAACGTGCGAAACGGCCGGGGTTCTCTCGTCGGCGGTCAATTTCGCCGCGTCGCTGCAAGTAACAGAAGCCATCAAGTTCCTCACCGGCCAGCCGGTGCTGATGCGGCGCACGCTTGTTTCGCAGGACCTGTGGAGCGGAGAGCGGTCGGAGATCGGCAACCGCCGGCCCGACCCGGCCTGCGAAGTCTGCGGCGCGCGGCGCTTCCGCTACCTGGCCGGCGAGCAGCGACCGCACATCACCCTGTGCGGGCGAAATTCGGTGCAGATCCACGAGCACCACCGGCCGTTGGACCTCGCGGCGTTGGCGGAGCGGCTGCATCCACTGGGCGCGGTGCGGGCGAACGGTCTGCTGCTGCGGTTTGAGCACGGCGCTCACACGCTGACAGTTTTCCCGGACGGACGCGCTCTGGTGCAGGGGACGACCCATGTGGGGCTGGCGCGGTCGCTGTATGCGCGATTTGTGGGGGCGTAGCGACGGCCCCCGGAAGGGGTGAGCCTGCTTCGGGAGCCAATGACAAAGTAGAGCCCCCTGACTCAGGAGCGAGACAACGTTCCTGTCTCCCAAGGCTTCCAAACCTCCCATGCTGCGGTTCGTTTGCCTTTTGAGTTAAGATGGCTCAAGGAGAGATTGCCGGCGCAGATCGATCGAAGAGACCGGGAATCTCAGCAATGTACCTCGAAGGCAACTACGGAATGCAGACAAAACCGACCCCCGGCTTGTTCAAGCGGAACCCGCCGATTGCCGGCGAAGCGGAAGCCATCGAGCGCGCCAAGAATGGCGACCCCGATGCGTTCTCGAAGCTCTATGCGCTGCATAAGCGCCGCGTTTACACCCTTTGCCTGCGCATGCTGGGCAATGTTTCTGAAGCCGAAGACATGACCCAGGAAGCGTTCCTCCACCTGTTTCGCAAGCTGGGCAGCTTTCGCGGAGAAAGCGCGTTTTCCACTTGGCTGCACCGCCTGACCGTGAACCTGGTGCTGATGCATCTGCGCAAAAAGGGCCTCAACCTCGTTTCGCTCGAGGAAACCATCAACCCCAGCGAAGACGACGCGCCGAAGCGCGATTTTGGCTCGCGCGACACCCAGCTTGCGGGCTCGGTCGACCGCGTGACGCTAGAGCGCGCAGTGGCCTCCCTGCCGCCTGGGTACCGCATGGTGTTTGTGTTGCATGATGTTGAAGGGTTTGAACATAACGAGATCGCCACCATGCTCGAGTGCTCTACCGGCAACAGTAAATCGCAGTTGCACAAGGCTCGGCTGAAGCTGCGCGAACTGCTGCGCCAGCAGGAGTTGATGGCGATTGCGGGCTTTGGAAAGGAGGGTGCATGATGGCGGAATCCCCCACCCTGTACGACGGTGAAAACTACGACAGCATGACGGTGGCCCAGTTCGAAGAGCGTCTTCCTGAGCTCTTTGCAACAGGCGACGGCAAGGTCAGCGAAGATGCGCGCTTCGCGAACTTCCTCGCGGCCAACCCTGACTGCGCAGCGCTGGTGAAGGACCTCGAAGTAATCGCCGCCCACGCGAAAAGCCTGTTTGAGCCGGTGCACGAGCCCAGCGACGACGTGTGGGCCAACATTGCTAGCAAGCTGACCGCGGCCGAAGACGAAACGGTTCACTAGACTTGCAAACTTTCGCCCTATCAGAGTAGGCTTGGCAGCACGATGACGAAGAGCAGCACACAGGCATTCGGCACACGATTTAGCTACTGGTATTGGCCAGCGGCTCGGGTGCTGCGTGTGCGTTCTGCCGGATAGCCTAATCGGACAAATCGACACTCTTCTACCGAGCCGCAACCCACAAAGGGTTGCGGTTTCTTTTGGCCCCTGCGCTCGACACCACTCAAAACAAAAAGGAGATCCTCATGGCAACCGCGACTCCCGAAGCACCTTCTGCGAAGAGCGAAGCTGGCCTGGCCCCTATGCGGAACACGTCCTCACGATCGTCGACCACAACACGAGCACCGCGGCGAGTCGTTCTGACGGGGTTCATGGGTTGCGGCAAAACCACCGTGGGCCGGCTGCTGGCGGCAAGGCTCGGCTGGACGTTTTCCGACCTGGATAGCGTCATCGAGGAACGCACCGGCAAAACGGTGCCGCACTTATTTGCGGAGCGGGGCGAAGCGGCCTTCCGTCGTGAGGAAACGGCGGCGCTCGCGGCGGCGCTGCGGCTGGAGCAGACGGTGATCGCTCTCGGCGGCGGCGCTCCGGAAACGCTGGGCAACCGCCTGCTACTCGAGCAAACCCCGGGGACGGCGGTGGTCTTTCTGGCCGCCGATTTTGCCGACCTGTACGCCCGCTGCGTGGCACAGGGAGCGGAGTTGCGGCCCCTGCTGGCCGAAGAGTCCGCCACGCGGTTGCGCTTTGAAACGCGGTTGCCGATGTATCGCCGCCTGGCTGACCTGACCCTGCGAACGAGCGGCCGCACGGCGGAGCAGACGGCAGAAACGATCGTGGCGACCCTGCGCCTGCCCTTTTGAGCGGGCAGCCCCTAGGGGGCGGATCGTGTAAAGTTACGGCGAAGTGAGACACGAATGTGCCGCGCGGACAGCGATTGGTTGTCCCCGTGCATCGTACCCGTGAAAGCAAGAGGAACTCCTTTGACCGACGCGACGCCCACCCCGTCCTCCAGCACATCCCTGCCGACTTCGGCTACCGTCACGGTTTCGAGCGTGGAAGACCGGCGCGTGGTGCGGCGGCACATCGTGTTCGCGTTTGCCGTTGTGGTGATGCTGCTGGTCGGGTACAAGCTGCTGCATGTGCTCGAAATTCTGTATGTCAGCGCCTTGTTTGCGGTGGTGCTGATGCCGATCGTCAAGCACATCATGAAGCTGCGGATCGGCAAGTGGAGCCCTTCGCGGCCGGTTGCAATTATTCTTTTGATCTTTGCGGCTTTGATCCTGCTGGTAGGCTTCTTTTATATTGGGCTGCCTCCGGTGCTGCACGATATCCGGCAGTTCAGCATCGACCTGCCGCAACGCGTGCCGGCGGCTGTCGCCAAGATCAAGAAGCTGCCGCTGGCGGATAAACTCGGCGTGGATACGCTTGCACAGAAGACCGAAGATCTTGCCGGGTCGGCGGCGGCCTATGTCTTTGCGTCGGCTCCCAAATGGGTCGGACATATTTTCGACGTGGCAACGGCGTTTATTCTCTGCATCTACTTCATGCTTGAAGGCGAACACGCCTACGCCTACTTCCTCGCGTTTTTCAGGCCGGAGTCGCGCAAGCGGCTCGACCGCACCCTGGGCACAGCCGAGCAGCGCATGAGCAAGTGGCTTTTGGGCCAGGGCGCGCTGATGCTCATCCTGGGCGTTTGCAGCACCATCGCGTTCGGCTTCATTCACGTGCGGTATTTCTTCCTGCTCGGCGTCCTGATGGGATTGATGAACATTATTCCGGTCGCTGGAGGCGTCATTACCATCCTGTTGGTCGGGGTCGTGGCCGCGCTCGACTCATGGGGCAAACTTGCCGGGGTGTTTATCTTCTACGGACTGTATGTGCAGGTGGAGAACGCTTACCTGACGCCTCGCATTAT
>CALMON010000036.1 GCA_937871785.1 uncultured Granulicella sp.
GCTCGATCCTGCGTCATGACCCGGACAAGATCCTGGTCGGCGAAATCCGCGACGCGGAAACGGCGCAAATTGCCATCAACTCGGCGCTCACGGGGCACCTGGTGTTTACGACCGTCCACGCCAACAACGTGGTGGACGTGCTGGGCCGCTTCCTGAACATGGGCGTGGAGCCGTACAACTTCGTGAGCGCGCTCAACTGCATCCTTGCCCAGCGGCTGGTGCGGCAGGTGTGCGAGTTCTGCGTGCAGGACGTGCACTACACCGATGACGAGCTGCGTGAAAACGGCCTGGTGCCGGACGAGTGGCGCGGGGTCGCCTTCAAGGAAGGCCCGGGCTGCATTGAGTGCGGCGGCACGGGCTACCGTGGACGGTCGGCGATCCATGAACTGCTGGAGCTCGACGACGAAATTCGCGAAATGCTGCTTGAAAAGCGGCCGGGCTCGGAGATTCGCAAAAAGGCGAAGGACAAGGGCATGCTGTTTCTGCGCGACTCGGCGCTCGACCGCGTGCGCGAGGGCGTCACGACCCTGCGGGAAATCAACAAGGTGACGTTCATCGAGGCCGGGCGATAAGCCGGGGATAAGCCGCGCGTCGAATCAGCCAGCGCCGATCGTTGCAGTTTGTCGATGAACGGCAGCACGCGTGTACCCGGCAGGCCTTCGCCTTGCTTTGTGGCAGACCACCGCAGAGAACCGATGCGGGTTGCTGACGCGTGGCTGAACGATCTTTTCCACTTTCCCTGGCATACGCTAAAGGGCAGCTACACCGGCACCGCGTCAGCCGATCTTTTCAGGGGAAAGTTGCAAACCGGCTGCAGCCTGCTGCGTCCAAACCGGAGCGCTGCCGAGTTCAAGTCGCACAAGGTATTCTAGTTAGAGCTTCATGAACCTTCTTCCCCAACCTTCCGGAAACCGTCCGCGCCTGGCCTGCGAGATTTCGCCGCAGGGCGTCGTCGCCGCGCGGCGGGACGATGCGGCGGGAGCGGTCGTCGCGGCGGCCGCGCGGGTCGCCCTGGCTGACGGCGCCGTCACGCCCGGGTTGCGGCCGGGCAACATAGCCGACCGTGTCGCCGTCACCGCGGCGCTGCGCAAAACTTTCGACGATCTCGGCCTGAAGCCCAACGCCCGCGGTTCGGACGTGACCGTCGTCGTTCCGGATGCCGCCGTGCGTGTGCTTCTGCTGGACTTCGATTCCCTGCCCAACAAGCTTTCGGAAGCGCTGCCGATCGTGCGCTTTCGTCTCAAAAAAATGCTGCCGTTCGACGCCGATGAAGCCATGGTGAGCTACCAGGTGATGAGCACCAGCAAACAAGTGGTGCGCGTGCTCGCGGTGGCGATTCCGCGCGACGTTCTGGCCGAGTATGAAACCGCCGTCCGCGAAGTGGGTTTTGAGCCCGGAGCGGTGCTGCCCAGCACGCTGGCCTGCTGCGCGGGCATGGACGACAACGACGGCGCGGCCGCTGCCACGCTACTGGTGAACGCGAATCCGCTCGGCGTGACGACGGCCATCGTGCGCAGCGGGATTCTGATGCTGCACCGCAGTGTCGACCTGCAGGCCCATGCGGCGGCCACTCCCGCGAATCTGCCGCCGGCATTGTTTGAGGCTGGCGACGCCAACCTGCTGCCGCTGGTCGATGTGGATGCGACCCAGGAAGAATGGGCCATGCAGGAAGCGCTGCCGGAGCATGGCCGCAACCCGTACGCGGACCGCGCCGCCGATGAGGCCGCCGTGCAGAACGAGGACGGCGTCACGGGACTTCCGGCACGCACCTTTGCCATGCGCGAGCCGGCCTCCTCGCCGGGACGGCAGCATGAGCCTGTCGAGGAACCCGCCCCCGTCAGCCGGTCTCCGTATGCCGCCGCGACAGTCGACGACGATCTGCGTTCGGAGTTGCACATGGCCGTCGCGATTGCGCCCGGGACCATGCGCGAGTTTGCCGAAGAGGCCGTGCACGACCGCCGGTACGCGACCGTCGCCGAAGAAGCCGCATTCGATCTGGAAGCGCACCGGCAGCCGTCGGCAAGGGTGCTGCCGCCGCAGAGCGACCTGGAGCGGGAGATCGCCGAAGCCGTAAACGTCGCCGCTGCGTATTTTGAAGACACGCTTTCGCAGGCGGCCTCCCGCATTTTGTGCGCGGGGCCGGTTGGCGCGGCGAAGCTGCAAGCCATGCTTGCACACCAGGGCGTCGCGCAGACTGACGGTCTGGTGGTGCGCGAACTCGTATCTGCCGAGGCGATGAGCACGGGAGCGGTGAGCGCTTCGGTGCCGCGCGGCTGGCTGGCCGGAGTGATGGGGGCGTTGAAGAGCTAGCCATGCGGATTACCGTCAATGTCGCGTCTCGTCCGTTTGTCGAACTGCGGCCCTTTTTTGCCAGGCTGCGGATCATCATGGCCGCGCTGCTGCTGCTGGCGATCGGACTGGGAGTCGCCCAGCACGTCGAAAAAGCGAAGCTGGCCGCGGCGGAAAGCCAGATGAACGATCTGCGCCTGCGGACGGCGGCCGCTCAGGATGAAAAGCTGAAGAACGAAGCGCGCATGCGCCAGCCGGCGAATGCAGCGGTGCTGCAGCGGGCAAAGTTCCTGAATGCGCTGTTCTTCCGCAAGAGTTTTTCGTGGACGGCCGTGATGATGGACCTTGAAAATGTGCTGCCGACCGGTGTGCAGGTGTCGGCGATTCAGCCGGCGATCACGGCGGATGGAGAAGTGGTGATCCAGCTTCGCGTTTCCGGCGACCGCGACCGGGCGATTCAACTGGTCCGCAACCTGGAGCGCTCCACGCGCTTTCTCGCGCCGAAGCTTGTCGGCGAATCTGCCCAAACCAAGGAGCAGGCCGCCACGGCAGCAGCGCAGGGCGCACCCGCCGGCGGCGTCGACTTCGATATCATCGCGAACTATAACCCGCTGCCGGACTTCGCGGGCACGCTGGCCAAGGCGAAAAAGATTGAAAAATCGGCGACTACCGTCCCAACGGCTGGAGCACCCGCTGCCGGGGCTGGCCCGAAACGCACGGTTCGGCCAGGAGTGAATGACGGCGTGGTGTTGAAGCCATTTGCGCCAGTGCGGCCAAACCCCTCAGGCGGTGCCCCGGCGCGCCCCATCGCCGGGCCTCCCGCGCCCGGACCGGCTTTCACTCAGGGGGCGCCCCGATGAGTTCGCCGAGTATGCCGACGACGCCCGGAACCGCCATCATTCCCCCTCCCAACAGCACGTCGCTGCTGCGGCATCTGCCTCGGCTCACGGCGCAGGCGCGCGCGCTGCTTACTGCCGTGAACCTGCATTTTGCCGGAGTCGCCGCGCTTGCGGTGCTGAACCTGTACCTTGCCTTGCACATGCTGTTTCTGCTGCAGGCACTCCACGCCAGCAACGCGGACGCCCTCGCCGCGCAGCGGTCCACGCTGAAGGCGGCGCAGATTGCGGCGCTGCCGCTGCGCGGGCTCGATGCCAAACTGGACCGCTCCACAGCGGACGCCGACGCGTTTTACGGCGACCGTCTACCGTATGCCTACTCGCAGGTGGCGGCCGAGTTGGGCGCGCTGACCAAGAAGCAAAATGTGCGGCTGTCCCGCGTGCAGTACGCGCAGACCCCCGCACTGTCCGGCGCCGGTGAGCTGATCGAAGTGCGCATGGATACGAGCCTTTCGGGCGACTACCGGCCGCTGGTGCAGTTCATCAATTCGCTCGAGCGCGACAAGATGTTTTTCGTCATCAACGGCATTACGTTTACCGGCGCGCAAAGCGGCGCGGTCAACCTGCGCATGCGGCTGACCACCTACCTGCGCCAGCCGAAAGACTCCGAGCCGATGGCCGACACTCCCGCCGCTGAAGCCGCGGACGCGAAGGCCGAAGCCGCCACCGCGAATGTTCCGGGAGGTGCGCGTTGAATCTCGGCACGGAAAATCGCAAAAAGACGATGACGGCGGGTGCGCTGGGCATGGTCGCCGTCATCTGCATCGGCTTTCTGGCAAACACGCTCTTTGGCGGCAGCGACGCGCCCACACCTCCGCCAGCGGTCGCCCCTGTGGCAAAGCCGGCGAGCGTTCCCGGAGTAAACGCGCCCATCACTCCCACGAGCAGCGCAACGAACAGCAACGGCGACCCGAAAACGGCGCTGATGCCGACCGGCAACGCAGCGGGAGCTCCCGCGAAACAGGTGGCGAGCGCGTCCGCGAGCCTGGACCCGTCGCTCGACGAGACAGCCATGCTGCGGACCGAGGCGCTGGTGTATTCCGGCAGCGGCCGCAACATCTTTTCGCTGCTGTACGTGCCGCCGCCACCTCCTCCGCCGCCAGTTGTCAAGGTGCGGCCATGCCCGCCGAAC
>CALMON010000037.1 GCA_937871785.1 uncultured Granulicella sp.
TACCCCAACCTTGCCCCGCGCGCTTGCTTGCCTGTATCGCGAACCGCACTCCTTTTCCCCGCGTTTGCACCCCCTTCCCGCAAACCGCTACCATCGCTTTATGGAATCCACCGCTTTCCCCGTCTCCTCGACGGCCCGCCGCAACGAAGACATCGCTCTCGACCTGCTCAAGTTTGTGGCTGGCCACGCCAATCTCGGCCACACCGCCGGCTCCAAGACCACCGGGTTCGCCCCGCCCTCGGCTGCCAAGTCGGAAGACCAGGTCGACCAGATTTTCGAGCTCTACAGCCGCTGCCGCGCCGCCGTCGAAGCGCCTGCCGGCAAGTAGCCCGCGCGCGCGTGCCTCCCCTTCGCGTCGCCGTCATCGGGGCCGGCTCCTTCGGCCGCAACCACCTGCGCGTCTACCGTGAGCTCGAAGTCGCCGCGCCGGACCGCGTCAGGCTCGTCGCGGTTGTCGACGCAAGCGAAACCGTGCGCGCCGAAGCCGCCGCCCAGTATGGCATTCCTGCCTTCGCAACGGTAGACGACCTGCTCGCGCAGCTTGTCGCCGAAGTCGCAATCGAAGTCGACGCGGCGAGCGTGTGCGTCCCCACCGTGCATCACGCCGCGGTCGGGAGGCAGCTTCTCGAAAACGACATCCATGTCCTGATCGAAAAGCCGTTTGCCGCGACGCTGGCGGAGGCCGACTCCGTCCTTGCGCTCGCGGCCGCTCAGGGCCGCGTCGTCCAGATTGGGCACTTGGAGCGCTTCAACCCCGCCGTCACCGCCGTCGAGCCGCTGCTCAACCGCCCCATGTTCTTCGAGGCCCACCGCCTCAGCATCTTCACCCCGCGTTCACTCGACGTCGATGTCGTTCTGGACCTGATGATCCACGATCTCGCCATCGTCCTCCAACTCGCGCAGAGCCCCGTCCGCGAGCTCCGCGCGGTGGGTTTGCCCGTTCTTTCGCGCAAGGTCGATATCGCCAATGTCCGGGTCGAGTTCAACTCCGGCTGCATCGCCAACTTCACCGCGTCGCGCGTGTCCACCGAGCAGGTCCGCAAGCTGCGTTTTTTCCAGCCGCACCAGTACCTGTCGCTTGACTTCGCCCGCCAGGAACTCCTCACCATCGACGTCGCCGCCGCCGGTGCCGCATCCGGTTTTTCAGCCGCTGCAAAGGCCGACGCCGCAGCCCAGATCGCTGCCGGCGTCCACGCTTCCGCTGTCTCCCAACCCGCCGCCGTCGCCCAAACCGCAGCCACGCCGTCTCACCCTTCCGCCGGGTTGTCCCTGCAGAAGTACACGGTCCCCCGCGCCGAGCCGCTTCGGCTTGAGATCGAAGATTTTCTCGACGCCGTCCGCAACCGCCGCCGCCCGCGCGTCACAGGCGACCAGGGCCGCGCCGCGCTGGCACTCGCCCTCGACATCAATGCCGCCATCGCCGCCCACGCCCAACGCGCCGGCCTGTAGCTGAAGCTCGGTTCCCGAAGGATTGTCATCCTGAACGAAAGGCAGGATCTGCTTCCCTTGAACACCCAAGCAACTTCAGGAGGCACATCCTCTGCCTTCGGCGAAGATGACAACGGGTAAAGCGGTACCGGCAAGGAGCTGTCCAGCTCCCTGGCTTCCTTTACTCCATCTTCTGCACAGGAATCCCCGCCGGAAGCTTCAGTTCAAACTGCAGATCGTCCAGCGTCTCGTTGATCGCCAGCTTCGTCACTTCTACCTTCAGCGAGTACTCATCCAAAGGCCGCCGGATCGTAATCAGCGACGGAAACAGCACGTCGCCATACGGCTTATAGTCGCCGTAGGAAGCCGACGTCACCACGCGCCCTTCGGAGTCGTAAATGTCCTGTTCAAACGGCAGCATATCCACCCGGTTGATGTGGATTACGCGCGCCGTTTGCAGCACATTGCCGGACTTCCTCCGGACGATCGTCAACTCATAGTCCGGTTCTTCAATCGCCATCTTGCGGCGGCCTTCGCCGGTCTGCAACACCCGCGTGCTTTCGGTCAGCAGCACCTGCTCGTCCGGCCTTACCGGAGGCACCAGCAACGAATCGAAAAACACCGATGGCCGCAGGTTTTCCAGGCCGTTTTTCGATGGCGTCGTCACCGTATTCGTCCCTTCGATCGCGCGCGACCCGGTCAACCCGTTGATCAGCAGCTTGAAGTGATTGCCGTCGCTCACCATATCCACGGCAGTGGACCCCAGCACCGGTTTCTGCATCAGCACGCGCAGGTCTCCCGGCTTCCTCACAAAGATGTAGCCGTGCAGCGAGGTGTACTCGGTGACTTTGCCTTCCTTGCCGCCGCCCGTCGTCGCCGTGATCTCAACAGTCGCCTTGAGGCTGCGAATCGCCGCGTCCCGGTCCGCCACCTGTTTCTCGAGCACGTCAACCGTCGCCGTCCGAAACACGGTCGGCGCCTGCGTTTGCGGAACGTAGTGAATCGTCTTGAAGCATCCAGTCAACCCGGCTGCAAGCCCCACGCACATCACCGAAGCTGTTCTGGAAAATTTCATCTGTACAAACGCTAAGTATATCGACTCCCGCCGAAGCTCACCGATGCACATTTCTTTTGGCACCACCGAGACCAACGCCGCGCGCTCATTCCTTGCGCGTCGCGCGCCGTTCGGCTGGCCCTTCGCCGTCCTTCACCGGCTGGCGGCGCGAAACGCGGCTACCTGCGCGCCGTGCTCTTTCAGGTCGCGAGAAAACCTTGTCGCGCCCTGTGCATCGGCGACGAAGTACAGGTAGTCGGTCCGCGCCGGGTCGAGCGCCGCCCTCAGCGCGGCAACTCCCGGGTTGCAGATCGGCCCGGGGGGCAGGCCGGTGTGTGCATAGGTGTTATAGGGCGAATCGGAATGCAGCTCGCTCTGGTGAATCACGCCGGTCCACGTGCCGCGCAGCATCGACGCGTATGCCACCGCCGGGTCGGTTTGCAGCGGCATGCCGTCGGCCAGCCGGTTTTCGAACACCCCCGCCACCAGCGCCCGTTCGCTGTCGATATGCACTTCTTTTTCGACCAGCGACGCCATCGTGACGGTCCGGGCGACCTCGCCGCCGGGCACCCCGAGCCGCGCACTCACCTCGCGGAACCGCTTCACCATGGCCGCAAGCATCTGCACGGGCGTCGCGTGCGGGCTGAAGCGGTAGGTATCCGGAAACAGGTAGCCCTCAAGCGACGTCGCGCCCGGGTTCCACGCCTTGACCAGCTCCGTATGTGTTTGTTCCGCCTGCAGAAACGACGCCCGCGGCCCCAGCCCGGCGGCCTCCACCGCGCCCGCGATGTCGAAGATGTCGAATCCCTCGGGGATCACCAGGGTGCGGGTAAACACGTCGCCTCTGCGCAGGCGCTTGTACACGTCGGCAAGGGGGACGGCGTGGTCGAACCGGTATTCGCCGGCCTTCATCAAGCCACCGTGAACTTCCTTCATCGCTTCAAACGCATAGCGGCTGCGAATGACGCCCGCCTGCTCCAACTGGGTGGCGATGCCTTCGGTCCCGGTGCCCGGAGCGATGTCGACGAACGTCTCCTTTGCCGGTCCGAACGGCAGCAGAAAGTACCACGCCGACACCCCGGCGCCGAGCAGCACGACCACCAGAACAAACTTGAAAAAGCGCACGCGCCAACCCTCTCCTTTCGCATTCTAAGCGTGGCGATACCGGGGGGCACGCCGACCCGTACCGTTGGCTACACTAGGGCTGTGCCCTCTTCCCGCACTCTCGCGCTTGACGTCGGCAACAAGCGCATCGGCGTTGCCTTGTCGGACCCTCTCGGCTACACCGCCCAACCCCTGCTGACGATCTACCGTTCCACGCTCCGGGCCGACCTGAAGTCGATCGCCCGCCTCGTCCGCCGTTACGACGTAGCGACCATCATCGTCGGCCTGCCGCTCCATGCCTCCGGCGAGCCTTCGCCGCAGTCCGCGAAGACCGAAGCCTTCGCCGAAGCTCTCCGCGCCCACCTGGCCGAAACGCTTCCGGTTCCGCCTCCGCTTGGGTACCTCGACGAGCGCCACACCACAGCCGAAGCCCACGCGCTGCTCGGCCCCCGCAGAGTTTCCGGCAATGCCGCCGAAGCCCGCGCCGAGCGCAGCAAGCTCATCGACCAGGTCGCCGCTACGCTGATCCTTGAAACCTGGCTCCGCC
>CALMON010000038.1:0-15405 GCA_937871785.1 uncultured Granulicella sp.
GCACATGCAGGCGAATCTTCGCGGCATCCAGCACCTTGAGCACCGCCGTAAACATCCTGGCGCGCGGCTTCACGGTCTTCCGCCAAAGCTTCGGCCCGAGCCGAGCCGACGACATTCTTGCCCAAAGCGTTGCCGACCTCCGCGCGCACTTCATACAGCATCGGATAGCGCTTCCACCCCAGCTTGCCTTCCAGCGCCCCGATGGCGAGCAGCGCCAACAGAAGAATACCTGTTGTGAAGATTCCGACGAAATACAACCCCGCGCCGCAAGCCATGCCGACCGACGCCACCACCCACACTGTCGCCGCGCTCGTCAAACCAAGCACGCGATTGCGAGTATGCAGAATCAGCCCAGCGCCCAGAAAGCCGATGCCCTGCACGATGTTTGAAGCGACCTGCCCCTTGTTGCTGCCTAATTCGCCCGCCAGAACTGGACTCAAGAGGGTAAACAAGGCCGAGCCCATGCAGATCAGCATGTTCGTGCGCAGCCCCGAGTCTTTGTGGCGGTACTCGCGCTCGACACCCACCAGTCCGCCCAGCGCGCACGCGGCCAGCAGCCGCTTGATGGCGGCGCTTGAAAGCGTCAGCTGCTCAACGGCGTTGAAGTGGAGGTGTTCCTGCAAACACATGGCCGATGCAGAATATCAGCCCACAACGGTAGAGCAGCATGGACGGTGCAAAAGCGGAGACAGATGAGGCGCCGCAGCTTGCGACGCCTCATCTGTTGGCGATCGGACTCAAGCATCTACGGGAGCCTGCAAATTGATGTTTTCCGAAAGCTCCGTGAGCGCCTTGTCGGCTTTCTTTTCTTCCTCAAGAATTCTGTCGAGGATGGCCGCCTGTTCGTTCTCACCCAGCAAGGTCGCCCAGGTGCGCAGCGTGCCGTACGTGGCTATCTCAAAATGCTCCACCTGATTGCCGGCCGCGATCACCACCACGTCGCGGATCGAGTCGTTGCCCGCATTCGACATATTGTCGCTTGCCTGCGAGATCAGCCCGGCCGTGGCTTTGCATTTCTGCGCACGGTCACTGCCACGCAGTTCACTGAGAATATTCCTCACCTGCGCCGCATGGTTCTTGGTCTCGACAAGGTGCTTCTCAAAAGCCTCGCGCAGGCTCGGGTTAGTAGCGTTCTTGATCATCGCCGGAAGTCCTTCTTCCGCAATCTGCGTTTCACTGCTCAGTACATGCTGCAGAGCCCCTACGTAAAGCTCTCGCAGGTCATGAATATCGGCTGAAAACATGCTCATAAGCTGATCCTCCGCGACCGCCAACAGCGCAACCGTTACGCCGACAGGCATGTCGCAGTTTTCCTACGTCCTTGTTGGTTTCCGGTAATACGATCGTCACCGGAGAGAAATCGTCCTGCTGCCGGCCGGCGCGCTTCCATCACTGCAAAGCGATGGGTCCGGAAGCGCAGCTATCGGAGCAACTTCCTGTCAGACTGATACACCCGCGCGCATGGTTGCCCCGTTGTACAAATGACGGCAAGCTCACGCAGTCCCTCCGGATGCGCGAGCACAGCCGCATCCACCGGATCGCCTTTCATCGCGATCACATAGGCCGCGTACCCCGCAGGATCGCGCAACGCTTTTTGCCATGTCACGTCGTCCTGCTCGCTTACCATACTGCGCAGCGTACGGCCCGCCACCTGTACGGCGCCCACGTGGGCGGAGGTGTACATCATCACCGGAGCGTTCGCCGGCATTTCTGCCAGCGTCATTCCGAGCGAGCGCTCAAACGGCACGCGCGTGGTCGCGTTGACGATGCCTTCCTTCAATACCAAAGGGATGCGGTACATCATCGCCAAGCAGTTCGCGACACAAAGCAGCACGGCCACAGAGTGCGCGAAATGTACTGTCACCTTGGCCCAGCCCGCCGGTCTGCCGGTGAGGAAAGCAACCAGCCGCCACAGCGCATACACGCCGTAGAGGCTAAACGCTGGAAGCATTTCCATGCCATAGCGTGCGTTGTAGTAGGAATGCGGCCATAACTGCGGGATAAAAATAGGAACTGAACCATACGCTTCGGAATAAACATAAAAAGGTAGCGGAACCCACAAGACCCAGATGAATCGGCTATTCGCTTGTAGTTGAATCCGAGTGGGGCGTTCCAGCGAAGTACCGATGCCTGCCTCTTTGGACAGGTAGGGAAAGCGCTCCGCCCGAGACATCCACAGTCCCGTCAACGCTCCTGCCAGCAGCAGCCAGCCTGTTTCCCACGCAGAAGCGTCCACCTGTGCTGTGCGCAGATAGAACAGCAGTGCCCACCCCGGATTGTGCCATCCTCGGTAGTGTTGCCCCGGCGGTGCGGTTTTGCGTTCGATCTGCTTCGCGGAATAGGGCCCCCGCATCCAGTCCAGCCAGTCGCCTTCGTACTTCGCGTTGTATCCGAGCCAAAGCACCGGCCCCGCCACGCACAGAAATGTAAACACTGCGAAGGTGGGGAGAAAGCGCCGCCGTAGTGAAGCTTCCGCCCGCCACACGGCCCAGGCGAAGCAACACCATACGACGGCGCCGACAATCCAGCCATCGTACCGCGTGAAGACCTGCTCGAGGATAAGAACGCCGGCCCCGAGCATCCAGCGTTGCGCTCGCCTCACCTCGCCTGCCCGCATCGCCGCTATCCCTTCGGCGGCGGCAACAACCGACCATACCAGCAGCGCGAGAAACAGCGCTTCTGTCATCGCGGTGCTCGCCAGAAACAGCAGATTGGCGTTCAGCGCATAGAACAGCGTCGCGACCAACGCCCAGCGCGCCGGCACCATCCTTCTTGCCAGCCGCCATACCCCCGCGACACTGGCGGCGTAGCTCAGGATCGACATCGGCGCGCCGCTCAGCCCACTTTGCCACCATGACATCTTCTGAACAAAAGGAAGGATGAGCAGATGCGGAAGCGGCAACCAGACCCCTCCCAATTGCGACAGGCCCGGGTAGTGCGCATCGAGAATGCGCCGAGCGATCGCCAGATGCGCTACGGCGTCGCCGTACAGAAGCACGTAGCCTTTGGCGTAACACACCAGAGTCGCAAAGAAGCCGAGAACGACCCCGGCCGCGAACACGGGAAACACCTCACCCGGGCCTACCGGCTGTGGGGTGCCCCAGTTGAACGCAGATCGAGACGCTGTCTTTCGCGACAACGCACCCCGTGGTTTCTCGTACGTGACAGTCCGCTTGGCCAAACTCTCCCCGTCCTACGTGTTACCCGTGCCGAAGTTCACCGTAAACACAACACTTTGTGAACCCGCCTGCTTACAGGTGCGACATCTCACGCAGGTGCAGGAAGCGTTCGTCGACTTCAGCTTTGGTCGTACGCTGCATCCGCTCTGTACCGAACGCTTCCACGGCGAACGATCCCATAACGCTGCCGTAGAACATGGCCGTACGAAAGACCTCGGGCGTGAGCGCCGGCTGCGACGCCACGTAACCGTAGAACCCTCCCGCGAAAGAGTCGCCGGCGCCCGTCGGGTCGACCACCTCTTCCAGCGGCAGCGTGGGCGCGCGAAACGGCTTTCGAGCGACGCCGTCGGCGAAACTGCGCTCTGAAAAATACGCCGTCGATCCATACTCACCGTGCTTGACGATCAACGATTTCGGCCCAAGCTTCAGTACAGCTTCGGCGGCGCGCAATCCATTGCTTTCCCCGCTCAACATGCGGGCTTCGCCGTCGTTGATCAAAAGAACATCGAGTTCGCGCAGCACAGGCAAGAGCTTTTCGCGATGCGCGCCGATCCAATAATTCATCGTGTCGCCAGCGACCATTTTTGCGGATTTCATCTGCTGGCGTACGTCAAGCTGCAACACAGGATCGATATTCGCGAGAAACAGATACTGCGACTCTAAAAATTCAGTCGGAATTTTCGGCGCAAAGGTTGCAAAAACATTCAGATCGGTGGCCAGGGTATCGGCTGCGTTCAGGTCGGTAAGATAGCTCCCCTTCCAATGGAAGCTCTTTCCTTCTGCCCGCTCAATGCCGCGAGTGTCGACGCACTTCGCCGTCATCACCTTCTCGTGCTCGGGCAGAAAGTCGTCACCCACGACGCCGACGACGCGAACATCGGTAAAGTAACTTGCCGCGAGGGAAAAGTGAGTGGCGGCACCGCCCAGCACTCGTTCACGAACTCCACTCGGCGTTTCCAATGAATCGAACGCGACTGAACCTACAACAACAATCGACATGCTTCTCTCTTTCGCACCCAGATGCGTATATTTATCGCTCTTACTTATAGCAAAACGACATCGCTACTTGGCATTACGACCAATATTTCCCAAATAGAACATCGAGTTTCTTTTTCGTTTCTGCGGGGATCAAGCTCTTGTCCGTCATGATCGCAAACTTCGCAGCCGTCTGCGCTGGCGACGCACTCAGATCGGTGGGCATCAATCGCACCGCCGCCTTCACCACCTTTTGCGCGTTACCGGAATTCTGGTGCATCACCGCGACCACCTGGTCTACCGTAACGTCGTCGTGACCTTCACGCCAGCAATCGTAGTCAGTCACCATCGCGAGCGTCGCGTAGCTGATCTCCGCTTCCCGCGCGAGTTTCGCTTCCTGCAGATTCGTCATGCCGATTACATCGGCGCCCCAACTGCGGTACAGGTTCGACTCCGCGCGCGTCGAAAACTGCGGCCCTTCCATGCAGACGTAAGCCCCCCCGCGTTTTCCAACGACACCCACTTCTTCACAGGCCTTCACAAACGTATCCACCACAAGCGGACAAACGGGGTCGCCAAAACCTACGTGACCCACCACACCGTCGCCGAAAAACGTGCCCACACGAGCAAACGTGCGATCGATAAACTGATCGGGAATGACAAAATCAGTCGGCTTGTGTTCTTCCTTCAGACTTCCCACGGCACTCACGCTTAGAATGCTTGTCACGCCGAGCGACTTCATGGCGTAAATATTCGCGCGGAAGTTCAACTCACTTGGAAGAATCCTGTGGCCTTTTCCATGGCGAGCCAGGAAAGCTACCTTGCGGCCTTCCAGTTCGCCCAGAATAAAAGGGTCACTGGGAGCACCGAACGGCGTGTCTACGCGTTGTTCGCGCACGTTTGTCAGGCCGTCCATACCGTACAAGCCACTACCACCAATAATGCCGATCTCCGCAAATTGCATACTTACTCCTTGCTTTCCTTCCAAGTCGATTGTTGCAGTAATCCAGCCTTCATCATGCCAAACTCATGCAGCCAACGGATCATCCCACCGGTAAGTTCAGGATACCGTCTGCCCACGCTGGCTTGCTGTACGGGTCCAGTGCCCTGCGCTCCATCAATAGCGTCCCGAATGGTACGCTCCAGCGCCACGGGGAGCCCTTCCCCCACGAAGACATGGTCGTCGACGACTGTCAACAAAACGTCCCCTTCGTTGCTGGAATACACGCGCTCGGAGTCATCCTTTTCGTCAGAAGTACGGCGCGTCAACGAGGCGTATTTTCTCGGCAGCTCATTATCGTAAACCGTAAAGAAGTCACGCGCGGACCCGGAGTCAGCCCATCGCGAGCTATAGAGAAGGGCCAGCGACGCTGTGGATTCCTTTTCCGCCGGTGACGCAACTTTCTTCTGCGCGGCGTAGTAAATGCCTCCTTTCCACGCCGGAGAAAGAGCTTCGGCGAGGGGACGCCCGCCGAAAAGCTCGGTTGTCATGCGCACGTCGACCTCTCCCATGACTCCCACGTCATAGGGCTCATATCCCGCCGTCTCAATCATGGGGTGAATATCCGGCATGTTCATTACAGGCACCGGAACGCGTGACAAGTAGGCCTGCGGGTGCAGTATCTGGAAGCTCGAGTTTGGCGGCTCGTCGAGCACACCGGCGAACGCTCGCTGCACACCACCCGCGCTTTCGACAGCGGCCTCGAACGCGACGCCCTCGTTGTAAGGAAAGAGCAACGACTGCTGCAACAGCAGTGGGGCCCGCGCCATAATGGGCGAGTCGGACATGTCGTTTACATCGTTCATCATTTGCTGCAACAGTTCGGGTGACTGATACAGCTTCAGGCTCGTGGGCTTCAGGGCGTAGTCCGTGTAAACGACCTGCGCCTGGCCTTCCACCGCCGCCTGCCGCGCCGTGTCGACTTCATCCAACTGGATGTGGTGATTATCTTCCGCCACGTTCCGAGCGATACCCTTGGCTTCCTGGTCGTCGTATTTCGTCAGCCCCACCCGTTGGTCCTGCAGCGCGTGGGTCAGTTCATGCGCCATCACGGGAAGTTGCTGCTGCTCCGGCACCCAGTCGAGCAGTGTCATCGTGTGCGTTTTGTCGTCGTAAAAGCCGGCGATCTGCTCCGTGAGCAGGCTCAAGAGAAATGGACGCAGGTGAAAATCCCGATCCAGCAAGCCGAACTTTTTAAGGACGAGTTCGCTGCGTTCCATGCGCTTTTCGCCTTCATCATCGTCGAACTTCTTGCGCAGCTCGGCATTCATCTGTTCGCGCGAAAGGAACGAGCCCTTCACCGGCCGCTTGATCTCCAGCTTGGAGTCGTCGCTCGCAAACTTCAGCGTCGCATCGATGTCGCCGAGCAGAACGCGTTCCTGCTCTTTCGTAAGCCGTACTTCGGCACTCGCCGCGGCTTTCTTGTCCTGCTTTGCCGCGCCCTGCGCCTCCGAAACACGGACGCCCCCGGCCAGCACGGCACAGGCCGCGCCCCAACACACCCAGTTCGTCCAGCGTTTCTTCCCCATCCAGAGTTTCGCCAAGAAACCTTCCTCCATCGCGCTCCCCTCAGTGTACCGGCAAGCAAACCGATACAATCGAACCTGTGCCTGTATCCGAACTCAACGCCCTGCTCACCGGTGCCGTGCTCGCCCCGCTCGACGACCGCGCCTTTCTCCGTGTCACAGGGGAGGACCGCACGCGCTGGCTGAACGGCATGGTCACCAACTCCGCCCAGGCGCTCGCCGAGGGTGAAGGCAACTACAACTTCCTGCTTAATGCCCAAGGCCGTATTCAAGGCGACTGCACCGTGTGGCGAGATGGCGCGGAGTTTCTGCTTGAAACCACGAAGCGGCAGGCCGCTCCGATCCAGCAGCATCTCGACCGGTTCATCATCATGGACGATGTGGAACTGCTGCCTGTGATGACCGAGAACGCCGAGGCCAAGCAAGTAAGCAGTGAAAACGACCAGCACGGCCTTTTGCTTGCCGGACCTCTGGCTGCCGAGCGCCTCGCCGCTATCCTGCTGCCCGCGCCCGCGGCAAACCACCTGGCTCATGCCGCTTACGGTGGTCAGCCCGTGTTGATCTTCGCGCCGCAAGCAGCCGTGCGGAGCTTTGAAGTCTGGTCCGCTCCCGAAACCATCGCCGCGATACGAGCCACTCTGGAGGCTTCGGGGGTCGAGCCGATCGAGCCGAAAACGCTTGAAGCCTTCCGCATCTTTGCAGGAATGCCGCGCTTCGGTCAGGACATCCGCGACCGCGACCTCCCGCAGGAAACTGAGCAATCGCACGCGCTGCATTTCGCCAAGGGCTGTTATCTCGGTCAGGAAATTGTGGAACGCATCCGTTCTCGCGGGCAGGTGCATCGCGGCTTTACGGCGTTCGCGCTCACGGGCGAGCTGCCTTTGCTGCCCGCCCCGCTGACGCTGGACGGCAAACCTGCCGGCGAGCTGACCAGCGTCGCGGTCGTCGAGCTTGAGACCGGTCTGGTCACGCTCGCGCTCGGCTATGCGCGCCGCGAAACCCATGGCCGGCGACTCACCTATGATGGCGGCACGGCGCTGAAACGCAACCCTCTCACGGCAGATCCACTCCAAGCTCAAGACTGAACGAAACCCATACCTCGCCCCCTACTCATCGCTCCACGCTGACCAAGCCCAAAGAACGGACTCCCAAGACCATGGCTGACAAACCTTTCGTCATCAACGACCGCCGCAAGTTCACCGCAGAAGGCGACGTTCGCCCCGACGCTCCCCCTTCCGAGCCCAAGCCGATTCGCGAGCCGGAGCCCACCCCCGCAGCGGCGGTTCAGCAGCGCGGTCCGCAAGCTGTGCCCAATCTGCCTTCTGCCGAGGAGTCCGGCCTTCAGGACGGCGAGCCAGCGACGGAAATGCCGCCGCTGACCGCCGAGCAAATCGAGCAGGCCGTGCGCGCCTACCAGGCGACGGTCGACCGGCTCGACACCGCGATTCGCGCCGCCAATCCGGGAATGGACGTGATGCCCGGCATGACGTTCGATCGCCTCATCCAGTCGGTGTACATGCAGTGCATTTACCAACTGGGCGGTGGACAGCCGGAGGGCAACCAGCCGCCGCAGGTGGACCTGCTGGGCGCGCGGCAGTCGATCGACATGCTCGGTGTGATCGCCGAGAAGTCGGCCGGCAATATGAGCGATGGCGAAGACCGTCTGCTGCAATCGGCGCTGTTTGAAATGCGCATGGGATTCCTCGAAGTGACGCAGGCACTCGCCCGGCAAGCCGCCGCGCGGCAAGGTCCGGGGGCACCCGGAGGCCCGGCAGGTTTCGGTGGACCGCCGATGACGGGCGGTCCAAGCATCATTCGCTAGCCGCTCGATGAGGGTGGGGAGAGTGCCACAATATCTCCCCCAATCCACGACCCCTTGTCTCCCAATCCCCGGCTCTCATGCAAGCGACTCTCACCTTTCTCGGCAGCGGCACCTCCATGGGAGTTCCCACCCTGGGGTGCCCCTGCGCGGTGTGCGCGGACGCGAGGCTGCCCGGCTCGCCCAACCGGCGCACCCGGCCTTCGCTGCGCCTCGTCTACAACGACCGTACCGTACTGATCGACACCGGCCCGGACTTCCATGCGCAAGCAATTCGCGAGGGCCTCACGCGCGTCGATGCGGTGCTCTACACGCACGGACACGCCGATCACATCCTCGGCTTCGACGACCTACGTCCCCTCACTTTCGGTCGGCCCGGTAACCTTCCTCTCTACGCCGACGATCCCACCGCCGATATCATCGAGCGTGTTTTCGAGTACACCTTCCGCAAGGTCGATCGCTACCCGACCTCCGCTCGCGTCGATCTGCATCGCATTTCGCAGGCTCCCGGAACCCACGTCCCACTCTTTGGTGCCGACTTCGTCCGCGTCCCGGTGACGCATGGCCGCAACATGATCAGTGGCTATCGGTTCGGCACTGCCGCGTACCTTACCGACATGTCCGACATTTCGCCAGCATCCGCCGAGCTGTTACAGGGTCTCGACATCCTGATCCTCGACGCGCTCCGCCGCGACCCGCACCCGAGCCACTCGCACCTCGCCAAGTCGCTTGACTTTGTTGCTCACCTCAAGCCACAGAGAGCGTTTTTCACCCACATATGCCATGATCTGGACCACGACGCAGTCAATGCGGAACTGCCTGCGAACGTCCGGCTCGCGCACGACGGGCTCCAACTCACGTTTGACATAGCCCCGGAGCTCCCTTCATGAATGTTTCAAACTTGTGCTCAGCGGGTGTCGTTGCGACGATGCTTCCGCTGCCTTCTTTCCCCGTCCAGGAGTATACGCAGCCGCTTCACGTGGCGAAGATCAAAGCCGTTATGACCTTCAGCCTGCGTCCTTCAAGAGAGGGCGCAGGTCTTTACAACTCCGCTGCTATCCGCCTCAGGCCGAGTCGGCAGTTCTCGCTGGCGACCAACGACGTATCGCGCATTCCCTCTAGCCGAGCGGCCGCCAAGAGCCAATGACCCAGATCTATTCTTCCCTGGAGCGCGTCGCCGCCGACCCACGCCCGTCCGTGGTCAGCATCGGCAACTTCGATGGTACCCACCGCGGCCATCGGATGGTGCTGAACGCCATCCGGAGCCGCGCACTCGCGCTCTCAAGGCTGCCCGACGCCGCGCATCGCGGCCCGGTCAAATCGGTTGCGGTCACGTTCGATCCTCACCCGTCACAGGTGCTTAACCCCACCCGCAATCTGCGGCTGATTACGCCGATTGCGGAACGTGTACGTCTTCTACGGGCTTCGGGAGTGGATGACGTGGTAGTTCTCCCGTTCACGCCGGAGCTCGCCGCCTGGTCGCCCGCCGACTTTGCCCGCAACATCCTGCGGCAAGCGCTGCACGCCGTCGAAGTGCATGAAGGCGACAATTTTCGTTTCGGAGCCGCCGCCGCTGGAAACATCGCAACGCTTTCCGCTCTCGGTTCCGAGATGGGCTTTCGCGTTCAGGCCTATCCGCCGTACAAGCTGCGAGGCGCGGCCGTGTCGTCTAGCCGCATCCGCTCCCTGATTGAAGCCGGGAACCTGTCGCTGGCTCGCACGTTGCTGGGACGGCCGTTTGCCATCCGCAGCACCCCGGCTTCAGGCCGCGGCTACGGCACTCGCTACGCCGTTCCGACCATCAACCTCGCTCCATACGACGGCCTGCTTCCCGCGCATGGGGTGTACATCACGACGCTGACCATCGGCGAAGGCCGCGGCGCACGTACCTTTCGCGGAGTCACCAACGCCGGCAATCGCCCTACCTTTGGCGCAGACTCCTACGCGGTCGAGTCGCACCTGCTCGACTTTATACCTGTGGACCTGTCCGAGCAAACGCCTCTTGAGCTCACGTTTTTGAAGCGGCTTCGCGGCGAGGTTCGCTACGACTCCCCCAACTCTTTAAAAGCTCAGATCGGGCTCGACGTGCGCCGCGCTCAACGATATTTCGCCCTGTGCGACGCTGTTCACCCGACCGTACCGGCAAGCGAAGAAGCGTGAATACCTCTCACCCGGCTTCGCTGTGGAGTTTGTTTACTCCTGCGGAGGCGCGTTCGGCACCGGCGTGGGCTTCACCGGCACAGCGACCTGCTTACCGGAGCCGGCTGCATCCGGAACGATCGGCGTAGCAGGTGTCGGCACCTTGACCGGAGCCGGCTCGGGTTCATTGGCATCTGCATCCGGGTCGGCGTCCGGGTCCTTCGCCGCCTTCGGAACGATCACCTCGTCCGCCGGAGTGGTCGCTACGTCGAGCTTCTTTTTAGGCGCATTCGGCTTCGCAAACTGCTCGTCCGGCTTCCCAGCCACGGCCGCCTTCATGAAGTCCATCCACATCGGCAAGGCGGCTTGCGCGCCGGTTTCCTTCGGGCCCAGAGTTTCTCGATTATCGAACCCGATCCACACTCCGCTGGTCACCGAAGGAGAGAATCCGATGAACCAGGCGTCCGTGTAGTTGTTGGTCGTGCCGGTCTTGCCGCCCAGCGCGTGCTTGAGCAATGACGCCTTCGCAGCCGTGCCATGCTGCACCACCGCCTGCAGCAGGATCATCATCGTGCGCGCCGTGTCGAGCGAAATCACCTCGCGAACCTCGGGAGTGGTCTCCTCGGCCGGCGTCCCGTCCGCGTTCACCACCCTGCGAATATAGTGCGGCGCAATGCGGATGCCGTCGTTCGGAAATACGCTATAAGCGCCCACCTGCTCGGCCAGCGTAATGTCCGCCGAGCCGATGGCCACCGGCAGGAACGCCGGGATGTTGCTCGTGATGCCGAACCGATGCGCCACCTCGATGACCTTGGTGATGCCAAACTTGTTCGCCAGCTTCAGCGCGGGAATGTTGCGCGACTCCTCAAATGCGGTCGTCAGCGTCATGGTGCCTTTATAGTCCGGCTCGTAGTTATGCGGCGTATACGGTCCGTTCGGCGTGTAGAAGCTCGTCGGCGCGTCGACGACAGTGTCGGTCGGCTTCATGCCGCCTTCAATCGCGGTGGTGTACACGTATGGCTTGAAGCTCGACCCCACCTGCCGCTGCGCCTGCGTCGCGCGGTTGAACTGGCTCAGAGCGAAGTCGCGTCCACCAACCATCGCCAGCACTTCGCCGTTCGCGTTATCCACCGCCATCAGCGAGGCCTGCGCCCCCGAGTCCTGCTCGAGCACCACGTGCGGTCCGGAGACGAGAGGTTCGCGAGCCCGGTCTTTCGCCGCGACTTCCGGCTTTTCCACCGGAGAAACCACCCCCGGCTGCTCCGTCTTGGCATGCCCGGTGCCCACGCGCACATACACGATGTCACCTACCCGCACCAGGTCGGTTGCCTTGGGGTGGGCGGTCCAAACCCAGTCGGTTGGCGTCATCGTCGCCGTAGTCGCCGGACCTACTTTGACCACCATCTTCGCCGGTGTGACCTCGGTGACCAAGGCATGCAGATATTGGCCCTCCGCGATGGTCTGCGACCAGTCAGGATGCCGATACTCTTCGAGCGTGCTGCCGCCGTTCAACACATTCTGGAGCTTGCCCTTCCACCCGTGCCGCCGTTCGTACTCGGCGACGCGCTCCAGGACCGTACGGTTGGCTACGCGCTGCAGGTCAAGGTCGAGCGACGTGTACACTCGCAGTCCGGCGCCGTGCGCTTCTTCCACACCGTAGTCGTGCTCCAGTTGGCGACGGACTTCTTCGACAAAGTAGGGTGCCTCAGTATTCGCCGGGGTTTCAAGGTGCAAACCCAACGGAGCGGCCTTCGCTTCGTCGGCCTGCTCGGCCGTAATCTTCTTGTCCAGCAGCATCTCGCTGATCACAAGGTTTCGCCGCTTCAGCGCGCGCTCCGGATGCCGCACCGGCGAAAACTCCTCCGGCCCTTTAGGCAACGCCGCGAGCAGAGCGGCTTCTGGAAGGCTCAAGTCGTGGACGTGCTTTGAAAAATAGTATTCCGCCCCGGCCTCGAATCCGTACGTGCCGCGGCCGAGATAGATTTGATTGGCGTAAAGCGCAAAGATTTGGTTCTTCGTGAACCGCCGTTCGATTTGGAGCGTGAGAAAGATTTCCTGGAGTTTGCGTCCATAGCTCTTCTCGGAAGATAAAAACAGGTTGCGCGAAAGCTGCATGGTCAGTGTCGACGCACCTTGCCCGCGGCCTTTGGTGTGGAGATCGTGGTACGCTGCACCGGCCGCACGAATCAGGTTGACGCCGCCGTTGGTTTCGAAGTTCTTGTCTTCAATCGAAAAGATGGCGTTCTTCAGAACCTGGGGGAACTCCGAATACGGCACCACGACGCGCCGCTCCAGCGCGAAGGAGCCGAAAACCTTGCCATGGATGTCGTACAGTTCCGTTGTCGTGCTCGGCCGGTAGCGGGCCAGCTCTTCCATCTGCGGCAGGTTGACGGAATACACCAGCATCAACCCGACCATCATGCCGAAAACAGCCGACACCCCCAGCAAAACGAGGAATGTCGACTTGATCGCCATCTTTCGGGTCGGGTATTCCGGCTCTCGGAAGTAGTCACTCCAGCGCCGCCGCGACGGCCGCACCTGAGCTTCGGGAAGCTCGTCTTCTTCGCGCTGAAACAGGGTAGGCACGGCCACTTAACCGTACCATGCCGCCCCATGAGGAGCGGCAGGTTTTTCTGGTACCTTTCGCCTGTCTTGCGACGGGCAAAAGCGCTGAAGATCAGGCTGCTTTCGCCTTCAGCAGCTCAAGACCTTTATTCAACTGATCGTCGCTCTGCGCAGCCGGCTTCTTCACCGGAGTGGCCTTCACGTCCGGCTTGGACGCGAGCGCGTCGTCATCATCCGCACCCGCCAGATCGGTGTTCGAAGCCACCAGAGTTCCCGGCGTCACTGCGTCATCCTGAATCTTTTTACCCAACGGCGTCTCATATTTCGCGATCGACAGGATCAGTGCCGCACCGTCCGGAAGCTCAAAGGTTTTCTGCTGCGCGCCCTCTCCAAAGGTCTTTTCACCGACGAGATCCGCGCGCTTATTGTCGAGCAGTGCCGCCGCCACAACTTCTCCCGGGCCGGACGTACCGCGGTTCACCAACACCACCACCGGACCCGCAGGATCGACTGCTTTTGACGCTTCTGCCGTAAACGTCTGCTTGGCTACCTTCTGGCCCTCAAGCTGCGTGATTGTCCCCTGCTTCAGGAAGAAGTTCGAAAGCCGAATCGCCTCCGGAATGTCGCCCGCCGCCACGTCGCGCAGGTCGAGCAGGACCTTTTTGTTGCCGTTCTTGCTCATCGATTTCAGCTTGCCCTCAACCTGCTGCACGTGGTCGTGATCGAGGATCATCGGCTTCAAATACAGAATGGACGAGTTCTCGTACATCGTTTCGGCCACGGCGGGCTCACTTACCACTACGCGGCTCAGCACCACCTTTTCCGGGTCTGCCTTACGCGGCCGGATCACTGCTAGCGTCAACTCGCTTCCGGGCGCTCCTTCAAGCATGCGTTGGATCATCGCGAGCGAAATATCCCGCGTGTCATGAGAACCGATGGCCTCGATGATGTCGCCGTCATTCAGGTCGGCCTTTTCCGCCGGGCTGCCCGGGACCACGCTCACTACCGTCGCGTAGCCGTAGCGTTTTGATACATTGATGCCGACCTGTGCTTTGCCGCCCTTATCCGCCTTGTAGGTCTTGTAATCTTCGGGCGTCAAATAGCTCGAATCCGCATCGAGCGACTCGAGCAGCCCACGCAGGGCGCCATTGGTCACCGCGCCGATGTTGGGATCTTCCACGTAATCGGTCTGAATGTGCCGCAGCACCTCGCCGTACACATCGATCTGCCGATACGCGCCATCCTGCTGCTGCGCCGCTGAAACCGTCCGCACCCCATGGACCGTCAGGCCCAGAAACACGGTCAACATCAACACAACAGACACGGCCAGCAGCGCAATCTTTGCATTTTTCAGCATAACGACAGGGTCTCCACCGACAGAACATTCGAGCAGCATCCGTTAGACGCGGCCAGTAGAGGAATGATACTCCGTCCATGTTCGCGGGCAAGGTAACGACCTGCTGCCGCAAAGATTGGTGGCGGTGACTGGAATCGAACCAGTGACCTACGGGTTATGAGTCCGTCGCTCTAACCATCTGAGCTACACCGCCGGGGTGAAGGAAACAACCGTATCCAGCGGCACGCCAAACCGAAGCAGCCGCGACACAAGCCGCTCCGTTCATCATAGTTTCCCGGCCCCGCCCGGTCAACAACAAGGGCGCGCTCCGCACCTAGCTGCTTTCCGCACGTTATGCTAAGGTCATGCGCTTCGCAGACTGTCGCCGCATCGTCGCTCCGGTCGGCCTGCTGGCCGCGCCCCGCCTCATGCTTGCGGCGAGCTTTGCCGCGGCGCAGTCGAACATCACGTCTCCGAACACGCTCGACCGCGCCCTGCACCTTTTGTATGTCGCCGCGGCCGTTATGGGTGTGCTGCTGCTTGTGGTGGCCGCGCTCGCCTTTGGCGTGTATCGCCGAAACAAGGTGGCCCGCCTGCTCCCGAACGGAACGGACGACTCCGCCCGATGATCTCTTCTCCCTTCGCCCCCGTCTCCCTCGGCAGAGTTGTCGGGGTCATTCCGGCGCGGCTCGCCTCCACCCGCCTGCCGCGCAAGGTTCTGCTTCCCGTGGCGGGCGAGCCACTTCTTGCCTGGGTATATGCGGCTGCCAAAGCCTGCCCAGCGCTCGACGACGTCGTGATTGCCGCGGATTCGGAAGAAGTCGCCAGCCTGTGCCACGACCGCGGCTGGCCTTGCCTGCTCACCT
>CALMON010000038.1:15415-16073 GCA_937871785.1 uncultured Granulicella sp.
TCCACGCTACTTCTACAAGGGAACCGGCTCCACGCGATCGCGCAACAAATCGACGCGGCGATTTACGTCAACATTCAAGGGGACGAGCCGCTGCTCCGCCCCGCCCATATCGCCGACCTGCTCCAGCCGTTTGCCGCGCGCGACGGCGTTGACGTGACGACGCTGAAAGTCCGCTGCTCCCCGACGAATATCGGCAACCCCAACGCCGTGAAGGTAGTGACCGCGCACGATGGCCGCGCGCTGTACTTTTCCCGCGCCACGATTCCGTACGACCGCGACCACGCACTTTCGGCCTCACCCGACACGCTGCCGCCGACGCCGTATTGGAAGGACCTCGGCCTGTATGCCTATCGCCGCGCCGCGCTGGCCCGTTTCGCCGCGCTTACCCCTGGCCCGCTGGAGCAAACGGAACGGCTGGAACAGCTTCGCCTGCTTGAAAACGGCCTGAGCCTGTATGTCGCCGAAACGGAGTTCGATACGGTCGGTGTCGACACCGAAGAAGATCTTCGGCAGGTGGAGCAAATTCTGCTCGCACACCGGAGGTGATACGCGGCGTGGGCTCCACGCTCATAGCTCAGCTTTGGCAGACCACCTTTCTTCGCGAGATCCGTTCTACCGGCCGATATTCTCCACAATCAATTCCAAACCACCGTCTACG
>CALMON010000039.1 GCA_937871785.1 uncultured Granulicella sp.
TGCGTGTACCTCTCCAGCTCGTCCAAAGCCGTCGTGACTGCGGCGCGATGGGCTTCGGTCACGCGCTCGTCTCCTCCTACCAGCGCAGTGAGGGAGACAGACTTGGGAGCGGAGAACGTCGCATCCCACCCGGCCCGGTGCTCGACCGGCTTGGTCACAGACCCGTCCGGGTTTGTGTACTCCTTCCCCTCTCGGTGTTGCACCATCTGTTCTTCTGTCTGAGGGTGCTTGCCGTCGGTCATGCGAGCAAACTCCAGAGGAGCAACCTGGCCGCACAGCCCGAAGGAAGCGGCAAGTTTCCCCTGCCACTCCCCTTTGACGGTGTCCTCTTGTTTGTAATAGCTCTGCGCATCGCTCGTGTATTCGAGCTTGTGGTAGGTCTGCGCCTGGGCCGAAATGATGGCTTAGAGATGGTAAGCATGCGGCGGCGTTGCAAGCCGACGCGACGGTAAAGCAGGCGGCAAGGTACAGGGGCGTTTCCTAGGAATCCTCGGGTGTTTAGAAAAAGGGCGGGGCGGCCTGTAGCGGGCATCGCTGAAGCAATGCGAACTATGCGGATTCACCTTGCGCGAGGCGCTCGATAACGTGAGCGGCTATCCCGTAGCCCCCGTCCTTCGTGGTGAAGATCCGGGATGTCACCCAACGGGCGAGTGGAACGATGCTGGAGGCCGCTCCGGCCTTGGCGTACCAGGGCATCAGACGGGTTTGCTCAGTATTTACGAGGGTCATAGTAGCTCTTCTGCTGGAGCGAGTGGCCCCGTAGCTGGAACATCCTGGGGTGTTTGCGGACGACCAGCCATGCGGAACCCGCCGGAACGGGAAAGCTCGCAAGAGCCAGCAGTCGAAAGCCTACGAGGAACACCGTGATCGAAACGAATACGATCACCATCCACGTTCCAAGCGCTAGGCGGTATCCACATATAGCTGAAGTCTGATCCAGGAGCATGCGAGTGCAGTGCAGGAGCGGAAGGCCTCGACTGTACGGCAGTATCGTGTGCTGAAGCGGCGGAAGTGTTTGAGGCGGTTGAAGCAGCGTTCGATGCGATTGCGTTCTTTATAGAGTTCGCGGTCGTAGCTGCGCTTCACTTTCCAGTGCCGGCGCGGTGGGATGACGGCCACCGCGCCGAGGCTTTCTATCTTTGCTACGATCTCGGCCGAGTCGTAGCCCTTGTCAGCGATCACCGCGTCAGCCTTCCGACCCTCCAGCAGAGCGATGGCCTGGGCATACTCCGCCGCCTGGCCCGGTGTGATGCGAAAGGCAACCGGCAGCCCGGCCTCGTCCGTCATCAGGTGGATCTTGGTGCTCAGTCCCCCTCGGGAACGCCCCAGAGCCGGGTCTTCGGAGCCCCCTTTTTGCGGCCCGCCGCCGCCTGTTGGTGTGCTCGCACGATGGTCGAATCGATCATCAGGTACTGGTTCTTCTTGTCTGCCACCAGATCATCGAAGAGCCGCTCCCAGACGCCGGCCCGTGCCCAGCGCATGAAGCGCGTGTGCACGCTCTTGTACTTGCCGTAACGCTCCGGCAGATCGTGCCAGCGTGCGCCCGTTCGCAGCACCCAAAGCACCGCGTTTACGAACTGCCGGTTGTCCACCGCCGTGCGCCCTACATGCTCCGCTCGACCAGGAAGCGTGCCCTTGATCCGCTCCCACTGAACATCGCTCAACTCATATCGACTCGCCACATCTCAAGTGCAACAAATCTGAGACATGCCGCAAAGACTATATGTCGATACCGCCTAGTGTTGTGAAGTTCGACACGGCGTATGCTATGGACGGTTTGTCGATGTTTTTTTCAGAATAAACCGCTCGGGTGCAGAATGAGCGGTTCCAAGAATAAGCGTCCTTCATCCAGAAGGTCTCCGCTGATATGTAGCGGCTTAGCAAGCGCAGTTTGCTCCCAGCTTACCCGAGTAGGAACGCTCAGATCCCAACCAAAGCATTGGGGACGCAATATGATGAGGAATGGCTTGGGATACGCAGGAAACGCGACGCCGTCTTCAGGAAGCAGCACGCGATGAATTCTCAGAGCACGGTCCGGACGCTACGACGATGAGCCGCATTGCTGAACGTGCAGGCCTGAACAAAGAGCGGCTATATAACTATTTCGGAGACAAGCGGTCTCTTTTCGAGACGGTCTTGACGGCCGAGCTTGAGAAGCTGGCGGCGTCTTTACCGCTTGCCTCATCAGGGTTTGAAGACATCGGTGAGTACACTGGCTGCATTTTTGATTATCATGCCGGACATCCCGAGCTGACGCGCCTTCTACTCTGGGAGGGTCTTGGGCGAGCTCCCGCGGTGAACGAGGCCGGCCGCACCGAGCGCTACCAGCGCACGGTTGCGATGGTAGCCGAGGCACAACATAGAGGTGTGCTGAATGCGGATTTGGAACCGGCAAAGCTCTTGTTTCTACTAATCGCTCTAGCGGCCTGGTGGTTTGCCGTACCGCAACTCGCGCGCATGATCACAGGCGTGGAAGGTAGTGATGTGCAGGAGCTTCGGCAACGGAGATTATGCGTGGTGAGGGCCGCACAACATCTCGCGTCGCCCCGCCGATGAGAGGCCTTGAACATAGTTAGTATGGTGCTCCATGAACGACGAGGACTTTCCCCAAGCTAGTAGCTCAGGTGCACGTCGGTACCCATAGCGCAAGGACCTTGGATGTTCGCGCTATGGGCAACCGGCTTCGTGCTAAATCTGAACCATGCCGCCGTCTACGAACAGTTCGGCGCCATTCACGAAGCTGGCATCCTCGGAGGCGAGGAATACAACAGCTCTCGCTATTTCGTCTGCGCGCGCGACTCGTCCCAGTGGGATGTCCTTTGCCAGTCTTGAGAGTAGGGCCAAGGCATTGTCCCGGCCGCCGGTCGCCTTCTCGATTGCAGGGGTGTGGACCAGCCCTGGGCTGACGACGTTCACACGAATGTGGCGAGACCTGAGTTCATTAGCCCATGTGCGTGCAAAACTCCGTACCGCTGCTTTACTTGCGCTCAACACTCCAAAGCCCTCGATGCCTTTGATGGTCCACATCGAAGCGTTGAGAATGACTGTTGCGCCGTCCGGTAGCAAGGGAAGTGCTTTCTGCACGCAAAAAAATACCCCGCGAACATTTGTGGAGAACGCTGTATCGAACTGCGCCTCCGTCACCTGCTCGATGCTGGCGTGTTCCGCTACGCCCGCATTGGCGAAGAGTATATCGAGTCTTCCTGCCTGCTCACGCACCGTTGCATAGAGTCTATCCAGATCTTCCAACTTCGAAACGTCGCCCTGTACAGCGACGGCACCGTTGCCGATCTGCTCTATGGCAGACGCGAGTTCTTTATGTCGGCGCCCTGTGACGAAGACCTTGGCACCCTCGAGTGCGAATTGCCTGGCCGTCGCCAACCCGATACCACTGGTGCCACCCGTGACGATTGCGATCTTATTTTCTAGCTTACCTGTCATACACTCTCCAGAAAACGAAACTCCAACCGATTGGTTGGCTACAAAAGCTAGATGCCAACTGCATCGTTGGAGATTCAAATTGATCAGACAGGAGGCACCAGATTATGCATGCTGCGGGAACCGACGAAGCGGGACGGCCCTCTTGTAGCAGATAGATCCGCCACGATTCATTTCTGCCACTTGCATCCGCGACGAGAATATCCAATGCGCGTATGCGCAGATCAGAAATGAAACAGCGGCAACTATGCTCGAATGCGCGACGGCTAAGGACGGCCAGATCCTGCGGCTTGCTTCAGAAAGCAAGCCGAAGACATGCAAATAACATCTGACGGCGTATGCACGCGACTGCGCAAAGGTCTTCATCTGCAATGATCAGAGTTGACTGCTAGGGTACGGTCCTCTCGGCGCCTTCGTTCAAGGCGCGCTAAGTGGGAGTCCGAGGGAAGCCCCATGAGAGAAGATCATTTGTTCCCTCCTTATCACCTTCTAGGCGTGCGCCATGGGGATGACTTCATGCTCCGCACCAACCAGAAACTCACAGGCATGCAGGTCCAGGAACTTCTCTTCATCCGGGCGGATTGTCGTCATATAGTTCTGCGATTGAAAGACCCCGGCGAGGCCGGCGAGATCGTCGAACCAGAGTTCAGTGGAACCATCAATGTGGTTGTCCGGCAAGCCCGGAAGCTGGTCCCCGGTAGAGTGACATTGCACATACCGCCTTACGAACTTTTTCACTTCAGGCAGCGCACCGAAGAGCGGCGCGTGATTGTTCCGGTGATGGGCGACGAAGTCGTCGTGGCTGGTGCCTGCTTTTCTGCGTAGAAGAATTGTCATCTTGATCATGGTAAGCTCCATATGAACGACGTTCATATAAACGTCAGACCCACTTACCGTTCCAAAGGATGCATTCGTTTAGGAAGAAAAGACCAGCAGTGCGTCTTGGACCGCTTATGTGTGCATGCCTATAAACGTGAATTCACATAGCTGGCGATCGAATGCGACTCGTACCTAGCGCTTTGATCGTACGGGCTTTTTCCTGGTTGCTGGTTTCGTTTTTGGGATAGATCGTTCCACAAGTGCTTCAAACGCGCTTTGTGCCCTTGTCTTCGCCGCCGGATCATGCAGGAAACGTTCGGACACATGATGATTCAGGTAAATGCCGCAGAGTTCCCAAACGAACTGGTCGAGATCGAGGTCGGTTGCGAGTTCTCCCGAAGCCACGGCTTCTGCTGTGGTCGAGACCAGCAACTCCCGCCATTGCTCCTCCAGTGAAAGCAATCGTTGCCGTACCGGATCGGATTCGGCAACATCGTCAAGTTCGAAGAGGCCTGCCGCGATGGGACAACCGCCAGGCAGCCCGGCTTTGCCCGTCCAGCCCAGCCAGCCATAAACGAGAGATCTGAGTCTCTCCAACCCAGGTGCGTGTTGCATTGCGGGTTCAACGAAGCAAATGGAACTCATACGAACCGTCTCTTCCATCAGGCCCAGCTGCACTTCTTCCTTCGAGCCAAAGTGCGCGAACAATCCACTCTTCGACATCCCGGTTCGCTGGGCCAGCAAGCCGACGGTGACCTGCGCAAAGCCACTCTCCGACAAAAGGTCGACTCCCTGCGCCAGAATTCTGTCCTTGGTGTTTTTCATTTCCGGTCACCTCCATCTCGATAGGCAGCAAGTAGCCGCGTCGGAGTCTCTTCCTCCATTGTCGTCGAGAAGGCCTGCTGATGAACATTTTGAACACACCCATCAGCTCGTAGGTCGGTCGCACCCCGTTGCCGCGAACCAAGTCTATGGCCGGGAAGGCATGGCGCCTTGAGCCCGCCCCTCTGCTCTCCAACCCCTTAATTTTAGCACGACCGTTCGTGCTACATTCTAAGGTATGGACAACTCATCGGTACCAGACTTCCGTGAGCAATCTCCCCTTCAACTCGGGATGCTGCTCTATCCACACATGACCCTGCTCGATCTGGCGGGTCCCCAGGCGACGCTTGGCTTTCATAGCATCACCCATTTGATCTCGGATTCGCTTGACCCTGTGCTTACAGATTCAGGCGTTTCGATTGTGCCCACAGCAACGTTTGAAACGTGCCCTGAAGACCTGGATGTCCTATTCGTGCCGGGCGGCTTTGGGACGAACCTGGCTTTGCAACAGAAGGAGCTGCTAAATTTTCTCGCCAGCGCTGGGAAGCGTGCGCGGTTCATCACTTCCGTATGCTCGGGTTCCGTACTGCTCGCTGCGGCCGGTCTGCTGGATGGCTATCGGGCGGCGACGCATTGGGCCGTTTACGAGCAACTGGAAACCTTCCCGAACGTCACTGGAGTTCACGAACGGGTGGTCATCGATCGTGATCGCTTCACCGGGGGAGGGGTCACGGCGGGGATTGACTTCGGCTTGACGTTGCTCGCCGCATTGCGAGGGGAAGAAACAGCCAGGATGACCCAGCTGATGATGGAGTACGATCCTCAGCCGCCCTTCAACACAGGCACGCCGGCTCTTGCAGGTCCGGAGCTTACCGCCATGGCGGAAGCCGCCATGCAGGTCAGCCTGGATGAGGGTCTCACGATCGCCCGCGCGCTGACCGCAGGACGAATACAGCCGCTGCCTGCGCTCTAATCAACACCCGTACAACTCAACCAGACCGAACGTAGAAGGAAAACACAATGTCGAATCAATACGAAGCGATCGTCGGCTCCGACCAGCCCCTTGCCCTAGGAATCATTCTCTACCCTTTCATGACGGCCTTGGACTTCGTGGGTCCACTCACCGCCCTGAGCATGAGTTGCACAACCTACCTGCTTTCGAAAACACTTGATCCGGTAGCAACCGATACGGGCTTTTCCGTCGTTCCAACAATGACCTATGCCGATTGCCCGCAGCATCTGGACATCCTTTTGGTCCCGGGCGGCTTTGGCAGCAATGCAGCGATGCAAGATCCTGAGCTCATAGACTTCCTAAAATCACGTGGTGCAACGGCGGATTATGTCACTTCGGTCTGCTCGGGTTCAACCGTGCTTGGGGCAGCAGGCCTGCTCAAGGATTACAAGTCGACTACACACTGGGCTTACTTCCCGGTGCTCAAAGCAATGGGTATCGAAACAGCAAGTGAACGGGTGGTGACGGATCGAAACCGCATCTCGGGGGGCGGCGTCACCGCCGGGATCGACTTCGGCCTCTCTGTCCTGGCAAAGGTCCGGGGTGAGGATGTCGCCAAGCGCATGCAACTCATTATGGAGTACGATCCGCAGCCGCCCTTCCAGGCGGGACACCCGAACTCTACCGAACCTCGCCTCACGGAGCAGGTGACACAGTGGATCAATCCGTTGATCCAGGAAGCCGTGACGATCGCGGAGGGAATTCAGCGCTAAGCCCTAATCCTTGCAGCCGGATGTCACGACAGGCAGACGTAGTTTGTCTGCCCGTCGTGATCATTTCGACTGGTCCTGCCCAGTGTCTTCGCGAAAAGCGATCATGAGCTGAATTTATCAACTCTGTCCGGGGCTGACTGATGATGACAGCTTCCATCACGGCCCCTAAGGAAGGAACAGAATAGGGGTCCGAGAAGTGGGACAGGCAGATCGTGACTCATCACTTGCGTCGTGCTACACTCAATGTGAACAGCATTCAGATATCGGGGCGAAGGCTTCCTATGGTGAAGAAAACGAAGTCCTATCACCATGGCGATCTGAAAGCCGCGATGATCGAGGCCGCACTACAGCTTGTTCGCGAGAAAGGCCCCCGCGGCTTCACGTTGAATGAAGCATCCCGGACGGCCGGTGTAAGCGTTAGCGCTCCCTACAATCATTTCAAAGACAAGGACGCGCTTCTGATCGAGATTGTGCTGCTGGGTAACCGCACTTTGGAAGCGGAACTGCAGACCGCAGCGGATACGGCCAACTCACCCGTCGACAAACTGCTCGCGGTATACCTTGCCTATGTTTCATTTGCGGAGCGGCATTCCGATCTTTTTACGGTGATGTTCCAGTCGGGGATCGACAAAACTCCATACCCGGAGGTCCAGACTTCGGCCGTGAAGGCGTACGAAGTTGCCGCCAGACTGGCCGCTCAGATCGAAACCTCAGAAGCATCAGCGAGGAGCTTGGCATTGGCTATATGGACAATGGCACATGGCTTCGCCACATTAAGCCTTGAGGGTGCCATTGCGAACGTCGGCGTTCCCAATTCAAGGAACTTGGCCGAAGCTCTTGTTCATAGGGTGCTCCATCCGAGCCCGTTTGATTCAGCAACGGCCCGAAGTGGTTCTCGCCGCGCAGTCAAACCGGAAGCTCGTCGGTGAGTTGCTTCCCCACACGATTCTCCGGCTATCGACCAAGTTGAATGGCCGGGGCATGTTCAGCAGAAGAGGTGTTCAGCCAGTGATCGAGCCCGAGTTCTATGTTTGGAACAACAGAGAAAGAGCAACGGCCGGAGTGAGGGAGGTAACACTGTGTCGCAAAACCCACAAATGAGTTCCACAACGTCCTTCGGTAGAGCTGAGGTTAATGGCATCCGAATTCTCTACCGCATGGCCGGTTCCGGCAAGCCCTTAGTTCTTCTCCACGGCTTCCCTGAAACGTCGAACGCTTGGCGCAAAGTGATGCCCACATTGGCAGAACATTACACCGTAATCGCCCCAGACTTGCGAGGTTGTGGTGATTCCGACCGTCCTGATACTGGGTACGACAAACGCACGGTTGCCG
>CALMON010000040.1 GCA_937871785.1 uncultured Granulicella sp.
AAAGGCTACGCGCGCCAGGTATTCGAGATTGACCTGGTGGCAGATGCCCATGCCTGGCGGTACGGCGGAAAAATTACTGAAGCCGGTCTGGCCCCACTTCAAAAAGGCGTAGCGCTCGCGGTTGCGCGTGAACTCAAGCGCCGCGTTCAGGTCGTAGGCGTTGACGCTGCCGTACTCGTCCACCTGCACGGAATGGTCGATGACCAACTCCGCAGGCACCAGTGGGTTGATCTTTTCAATGTCCGCCTGCGAGCCGCCCAGCGCGGCCATGGCATCGCGCATGGCGGCCAGGTCGACGATGGCGGGAACGCCGGTGAAGTCCTGCATTAGAACGCGCGCGGGCATGTAGGCGATTTCGCGGCTGGGCTCGGCTTTCGCGTCCCAGTTGGCGAGAAAGCGGATGTCGTCGGCCGTAACGGACTTGCCGTCCTCGTGGCGCAGCAGGTTTTCAAGCAGGATGCGCAGCGAAAACGGAAGGCGCGACAGGTCGGTGCCTTCGAGCGCGCCGAGACGGAAATACTTGACGGTCTGCGCGCCGGAGGTCAGCGTGGCGGCGGCGTTGAAGGAGTTCGGATGAGTGGTGGCGTTCGGCATGGTTCGGTCTCCTCGCGTCGTTCCGGGATGGCGTCGAAGCTCATCGGAACACGCGGCGTAAGCGGCGGGGTGGGAAAGCCCCTTTTTGGTTGGGAGCATCGCGAAAGTTCAGCCTCTATAAAGAAATAGCAGGCGAAGCGATGTCGTTACCGGAAGGAAGTCTGGCCTGGAGGAGACCCGACCCAGCCGCGATCGTGCCGTCCGCGGCGAAAGCGTTTGAACCGAACGGTACTGGAAAAAGACGCCGCCTTCATGCCAAAAATTGTATCGCAACCGGATGGCGCTAGTCAGGGCCGAAGTGAGGCACCGTCCCCGGGTGCGGGAGAGAAGCTACGGAGTGACCGTACGTTCACTCCATACGTTCGCTCCGCACGTTCCGTTTACCATGCAACGAAGCCGCTCACCATGCCGCGTTGCGACCTTGAGGTTAGTAGTTGCCAGTGCGCTCGCGTTGCTTCACGTCATGGTTTTCGCGAGCCTTATTGGCCACAGCTCCGCCGCCGGCACCAAGCGCTCCACCGATAAGCGCACCTTTACCGCCGCCCAGAACGCCGCCCACCACCGCGCCGCCAACGGCCGAGCCGCCGACAATCTTAGCGCCGGTGTGGTGGCGATGGTCGCTGCGCGTTTGCGCGTGCTTGGCGCGCTCATGCTGACGGTGAGACACATACTGCGCTGTGGCCGCAACGGGAAGGCAAAGGGCGGTTGCCAGAGCAACAACAGAGAATTTCAGAAACATGGCGATCTCCTCGAAAACAGGACGCGTCGGCGGAAAGAACAATCCGGCTTCTACGCGACAGCCATGAGATGCAGACGGAGCGAGCCCCAGATGCCGCCGGTGTACAACTTTCTGAGCAGCCTTTGAACGCAGCTACTTGAAGAAAGCGTAACGCGAGGTATAAGGTAACGAGATGCGCGTCTGTTCCAGCCCGTGCTTCGGCTTTGCTTTCCGCGACTGGTGCCCCGTGGCGGGCACGGCGGTCTAAGCGAACGCGCTGACGGTTTCAGCAGACGCGAAGTAACCCCGAGCCGCGACGAATCTGTCGGGGCTCTTTTCTTTTGCAGCGACTTTGTACGGCCAGGAGCTTCTTCGATGAGCATCAGCCAGTTGGTGAGTCCGGCACCTATCCCGACCATGAGCGTGCCGGGGCGGTTCGGCAAGTACGGCGGCCGTTATGTGCCGGAAACACTGATGGCGGCGCTGCTGGAACTCGACGCGGCGTACGCGGCCGCGCAGGCGGACGCGAGCTTTCAGGCGGAACTGGACGGGCTGTTGAAGGATTACGTGGGCCGCCCCACGCCTTTGTACTTTGCAAAACGCATGACCGAAACCCTGGGCGGCGCGAAGATTTACCTCAAGCGCGAAGACCTGCTGCATACCGGAGCGCACAAAATCAACAACGCGCTTGGGCAGGCGCTGCTGGCGCGTCGCATGGGCAAGGGGAGGATCATCGCCGAAACCGGCGCAGGCCAGCACGGCGTCGCGACGGCGACCGTATGCGCGCTGTTCGGGCTGGAATGCGTCGTCTACATGGGCGAAGAAGACATGCGGCGGCAGGAGCTGAACGTGTTCCGGATGCGGCTGCTCGGGGCTGAAGTCCGCGGCGTTTCGTCGGGCTCGGCGACGCTCAAAGACGCGATCAACGAGGCGATGCGCGACTGGGTCACGAACGTGCGCGACACGTTTTATATCCTCGGGAGCGCGTTGGGGAGCCATCCCTACCCGACGATGGTCCGCGACTTTCACCGCTGCATCTCGCGCGAGTCGAAGCGTCAGATCATGGAGCACGAAGGCCGCTTGCCGGACGCGATTGTCGCCTGCGTCGGCGGCGGGTCGAACGCGATCGGCGCGTTCTATGAATACATCCCGGACACCAACGTGCGGCTGATCGGTGTCGAAGCCGGCGGCCGCGGCACAGCGCTGGGCGAGCACGCGGCACGCTTCCAGAAGAACGGCGGCGGTGTTCCGGGGGTTTTGCAGGGAACGTATTCCTACGTGCTGCAAAATGACGCGGGGCAGGTGGCGGCGACGCATTCGGTGAGCGCGGGGCTCGACTACGCGAGCGTCGGGCCGGAGCACGCGATGCTGCACGACTCAGGCCGCGCCACCTACACCAGCGCGACGGATCACGAGGCGCTCGAGGCGACCAAGGTGCTGTCGCGGACCGAGGGAATCATCCCGGCGCTCGAGTCGGCGCACGCAGTGGCCGAGGCGATCAAGCTCGCGCCGAAGATGGGCAAGGACCAGATCCTGATGGTGAACGTCAGCGGGCGCGGGGATAAGGATATTGGGATCCTTACGCGCGAGATGAAGCTGGATGGGATGTATGCGACGGAGGTCAAGGGTTGATGCTGGCCGCGTTTCGAAATCGACCACAGCAAGGGAGAAGCCGATGTTCGGTTGGCATGTAAGTACGCAGGTATCGGCGACGAAGCTAGTGGTTCACGATCCGTTCAGTCTGGGTCTGTTGTTGGCCGTCTTCTTTGCTGCATTGCTCGTATACAACAAATGCAGGCAGCGCCCGTTTCCGCGCAGGTCGGCAACAGTGTGGGCGATCCTGCTAGTACTCGCATTCGGTCTGCTGCCAAGCGATTCTACGGTCACGCTGGATCGCACGACTGCTACCGGTACGTTGAGCCGCTACAACTTCTATCACTGGACGACGGCGTCCTTTCCTCTCGATGCGCTCGACCACGCGTACCTGACGACAGGGGCCACCACCGAGCGCATCACGCTACAGTTTTCGGATGGGCATGTGGCATCCCTTTCCGCGAACGATCAGATGGGCGGCAAGCCGGGAGCGGTGTTTGCGATCAATCGATTTCTCGGGCGGACGTAAGGCGTTTCATAGAGGTTCTATGCCACTGAAGTTCTCCAGCAAGCCCGGCCTCGTCATCTACTTCACCGCCGGTGATCC